>JAYWED010000032.1:0-23129 GCA_043779525.1 Candidatus Eiseniibacteriota bacterium | reverse complement strand
GGCGCACCCACGTCGGGACCGGCGTGATCGCGACGACGGCGGTCAGGAGCGTCGGAAAAGCACGTCCGGTGGCCTGGAGTGTTCCGTCGAAGTGACGGAGCTGCGGCGCGCACGCGCCGACCCCGGGGTGCGCGTCCATGTAGGTGATGAGTCGCGCGAGGGCATCCTCGGGCACGCGCGTGTCGGAGTTGAGCAGCATCCGGTACCTGCCGCGCGCCAGCGCGAGTCCCTGGTTCGAGGCGCGCGCGAAGCCCACGTTTCCGGAATTCCGGATGAGACGCGTCTCGGGGAATTCCGCCGCGATCATGGCGGCGCTTCCGTCGGCCGAGGCGTTGTCGACGACGAAGACCTCGGTCGCGGCCCCGGCGGCGCCTCGCAAGCTTCTGAGGCAATCCCGCAACAGGTCGCGCGTATTCCAACTGACGATGACGATGCTGACGTCGGGAAGGGTCATTGGGTTCGCAAGGCGGCTCAAGCGCCAGTGCGGGATTGTATCAAGCAGCCGGACCTCGAGGGAGCCGATTTGCCGCCGACAGCCTGGTTGCGGTAAGATCGCTCAGGTTGCGCCCGTGCCGCCGCCTCCCAATCCATGATCACAAAGAACCGTCAGCTCTTCGCCTCGGGCCTCTTTCTCCTCGACGGCGTCCTCATCGCCGCTTCCTGGCTCGCGGCCTATTGGCTAAGGTTCTACGGCCTCGGCGTTCCGGCCCCGCTGGGCGTCCCCTCGATCCAGCTCTACCTCTGGTTCGGGGCCGTGCTCACGCCGGTTGCCCTCATCATCCTGCGCTCGCTCCACCTCTACCGCTCCGCCCGGACGGTCCGCCTATCGCAGGAGATGCTCTCGCTCGTCCAGGGCGTCGTGGCGGTCACGGCCGGGGCCGGTCTCGGGTCCTTCCTCTCCAGGGGGGAGCTGAGCCGCACGGTGCTCCTCCTGTTCGCGGCCATCGCTTCCGTCGTGCTCTGCGGAACGCACGCGGTGGGACGGATGGCCCTGCGCGCGGTGCGCCGGAACCGCCGGAATCTCCGCCACGTGCTCATCGTGGGAACGGGGGATCTGGCGGCGGACCTCGAGCGGAAGATGACCTCGGAGCCCGACTTCGGTTTTGCGGTCGAAGGCATGGTCTCCGCGGTCGCCTCGGAGACGGGGCGGACGATCGGCTCGACCGCGGTCATCGGCAGCGTGGCCGAGCTGCCGGAGCTTGTGGAGCGGACGGGAGCGGAGCTTGTCTATCTTGCGCTCAACCGCTCCGAGTTCGAGGCCGAGCTGGAAGCGCTGGAGCGGCTGAACGATTCGACCGCCGCGGTCAGGCTGGTTCCCGATCTCGCGCGAACGTTCACGCTGAACGCGAGCGTCGAGGATTTCGACGGGACCCCGGTCATCCTGGTCACGGAGAGCCCCGGGCAGGGATGGAACGCGGTCTTGAAACGCACGTTCGATTTCACGCTCGCGCTGATCGGGACGGTGCTCCTGTCCCCGGCGCTTTTCCTGCTGGCGATCGTGGTGAAGATGGACTCTCCGGGTCCGGCCTTTTACGCGCAGGAGCGGGTCGGGCTCAACGGCAGGCGGTTCAAGATGTACAAGCTCCGGACCATGCGCGCCGACGCGGAGGCCGCCGGCAAGGCCGAATGGAGCCGGCCGGGCGACCCACGCCGCACGCGGCTCGGCTCCATCCTCCGCAAGCTCTCGCTCGACGAGCTGCCCCAGCTATGGAACGTGCTCGTGGGGCACATGAGCCTGGTCGGTCCTCGACCGGAGCGCCCGGTGTTCGTGAAGCAGTTTCGCGCGTCGATCCCGCGCTACATGCTCCGTCACCACGTCAAGGCCGGGATCACCGGCTGGGCGCAGGTGAATGGACTCCGCGGCGACACCCCGCTGGATCAACGCATCGAGTACGACCTCTACTACATCAAGAACTGGTCGATGGGCTTCGACGTGAAAATCCTCTTCCTGACCCTGGTGCGGGTCTTCCGCGACCAGAGCGCCCACTAGCGTTGCGCGTCAGGGATGCGCGATGAAATAGAAGTTGAGGCTCTGCCGGAACTGCTCCGCGAATTCCGCGCGCGAAAGCGCCGCCCGTCCCGATAGCCAGGCGTCCATCAGAGACAAACGGAGCCCGATCGTTTCCGTGACCAGGTCGTAGATCTGCTCGGGCTCCGAGCCATAGGAATCGGCGCCGCCGAGGCCGCATTCGAACACCACCACAGGACGCGTTCGCCGCAACGTCGCGATCCCGCCGCGGAACACGCCCAGCTCGCCCCCTTCCACGTCGATCTTCACGAGCGCGACGGGGAATCCGTCCGGGACCGTGCGGTCCAGGGTTTCGACCCGGACGGTCTCTTCGCGCACGGCCTCGGAAAGATCGAGGTCGATCCGCCGCTTGAGACCGCTCAGCGCGGGATAGCGCACCACGTGCTGAAACCAGGCCTCGCCGGTGGCGTCCCCCAGCGCGTAGGAGAGAACCCGCACGCGGGGGAACGCGCGGGCCAGCTCCCGACACCGCTCGGGCAGAGGCTCGAACGCGAGGTGGCTGCCGGCCGGTGCCAGCCGCACGATGTGCTTCAGCATCCCCCCCTCGAAGGCCCCCACGTCGATCGCGTTGGAATCCGGGCGGAGCACGCGCCGCATGACCTCGATCGTGAGCGCGTCGTAGAGGCTGTTCCTCTTGCGGGTGAGGGCGAAGTGCGCCCGCTTGGCGGGCTCCTCCAGCCAGGTGCCCTGGACGAACCGCTTCATGAACCGGATCGCGAGCCTTGCTAAGGCGGGTCTCTGCCGGATCAAGGCCTGGCGGAGGCCGAAGCGGCGAGGAGAAGAAGCGCCAGAGCACCGCCCGCGAACACCAGGAGGTCGCGCGCTCCCAGGGTCACGCCGCGCCGGGACATCATGACTCCGCCGACCAAGGCGGCGGCGAGCCCCGCGGCCGCGTAGGCCTTGGGCAGGCCGAGCGGGCCCGCGCCCGAGGCGGCAAGGACCGCATAGGCGACCGCCAAGGTCATGGGGAACACGAGGCTGATCGGGAACCAGAGGCGCGCGCCTCCCAGCGGCAGCGAGCCCAGCGCCCAGGTCACGAGGCCGATGCGGCCGAACTCGCCGACCAGGGCCCACGCCATGAGAGGCTGCGCCGGATCGAAGCGATGAGAGTAGAGCAGATGCAGGAGCGGCGCCGCGCCGAGCCTCGTCGTGAGGAGCGCCGCCGCGGCAAGAAGCATGACCGGCGCCCAGTGCTTGCGCGTGTAGGCGCGCGTTCCCTCGGCGCCTTCGAGGCCCGCAATTCCAGAGATCTTCCCGAACGCGTAGCTCGCGAGGTACGCGTAGAAGAGCGAGCCCACCTGCTGCGAGATGGCGAGCCCGGCCTGCAGATAGCCGTTCGCCTCGACGCCGTTCTCATGGACGTAGTGCGATCGGACCGCGAGAAGCGTTCCTTGCTCCGCGAGCGCGGAGAGGAGTCCCGCGCCCGCCACCGTGAGCAACCCGCGCGCGAGCGCCGGAGTCAGAGCGGGTGTCGTCGGCGATGCCACGAGCGGGCGATAGTCGCGGCGGTGCACGAAAAGGGCGCCCGCGCACCCGGCCGGAAAGAGGATGGCGACCGCCAGCGCCGCTCCCTTGAGTCCCCACCGCGGCACGAGCAGGAACGCGGTCGCCAGGGACAGGCACCCACCGATCAGGGCGAACGTGAGGGGCGCCCTGAGATCCGACCGTCCCGCGAAAAGGCCGGCCAGGATCCCCTGGACCCCTATGCCCGCGACTCCGATCATCGAGAGCCGGATGAGCGGAGCGTACGTGTCCACGCCCAAGAGCGCGCGCGAGATGGGCGCGGCGAAGAGAAGACCCAGAGCGATCACGATCGAGCCGCTGATCAGAAGCAGCGTGAAGGCGGCCCACACGGTCCGGCGCGCCGCGGAGGAGTCCCCGGAAGCCGTGGCCGCGCCGACGGCACGCGCGACGGGGAGGCCAAGACCCATGCCTCCCGCGGTGCCGAGCCAGGCCTGGCTCGAGATGATCTGCGCGAGGATGCCGATTCCGGAAGCCTCGAGGTGCTGCGCGAACCACTTGTTCCGGAGGATGCCCATGACGCCATTGACGATCGTGGCGCTCGCTCCCATCGAGAAGCGCAGCGACCGGTCTCTCCAGAGGGCGAAGCGTGCGCCGGACATGGGCGTGCAGTATACTCGCTCCGATGCGCGTCCTCTTTCTCACCTCGCGGTTTCCCTATCCGCCGGTAGGCGGGGATCGCAACCGAGTCTTCCATTTCATCCGCGCCCTGAGGACGGCCGGGCACGAAGTCCACCTCGTGACCTTCGACGACGCGGCGCGCTCCCGTCCCGCGGCTGCCGTCGCGCCGCTCACGAACCTCCTCGCCTCGCTCTCCGTCGTTCGCCTGCCCGCGTTCCTTTCGGCCATGCGCGCGCTCGCGGCGCTCTTCGGATCGCTCCCCCTGCAGGCGGCCTATTACGAGTCAGGCCGGATGCGCCTCCGCGTGCGTGAAGCGCTGGCGCGCGTCCGCCCCGACGTGGTCTACACGCATCTCTTCCGCATGGCGCCCTACGCGCTTCCCGAGATGTCCCGCCACGCCGCAGTCTGGATCCTGGACCTCACAGACGTCATCTCGACCGAGATCGAGCGCTCCATCGGGTACAGGTCCGGCGTCAACCGGTGGCTTTACCGCAAGGAAGGACGCCGGATCGCGCGATACGAGCGCCGCGTGGCTGCGGCTTTCGACCGCTGCTGGGTTGTCGGCGACGCCGAGGCGAAGGCGATCACGGCCATGTGCCCCGGCGCCAGGATCGAAGTCGTGCCGATCGGAGTCGACGGCGGGGGATCACGGGAGACCGCGCGCGCGGCGCGGGAGCCGGAGCGCCCGGCACGGGAGCGGGCCACCATTCTCTTCTTCGGGTATCACCGGATCTTCCACAACAGGGATGCGGCCTCGTTCCTTGCCCGCGACATCTTTCCGCTCGTCCGGGCGCAAGTCCCCGAAGCGGTTCTCGAGATCGCGGGGAAGGAATCGGAGCGATTGGGAAGCCTCACGCGCGGCGCCGGGATCCGAACCCTGGGCTTTTTGGAGCGTCCGGAGGACACGTTCGCGCGCGCGACCGTGTTCGCCGCCCCCCACCGGTTCGCCGCGGGAGTGCAGACCAAAGTGCTTCAGGCGCTGGACCAAGGTCTCCCGGTCGTGACGACGCCGCTCGTGCGCGATGGGCTGGAGCCTGTCCCGAAAGACATCCTTCGCGTGGGAACCTCCGCCGAGGAGATCGCCGCGCTGATCGTGGCCCTGATTCGCGATCCCGCTCTCGCCGCCGCCGTGGGTGAGCGCGGACGGGCGTGGGTGCGATCGCGCTTCCGCTGGGAGCACGCGGTCCGCGCCTTCGAGGCCGCGGGCGGCGTGTCCGCCGGCGCCGCGTGACTCCGGTCCGCGGCATCCCTCTTCTCGAGGTCGCGGGATTTGCCTTTTTCGCGGCGCTCGCGTTGACCCCGCTCGTTCAGCGGCTCGCGCGCGCGACCGGCTACGTCGATCATCCGGACCCACGTAAGCCGCACGCGCGCCCGACGCCGCTCCTCGGCGGAGTCGCGATCGCGGGAGCGCTCGTGGTCGCGCCGATCCTCGCCGGCGCGTTCGGACCGGGCGCCGTCTCGGCGCCGGCGTGGGGGTTGATTGCCGGCGCGGGCATCGCGCTGGTTCTCGGGCTCATCGACGACCGCCATCCATTGGGGCCGCGCGGGAAGCTCATCGGGCAGCTCGCCGCAGGCGCGTGTCTTGTGTGGTGGGGAACGCACGTCACCGCTCTCCGCGAGAATCCGCTTCTCGGGATCACGGCGCTCCTGGGCGTCGCGACACTGCTCAACGCGGTGAACTTCCTCGACAACATGGACGGGATCCTGGGCGCGCTCGTTCCGGTCACGGCCGGCGGCTTCGCGGCCCTGGCCCTGGTGCACGGGGCGCCCGCACAGCTGGCGCTCGCGTGGGGACTGATCGGGGCGTGCGCGGGATTTCTCGTCTACAACGCGCCGCCGGCGAAGATTTTCCTCGGCGACGCGGGCAGCCATCTCCTGGGATTCGCGCTCGCGGCGCTCGCCCTCCAGTCGCTCGAAGAATCCTTGACATGGCAGCACGTCGCCGCGGTGCTCGTGATTCTCGCGTACCCCATTTTTGACGCGACATTCGTGGTCTGGGACCGCATTTCCGGGGGTCGCCCCTTCTACCTGGGTAGTATCGACCACACGACACATCGTCTTGGAAAGCTCTTCGGAAGGTGGGGCGCGATCGGCGCCGTCACCCTCGCGACCACCCTCAATGCTGCCCTCGGGGTATGGATGTGGGGCCGTTCCGACGCAGGGTCAATCGCAGTGGCACTATGCGTTTCTGCGCTCGGGTACGCTATTTTTGGCACCCTGCTGAGACACGTTAGTCCCACCACCACCTTCGTCACTTGACAAATCGCTTTGACACTTGTATTCTACCGTGGCGCAAGGAGAGGCGCGACCTTGCCCTGGCCGGTCTCAACCAAGGGGTGGGTGGAACCATGACGCAGCATCCCGATTCGTCTCAGCCCAGGGATCCCAGCGCGTCCGAAATGCCCGAGATCGACCCTCTCGAACGACTCAGCAGGGGCTTGACGCACTGGGAACGTGAGTTGCTCCAAGAGCCACGGTCCCCATCACGTTCCCGTGTCGGATCCGATCTCGACCGCATCACCCACGTCCTCCAGGCAGCGCGCGCGGTCACCGGCACACTCGATCTCAACGAGCTTCTCGTCCGCGTCGTCGACGCCTTGATCCAGGTCGCGGACGCCGACCGCGGCTTCCTCATGCTCATGCACGAGGACGGAAAGCTCCGCTTCGAGGTGGCGCGCAACAAGGACGAAAGCTCGCTTCCCTCGGACGAATTCCAGATTTCCTGGGGCATCGCCGAAGAAGCGGCGCACCGTCGCGAGACCGTCTGGGTGCCCGACGCCGTGGGATCCTCGCTCTTCCAGGACCGGAAGAGCGTCCGCGAGCTGTCGCTTCGCACGGTCGTGGCCCTTCCGATCCTGAGCGCCGGGCGCGTGCTCGGCGTGCTCTACATCGATTCCCACTCGATCACCCACGAATTCACCTCGGACAGCATCGCCTTGCTCGAGGGCTTCGGCTCGCTCTGCTCGGGGGCTCTCGAAAACGCCCGGATGCACGAGTCGCTCAAGGATTCCAAGAGCCGCCTGGAGATCGAGAACCAGAACCTCCGACGCGCGCTCAAGGAGGATTTCCGCTACGGCCTCCTGGTGGGCCGCAGTCCCAAGATGCTCCGCGTCATCGAGCTCCTGGAAAAGGTCATCCCGACGCAGGTGTCGGTGCTCGTGCAGGGTGAGACCGGAACCGGCAAGGAGCTGATCGCGCGGGCCATCCACATGAACGGGCCTCGCCGCGAGAAGAACTTCGTCGCGGTGAACTGCGGCGCGCTCCCCGAGAACTTATTGGAGTCGGAGCTGTTCGGATACAAGAAGGGCGCCTTCACCGGCGCCTCCGAAGACAGGATCGGTCTCTTCGAGGCGGCGGACGGCGGCACCATCTTCCTGGACGAGGTGGGCGAGATGCCCGCGTCGTTACAGGTGAAGCTCCTGCGCGTGCTGCAAGACGGGCACATCCGGCGCGTCGGCGAGACGGTTTCACGCAAGGTGGACGTGCGCCTGGTCGCGGCGACGAATCGAGACTTGAAGGGCGAAGTCGAGGGCGGCCGGTTCCGCCAGGACCTCTTCTACCGGCTGAACGTGGTGCCGATCGAGGCTCCGCCGCTTCGCGAGCGGGGTGAGGACGTGCTTCTCCTCGCCCAGCACTTCCTCGATCAGTTCGCCAAGCAGCAAACCCGCAAGGTCCGCGGACTCACCGCCGATTCGCGGGAGCTCTTGCTCCGCCACCCCTGGCCCGGCAATGTCCGCGAGCTGGAGAATGCCATGGCGCGCGCGGTCGCGCTCGCCGACGACGACGCGGCGCTCGAGCCCTCGCTCTTTGGCCTCGGCGCTCCGGTCACGCGGCGCTGGGACGGGCAGCACACGCTGCGCGAGACGCTCGACGCAGTGGAAGCGGACACGATCCGCGAGGCGCTGCGCCAGTGCGACCAGAACGTGTCGCGCGCGGCGCGGGCTCTGGGCGTGAGCCGCCAGCATCTTCACAACCGGATGAACTCGCACGGCATCCGCCGCTCGCGAGTGATGAGCGAGCCGGCAGGATAGCTTCGGAACCCCCGCCGAAATGGGGCGGGACGGAAAACCCTTATTGACACCCTCTGTCGGCGGCTCTTAGTCTCCGGCCGTGCGAATCGGCGTCCTGAGCCGCGCGCCCGCGCGCCTTCCGCTCTACGCAGCGCCGTTGCTCGCGCTGCTCGTCTCGCTTTTCTCCGGGACCGTGCTCGCCCTCGCCCCGGAGACTTCGGTGCCTCCGGCCGCCGAGCTTCCCGCCCCCACGAATCTGACGGCCAAGGATCGCCCCGGTGACGGCGGGAACGCGACGCTCCTGACCTGGAAGGACCCCGCGGGACTCCCGGAGGGCGCGATGATCCAGATCCGGCGCGCCGTGCCTCCCGCCTACGAGTGGACCGAAATCGCCTCGGTGAAGCCCGGCGTCGAACGCTACGAGGACACGTCCGCGAAAGACGGCACCGTGTACCGCTACGAGATCCGCGCCGCGGCGGCGGCCGCGGCCGCGGGGCCGCCGGTCGTGAGCGATCCGGTCGCCTCGCGTGACAACTGGTTCTCGGCGGGACGCACGAATTCCTTCATCGCCTCGGTCCTCTTCCTCCTGGTCCTGCTCATCTCGATCGGCATGGCGAAATCGGGGAAGAACATCTTCATCCGCCGCATCGCGGGACTGAACGCCATCGACGAGGCGATCGGGCGGGCCACGGAGATCGGGAAGAAGGTCCTCTACATACCCGGGATCCAGAGCATGGACGAGATCCAGACCATCGCGTCGATCTCGATCCTGAGCCACGTGGCGCGCGTGACAGCCCGGTACGGGGCCGACCTCGACGTTCCGAACAAGGATCCGCTCACCTTCGTCTCGGCCCGGGAGGTGGTGCGCTCGGCCTATCTGCAAGAGGGAAGGCCGGACCTCTACCGCGAGGAGATGGTGAACTATGTCACCTACGATCAGTTCGCCTATACCGCGGCGGTTTCCGCGCGGATGATTCGCGAGAAGCCGGCCGCGATCTTCCTCATAGGGTATTTCTTCGCCGAATCGCTCATCCTGGCCGAGACGGGGCAGTCTACGGGAGCGATCCAGATCGCCGGGCAGGCGGACCCGACACAGCTTCCGTTCTTCGTCGCCACCTGCGATTACACCCTGATCGGCGAGGAGTTGTACGCGGCGAGCGCCTATCTCACGCGGGAGCCCATATTGCTGGGCTCGATGCGCGCCCAGGACATCGCCAAGGCCATGGTCATCCTGCTCGGGATCGTCGGCATCATCGTGACGAGCCTTGGCCTCACCTGGTACCCGGACCTCTTCAAGACCAAGTGAACCTCGAATTCGGCCGCGTCGCCATCGTCGTGCTCTTCGCGTTCCTGCCGATCGTGGGGATCGCGCTCGGCTTCTTCGTCCCGGCGCTTCGCGCGCGCGGCCCGCTCTTCGTGGCCTTCTTCGCCGGCATCATCCCGATTCTCTCGCTCTACATCCCGAAGCGATTCCTCTCGGGCGAGACCGGGATGAGGCCGCGACTCGACCAGTGGCTCATCATCGTCGCCGGGTTCGCGCTTCTGCTCGGGATCGTGAACGTCATCCAGAACGGAACGCGCCGGATATCGCGGCGCGAGTCGGGGTGGCCCTACTCGGTCGTGCTGCTGACCGGTCTGTTCATCACCGGAGGGCTCGGAATCTGGGGGGCCGTTTCGGGGCAGGGGATCACGACGCTCCCGGACGGGTCCGGAACGCCCTTCAAGTGGATCGCGGATCATTTCTTCCTGCCGCTCCAGGCTACCATCTTCGCCCTTCTGGCCTTCTTCATGGCGTCCGCGGCGTTCCGCGCGTTCCGCGCGCGGAATACCGAGGCGACGATCCTCCTCGTCGCCGGGATTCTTGTCATGGCGGGCCGCGTTCCGCTCCTGGAATTCCTGGCGGCGCCGTTCCCGCCGATTCAGCCCGCCGCGGCAACCGCGAGCCAGGGGCTGGGCAAGCTCACCGAGTGGATCATGCAGACCCCGAACGGCGCGGCCCAGTCGGGGATCATCATCGGTGCGGCCCTCGGGGCCGCCTCCATGGCCATCCGGGTCATCCTCGGAATCGAGAAGGGCTATCTCGGTCTCGGAGGAGGGGAGTAGCGTGGCGGGATTCGTCGAAAAGCTTCTGAACATCGACCGGCGCTGGCTCTTCCTGCTCGTGTTCGTGGGCGTCGCCGTGCCCATCATCATGCCGATGGGTCTGCCGGTGACCACGACCGGCTCGACCCGCTCCGCGTTCGAATTCATCGAGGGGCTGAAGCCGGGCGATACCGTCCTCATCTCCTACGATTACGGCCCCTCCTCGGCGCCCGAGAACGACCCGATGGCCGAGGGGATCATGCGCCAGTGCTTCACGAAGGGGATCCACGTCGTGATCTGCGCGCTCTATCCGCTCGGAGGTCTCCAGCTCGCGAACAATTCCCTCGCCAAGGTCTCCGCCGAATTCCCCAATCTCAAGTACGGCGAGGATTACGTGAACCTGGGCTTCAAGGACGGAGCCCAGGCGGTCATGAAGCGGATGGGGGACGACATCGTCGGCGCGTTCCCGACCGACGTTCGCGGGACGCCGCTCGCGCAGATTCCCATGCTGAAAGGCGTTCGGAGCCTCCGTCAGGTCAGCGTCGTCGCCACAATCGCCACCGGAATCATCGGCGAGTGGTGGATCACGCAGGCGCATCCGCAGAGCGGCACGCCGATCATCGTCGGCCCGACGGCCGTGGGCGCGCCGAAGTACTACGCCTATCTGAACGCGGGGCAGCTCGTCGGGATGCTCAGCGGAATGAAGGGGGCGGCCGAATACGAGAAGCTCCTCGCTGGCCGCTATCCCGATCTGGGGCGCTTCTATAGGACCACGCGCGCGTTCACCGCCACGAAGGGGATGGACGCCCAGACCGTCATCCACTTCGTCATCATCGTGTTCATCCTGATCGGAAACATGGCGTACATGAGCCACCGCGCGGCGCTGCGGAAGGCGGCGGCGCGATGACCCATTTCCCCGATTTCGGAACCTGGGTCGCGGCGCTGCTCACCCTGTTCGCGTTTTCGTTCCTCTACAAGGACAACCCCCTCTTCCGATTCACAGAGAGCCTGTTCGCGGGGGTTTCCCTGGGCTACTACCTCGGCACCACGCTGAACCAGACCCTGGTCCCGAATCTCATCAAGCCTTTGACCCACGAATTCGGGCAAAACTGGGATCTCCTGGTGCCCGGGCTCCTGGGCGTCCTGCTCTACATGCGGTATCTCCCGAAGAGCGGGTGGATCGCGCGCTACGCGCTCGCGATCTATGTCGCATATTACATCGGCCTGGATTTCACCCGCCGGCTCCACGGCGAGGTGCTGCCGCAGCTCGCGCGGGCGATCGTGCCGCTCTCGAAATTCGATGCCCACACGTTCTTCGTTTCGCTGGTGTTCGCGATCGGGGTCTTCAGCGTCCTCATCTACTTCTTCTTCTCGAAGGAACAGGATCGGGTGACCCGGGGCATCGCGAGGGTGGGCATCTATTTCCTCATGGTCTCCTTCGGCGCGGCGTTTGGTTTCACGGTCATGGGCCGGGTCGCTCTTCTCATCGGACGGCTCAATTTCCTGATTCTGGACTGGATTTACCCCCTTATCGGAATCAGGTAGATACACCCAGATGAGGGCAGGCTAGGGCTTTTTTCCCGCCGCGGCCGAGGCCTCGAAATTCACCATGGGGACGGTGGTCTTGTTCCCAGCCGGGTAATCCACGGTTACGATGTCGCGCAGCGCGGCGATGCGCTGCGTCAGGCCCGCGACGGTCTCGGTGGCTGCCCGGATCCGCGATACCTTGTCCCGCGCGTCGGGGGGAAGCCCCGGGTGAACGTGGAGGTGCTGGGCGTTACCCTGGATCACTTGCAGCGGGTTGTTGATTTCGTGGTTCAAGGCGACCGCCATAGCCGAGACCGCTTTCATCCGCTCGATCCGAAGCCTCTCGTCGGTGGCCTGATGGAGCGCGATCGCGTTCCGGACCTTGAGCGGGATCTGGAACCGGATATCGCATTCGGACAGCGGCTTGGTGAAGTAGTCGATCGCGCCCAGCTCGAGGCTCCGCTGGATGTCGTCCTGTGCCGTCGAGGCGCTCGCCACGATGAACGGCACGCGGGCGAGCGTTTCGTTGTTCCGCATGGCCAGGATCACCTCGAAGCCGTTCTGGTTGGGCATCATGAGGTCGAGCAGGAGGAGGTCCACTCTCTGGCGCTCCATGATCGCGAGCGCCTCCGGCCCGTTCTCCGCCTCGAGGAACACGTAGTCCCCCTGGCGGAGCACCATCCTCAGGAGCTTCCGGCTGTGCGCCTCGTCGTCAACGATGAGCAGGTGGAACGACATGGTCCCTCTTTGAGATGAGCGTTTCGATCCGCTGCAAGAGCTCGTCCGCGCTCACGATCGGCTTGGAGATGTAGTCGTCCGCGCCGCTCTCCTTCAGGAAGCGCTCCTTCGAGCCCTTCATCGCGTGCGCCGTGGCGAGGAGCACGGGGACGTGGCGCGTCGCCGGGTCCCGCTTCAAACGCCTGGTGATGGCGAGGCCGTCCACCGCCTCTCCATCGAGCATGCTGTTGGAAAGCGACACGTCCATGATCACGAGATCCACGGTGCCTTCCTTGATTTCGCGGATGACCCGCTCCGGGTCCTCCGTGATCTGGATCTCGTAGTTGCCCTTCCGCGTGAGCACGAGCTGGAAGAGCTTCGCGTTCATGGGATCGTCTTCGACGATCATGATTCGTTGAGGCATGCGTTCCTCGCTCGTTTGGGTTCCGCCGAGGCCGGAACTGCTGGAAACGCGAGCGTCACCCGCGTTCCGAGACCCACCCCGTCGCTATCCATCGAGATCCTGCCGCCCATGCGCTGAACCAGGGACTTCGTGATCACCAGGCCGAGCCCGGCGCCCTGATGGCGCCGCTTGTACGAGCCGTCGACCTGGGAGAACTTCACGAAGAGCCGGGTCTGGTCCTCCTGGGCGATCCCGATCCCGCTGTCCTCAATGACCATGCGAATCTCGGCAGGACCCTCTTGCCGCCAGGCCCGAACGGTCACGCTCCCTCTATCGGTAAACTTGACCGCGTTCCCAAGCAGGTTCAGAAGCACCTGGCGGAGCCTTGCGGGATCCAGTTGCATCTCCAGCGGTTGCGGCGGAACTTCGGCCGTGAGACGGATGCCCTTGCGGGAGGCAATGGGACGGAGGGTGTCGACCGCCGCCAAGAGCGTCGGCGTCACGTCCGCCGGCTCGAGCATGAGGTCCAGGCGGCCGGCCTCCACCTTGGCCAGGTCCAGGATGTCGTTGATCACGATCAGGAGGTGCTCAGCGCTCTCGCGGATCGACTTCGCGAACGCGGTTCGCTCCTCGACCGACTCCGTGATGTTCTGCTCGATGAGCGTGGCGAATCCGATGACGGCGTTGAGCGGCGTGCGCAGCTCGTGGCTCGTGTTCGCGAGGAATTCGTTCTTCATCCGGCTTCCCTCGGCCAGCTTCTCGTTCGCGTGCTGGAGCTGCTCCACGATCAACTCCAGCTGCTCGCTCCGGCTCTGGATCTCCACTTCACGCTCACGCCGCTCGCTGATATCGCGGCCCACGAGCACCCAGGCGCTCTCGTGGCCGTCGCGATCGATGGCCTTCGAGACCGTGACCTCGGCCGGGAACGCGGCCCCTTCCAGCGTGCAGCAGCGGAGCTCTCCCGAAAAGCCGCCCTCTCTGCGAAGGAGCATCAAGAAAGGCGTGGAATCGGCCTCTTCGGAGAACCGGAACAGGGTGTCGATCCCGCGCCCGCCGAGGTCGTCGGCCGTCTCCCGAAGCGCGCGCCGCGCGGCGGGGTTGGCGTAGGTGACGCGGCCGTCCAGGTTAAACCCGACCAGCATCTCGTCCGTGCTTCGCATGTAGGAAGCCAGAAGCTGATCGCGCGATTCGAGCTGGATCCGTTTGAGCCCCTGCGTGAGCTGCGCCGCCAGCCAGCGGATCAGCGTCACGTCGTTCGCGCCGAATCCGCGCGAGGGGGGAGCGAAGCACTGGAGGACGCCGGTGGGCTCGCCGTGCTCGAGGAGCGGCACCGAGCAGATCCGCGGGCCCGTGGCGTCCGCGCTCAGATCTCCGCTCGGCCCCTCCGGAAATCCTCGCGTGGCGGCGATGGCGAGCGGTCCCCGGTCGCGGTCCCGCCGGAACAGGGCCCACTGAGCGAACCCCGTGGCGTCGGCCATCGTGTCGAGGGCGTTCCGGATCAGGTCCGCCTCGCCGCCGGCGCGCGTCATCACCTCCGCCAGGCGATGGATGCTCAGCCGCGCATGAACGTTCCGGTTTCGCTCCAGCTCGAGCCGGCGTTTCTGATAGCGGTCGAATCCGGTGAAAGCGATCCCGCCCAGAAGAAGGAGATACGTGACCGCGGCCTCGAGACGGAAACGGCGCTCGGAAACGAGCGCCTGATCCGCGCCCACGTCCACCGCGAGGACCGCGACGGTCCGCCCCTCGCGGTCGCGGATCGGAGCGTAACCCCCGATCCAGCCGCCTCGCCGGTCGGGAATGGGCGCCTGGTCCGCCGTCGGGCCGGACCTGACCTCCTCGATCTGGGGGCGGGAGGTGATGTCATAGGGCTCGCCGAAGGCGGCGCGTTCCCCTGGAGCGGTGACCGCGTCGAGCGCGTACCTCCACTCCCGGGGAGTCTTGCCTGGCAGAAGCACGAAGACCCGCCTCAGATCGGCATTGGCCTGCCGCGCCGCGATGAGCGAGGAGCGCAATTCCAGATAGGCCGGGCTGTGCCCGTCCTCGCGTGCTCCGAGCGCCTGGATCGCTTCCGCCGGAATGCCCGCGGCGATGGTGGCCGCGAGCGCGGCGACCCTGACGCGACCCTCCTGGTGGAGCCGCTCTGTGAAATAGGCGGTGACCGCCCAGACCAGGGCGCCCATGAGCGCACCGGTCAGGAAGGTCATCCAGATGTAGTGCGCGCGGATTTTCCCCAGATTTTGCTGGTGCGCGGGCAAACCGCCGGGCGCTCCTCCGGCGTTCTCCTGACGATCCGATATTCCAGTCTTGGCGACGCTGCTGGGCAAAGGTCCCCCCTTCTTTTGACCTATCGGAAGGTGCCACAAGGAACTGCAGCGAAAAGGGCGGGTTTTAGAGACGGCACGTCTTTCCTAGCGCCCGTCACCACAAGGGATTATGATCCCCGTCCGTGCGCCTTAACCTCGCTTTCCTCGTTGCGCTGGCCGTCCTGAGCGCGCTCCCTCTTGCAGGGTGCTCGCGCAAGGCGGAGCGGCTCGTGGGCGCCGGCAGGCTTGGTCGAGGGCCCGGCGGCCTCGGAACCACGGTGCGGCTCATGCCCAATCCCGACCGGGACACCTACGTCGAGCCCGGCACCGCGGACTTCGACAGCATCCTGCTGGTCGGGACGAGCGGGCTCTTCGTGGCGCGCACGTTCCTCTCCGTGGCGGCGTGGACCTTGCCGGACACGACCCTGCCGGGGTTCACCGTCCAGACGATCTCGCTCGAGCTCCCGCGCAACTTGACCCTCGGATTCGACTCGACGAGAGTGGAACTCTCGCTGGCGTCCTCGGTCTGGGACACGACCAACGTCGCGTGGCCCGGGCCCGCGGCGGGCAGCCTGCTCGGTAGCGCGGAAGACCAGCGAGCGGCGACCGTCTTCTCGCTCCCGCTCTCTTCTGGATTGTTTCCCGAGGTGGTGCAGTGGGCGCGCAATCCCACGAGCATCCCGGGCTTCACGCTCCAGACTCCCGTCGCGCAGCCCCTCGCGGCCTACGTCGCGGGCGGCGCCAAGTTCCGGATCCAATACACGCACCTGGTCGCCGGCTCGCCCGTCCTGGGCATCGTGGACACGCGGGTCTCCCAGGACTTCTACCTTCACGCGCCGATCGCGCCCGCGCCATCGGGAGCCGACACCGCGCTCGCGTGGGGCGGGCTCTTCAAGACCGGACTCGCGCTTCATTTCCCCGTGGATTCGCTTCCGGCCGGCGTCTCGGTGGATGAGGCCAATCTCGTGCTGAAGCTTCTTCCGGGCAGCGCGGTCCCCGACACCGCGGACGTGAACGCCAGGGTCGAGGTCCGTGCCGGAACGCCCGGGTGGAGCGAGACGATCACGGAGCAATCCAGCCTCGCGCCCGGCTCTACCGTGCTCACGTCGGGAAGTCTGATCCTGCTCTATAACTCGACCAGCCGATCGGTGACGCTCAAGCTGCCCGGGGCGCTGATGCGGCAATGGGCCTCGATGCCTGCGGCCAACGGCGGGATCCTGGTCACGCTGGTGAACCGCCGGAATCTGACCAAGACCTTCCAGGTCGGATCGCGGGAATCCGCGAGTCCCGCGGAGCTTCACTTGAGTTACACCCAGCTTCCGCCGGGGCGATTCTGATGAGCCCGCGCTCGCGCCCCGCTCTTTCGATCACGCTCGTCCTCGCGGCCGCGCTCGGCTTCGCGCTTCCGCTCGCTTCGCCCGCGCGCGCCAACTCGATCCTCTCGATCGGCGGGCTCGGCGAGCCGCAGCTCGAAGAGGCCGCGAGGCTCCGCGCGCTCGGAGGCGCCGGAGCCGCCGAGCACGGCCCGCGCGACATCTCGCTCGTCAATCCCGCCTCGCTCGCCGACGTGGACCGCATCCTTCTTCAAGTCACCGTCACTCCCGCGATGCGCCGCATCAGCTCGCCGGCGGCGAACGAGGACGCGCACGAGACCACCTTCCCGTCGGCCCGGGGCATCATCGCGCTGCCCGGCAGGATCGTGCTGAGCGGGAGCTACGTCGCGGGCACCGACGCCGAATTCACCGTGATTCGGGATGAAAACCAGGGTGCACCCTCGACGATCCGCGTGGACGGCAGCGGGGGCTTGAACTTCCTCCGCGTGAGTCTCGCGCGCCGAATCGCGCCCGCCTTCCGGCTCGGCGTGGACTGGGAAGTGATCGCGGGCAGCTACCACGAGACCTGGCGCCGCACGTTTACCGACCCGGCCCTGGCCGCGGCCCGGGACACACTCGACGTGAAGTATCCGAAGAAGGGCCGATTCCGCTTCGGCGGGCAGCTCGTGAAGGACGCCTGGAGCCTGGGCGCCGTCTACGAGATGTCGCAGGGGCTGCCGCTCGAGCAGCGGCGCTCCACGGCCGGCGCGTCGGATGTTTTCACGGGCCAGCGCCTCACGATCCCGACCGGCTTCGTGGTCGGCGCCTCCGCCCCGATGCGGGGACGGCTCCGCGCCGTCGCGCAGTACCGCCGCGCCAACTGGAGCCGCTCCTCGCTCCAGAGCGACCTCGTGGATTTCAGGCCGCTGCAACGCTTCTCCCTCGGGGTGGAGCGGGCACACGGCGCGCCGACGGCGATGTCCTTCTGGCGCCGGATTCCGCTCCGGATCGGAGCCTATGTGCTCCAGTGGCCCGATCTCCTGCCACGAGCGGGCGCGGTCGATCTGAGCGGCGGGTCCGTCGCGGTGAACGAGCGGGCGCTCACCTTGGGGGCGGGGCTCATCACCAAGGATCAGGGCGGGGGGCTGGATCTCTCGCTGGAGCTGGGAACGCGAGGCGACAAGAGCGACCTCGGCGTGAGCGAGAAATTCGCGAGGCTCGGGATCTCCTTCCTGGTGAGCGACGACACCTGGAAGGGGACCTTCCACCGATAGGCGCTTCCATGCTCCTCGCTGTCTACCTCGTGGTCTGGGCCGTGTTCGCCGCGTACGGTCTGCACCGGATCCATCTCATCCGGCTCTTCCGCCGCCGGGTCCGGGACACCAAGCCCCCCGCGGCGCCGGCCGAGTGGCCGCTGGTCACCGTTCAGCTTCCCGTCTACAACGAGCGCTACGTGGTGAACCGCTTGATCGAGGCCGCGGCCGCGATCGACTATCCGCGCGACCGGCTCGAGATCCAGGTCCTGGACGACTCCACGGACTCCACGCGCGAGATCGCGGCGCGGAAGGTCGCGGAGCTGCGCGCGCTCGGGACCAACGTCGTCCATGTCACACGCGAGGGGCGTGAGGGCTTCAAGGCGGGCGCTCTCCAGGGAGGCTTGGAGCTCGCCGCGGGGGAATTTCTCGCGGTCTTCGACGCGGATTTCGTGCCTCCGCCTGCGATCCTGCGCGAGATGATTCCGTATTTCGGCGATCCGAAGGTTGGGGTCGTCCAGTCCCGATGGCAGCACCTGAACCAGGATTATTCGCTCCTCTCCCAGGCGCAGGCCCTCTCGCTGGATGCGCACTTTGTCATCGAGCACGCCGCGCGGATGAGCGGAGAGCGCTTCTTCAACTTCAACGGCACCGCGGGCGTGCTGCGCAAGAGCTGCGTCCTGGACGCGGGCGGGTGGGAGTCGGACACCCTCACCGAGGACCTGGACCTGAGTTATCGCGCGCAGCTTCGGGGCTGGCGCTTCGTGTTCGCCCCGCACGTGCTGTGCCCGTCGGAACTGCCGGTGGAGATGAACGCCTTCAAGGCGCAGCAGCACCGCTGGGTGAAAGGGTCCATCCAGGCTGCAATGAAGCTCCTGCCCGCTGTCTGGCGCGCGCGCCTTCCGCTCGGGGTCAAGGTGGAGGCAACCTTCCACCTCACGTACAACCTGGCCTATGTCTTCCTGCTGCTCCTCTCCCTCATCGTGTATCCCGTCACGCTCGCCCGCTACCGGGCAGCGAGCACGCCCTACACCATCGCCGACACGATTCTGTTCCTCATCGCGACCAGCTCGGTGCTCTTCTACCTGGCGTACGCGCAGCGGGAGACACGCCCCGATTGGAAGCGTCAGCTCCGATACCTTCCGTTCGTCATGTCGCTCGGGATGGGTCTCTCGGTGACGAACACGCGCGCGGTGATCGAGGCGCTGGCCGGCCACAAGAGTCCGTTTCACCGCACTCCCAAATTCCGTATCGAGCATCGCGGAGATCCCTGGAGAGGCAAGCGCTACCGCGCCCCGGTGAGCGGCTGGGCGCTCCTCGAGATCGCTCTCGGACTCTACTTCGCGTGGACGATGATCCTGCTCGCGCGGGCGGGAGTGTACGCGCCGCTACCGTTCTTCCTTCTCTACCTGTTCGGGTTCCTCTATGTCGGGGTGCTCTCGCTCGCCCATGCGCGCTCGCGATCCTGACGCGCGGGCGCGGGAGCCGGAGTCGACGCGGGCGCGGGAGCGCGCCCACCCGCGCGCAACCCCCGCGGCCGCCCACGCGAGGACCAGCCCTCCATACTCCGCCCAGAGAATCCACGCGGGCAGCGTCCAGACGCCGGTGTCGCGGTACGCGGGCAGAGGCAGATACGAGAGCGCGGCCAGGCCCGAAAACGCGACCAGCCCCCAGTCCGGGTGAAGCGGAAGGAGCGCCACCGCCGGGACCAGGTACCAGGGGAACACGGTCGGGCTCAGGAGCAGAAAGGCCATGAGGCACGCGTATGCGGCGCCCGTCGTCGAGCGGGCCCGCCATCCGATGACGAGAGAGGCCAGGAGCCCGGCGGCGGCCAGGACGCGCCGGATCGCAACCTCGGAGTGCATTCCCTCGCGCAGCAGGTGATAGGCGGCGCTGTTGAATTCCCAGTGCCGGGCGAAGATGCGAAGCCCAGCGGTGAACGCGGTCCCCGCCGAGAGAAAGGGCGCCGCAAGAAGCGCCGCCGTCAGGGCCATCGCGGCAAGCAGCGCCCAGGCGCGGCGGCGGATCAGCCAGGGGATGATGAGGCCTGGAATATATTTCGTGAGCACCGCAGCCGCGAGCGCGATTCCGGCCCTGGCCGGTCGTCTCCCCTCGTAGAGCATGAGCGCCAGAACCAGGAACGCCGCGGCCGCCAGGTCGATATGTCCGCTCCCGAAGCTTTCAACCAGCACCAGCGGATTCCAGTAGTAGAGTAGAAGTCTCTCCCGTGGAAGCCCGCGGCTCGTCAGGAGGCGCAGGAGTGCCTGCACCAGGATGAGCTCGAGCGCGAGGAGAAGGACCTTCCAGGCCGCGGGGGTCGTCGAGACCAGCGACGCCGCGGCGAAGAGAAACTGGGCGGCGGGAGGATAGATGGTCGGGACCTCGGCGTGATTCAGATGGCGAAGGAGATCGTCCTGGAATCGCGCGAGCGCGGGATCGGAGGGGGCATGCGGGTAGGGATTCACTCCGTGCGCGACCAAGCGGCCGTCCCAGAGGTAGCGATACACGTCCTCGGAAAAGAACGGAGCGGCAGGGATGAGCAGAACGCGCGCGATCAAGCCCACCGCCAGGATGACGGGCAGCGCGGTGCGCTGGCTCGCCCCGGGACGGGGAGCGCCGCGGCGCAGGACCATCCAGGCCGCCGCGGCGTACGCCATGTGGGCCACGCCCCAGAGGAAGAGCATCGCGCCCGTGCGGCGGCCGAGGTTGCCGAGGAGCGCGATTCCTCCCATGGCGGCCACGATCACACACCCGGCGCCCACAAGGAGAATCCAGTGGTGACGGCTCACGGACATGCGACTCACGGACATCCAAGGACGGGGCAGAGCGCATGAGCGCGCGGGCAGCGCGGGCGGAGCGGGCGGAGCCAGGAAACCCCTGGGACGCGCCTCTCATCTCCGAGACTCCCCGCGGCAATACGATCAACATGATCGGGAAGAGTCCGGCGATGCATCGCATCTTCCGGCTCGTCGCCAAGATCGCGCCCACCGAGAGCCCGGTCCTCATCACGGGGGAGAGCGGGACGGGCAAGGAGCTGATCGCGAGCGCGATCCATCTGCAGAGCCGGCGCTCCCACCGGCCGTTCGTGGCCGTGAATTCCTCCGCCATCCCCGAATCTCTCTTCGAGAGCGAGATCTTCGGCCACGTTCGCGGCGCGTTCACCGGCGCCGCCGCGGATCGCATCGGCCTCATGGAGCACGCCGATCGCGGGACCATTTTCTTCGACGAGGTCGCCGAGATGCCGCTTTCCGTCCAAGTGAAGCTCCTCCGGGCGCTCCAGAATGGGGAGGTCCGCCGCGTGGGCGCCAAGGAATCCATCCGCGTCGACATCCGTGTGATCGCAGCCACGAACAAGGACGTGAAGCGCGCGCTTGCCGAGGGCGCGTTTCGCGAAGATCTCTATTACCGCCTCAACGTGTTCCACATCGAGCTCCCCCCGCTGCGCGACCGCCCAGAGGATATCCCGCTCCTGGCCAATTTCTTCCGCGAGAAATTCTCGCGGCAGCTCGGCAAGCGCGTATCCCGCTTCAGCGAGGACGCCCAGGTGATCCTCATGCGGCACGACTACCCCGGCAACGTCCGAGAGCTGGAGAACGCCGTCGAGCGCGCGGTCATACTGGCGGAAGGGAGCGAAGTGATACCCGCGGATCTACCTCCTGCCCTGCGGGAGCAGCGCACGCCGCTCCTCGGACGCGGAAGCGCCTTCCCCTATTCCGAGGGTCTCACCCTTGCCCAGCTGGAGGCCGAGCACATCCGTCGGGTTCTCTCTCACACCGCCGGCAATACCACGAAGGCCGCCAAGAGCCTCGGAATTTCCCGCACGACCCTATGGCGGAAGATGAGAGAATACGGGGTGTAGGGTTCCATTTTAGAACAACAAATCGCTCTACAATGAAACACAACAACCCGACATCTGTCGCCGCAACGCACGAGTAACTAGCTTATACACAACAAGTTACGCTGTAATTTCATTCTAGGCATGGCCCGTGCATGAGTAAGGGGGCAAGGACCCGGGTGTGTTGAACCGGGGCACAGCCCATACTCAATCAAAGGGAGGGAAAGGGTCATGAACTCAATCGTGCGTTGGAATCCGATCAGCAATTTCGCCTCCGTGCACGGCGACCTGAACCGCGTCATGGAAGATGTGTTCGGCCGCAGGTGGTTGGCCGACGAGAGCGGCGCGGCGGTCTGGCATCCGCCGGTCGACATCGAGGAGCAGCCGGATCGCTACACGCTTCATCTGGAACTGCCGGGTCTGAGACTCGAGGATATCAAGATCACCCTCGAGGACAACCGGCTCACGATCCGGGGCGAGAAGACCCGGACGGAGGAGCAGAAGAGCTCGACTTACCACCGGCTCGAGCGGGTCTATGGAGCGTTCGAGCGCTCGTTCTCGCTGACCCAGGCGGTCAAGTCTGAGAAGATAGAGGCGACGTACCGGGACGGGATTCTCGAAATCTCGGTGCCGAAGGCCGAGGTGGCCAAGGCTCGCGAGATCCCGGTCAAGACGGCTCGCTAGCAGGTCGGATCGCGAAGACACAGCGGCGCACCGCGCGTCGCGACGAAGTCCACGAGGCGGAGGGGCCATACCGGCCCCTCCGCGCAGCACCTTGGAGGGAATCATGGCAAAGATGATCGGCATCGACCTCGGCACGACGAACTCGTGCGTGGCGGTGATGGAAGGCGGGGAGCCTCACGTGATCCCCAACGCCGAGGGCGGCCGTACGACTCCCTCCGTCGTGGCGTTCACCAAGAGCGGCGAGCGTCTGGTCGGCCAGGTCGCCAAGCGTCAGGCCATCACCAATCCGCAGAACACCATCTATTCCATCAAGCGTTTCATGGGGCGGAAGTTCGCCGAGATCGCCGAGGAGGCGAAGAACGTTCCGTACGTAGTCAAGGAAGGCAAGAACGGCGAGGCGGTCATCCAGGTCGGAGACCGCACGTACACGCCGCCTGAAATCTCCGCGATGATTCTTCAAAAGATGAAGGAGACCGCGGAAGCCTACCTG
Organism: Candidatus Eiseniibacteriota bacterium; assembly: GCA_043779525.1. Lineage (GTDB taxonomy): Bacteria > Eisenbacteria > RBG-16-71-46 > SZUA-252 > SZUA-252 > WS-7. Next base: position 341 of record JAYWED010000032.1, on the reverse strand, counting down.
GGCGAGAAGGTGACCGACGCGGTCATCACGGTCCCCGCCTACTTCAACGACAGCCAGCGGCAGGCGACCAAGGATGCCGGGCGGATCGCCGGCCTCGACGTGAAGCGCATCATCAACGAACCCACGGCGGCGGCACTCGCGTACGGTCTCGACCGCAAGAAGGACGAGAAGATCGCGGTGTTCGACCTGGGCGGCGGCACGTTCGACGTCTCGGTGCTGGAGGTCGCGGCGGCCGCGGCGGACGACCCGGCGGCGACGAAGGTGTTCGAGGTCATTAGCACGAACGGCGACACCCATCTCGGCGGCGACGACTTCGACGAAGAACTGATCCACTACGTGGC
>JAYWED010000031.1:0-169385 GCA_043779525.1 Candidatus Eiseniibacteriota bacterium | reverse complement strand
TCCGCGTGCCGGTGCACATGATCGAGGCGATCAACAAGGTCGTGCGCACGTCGCGCCGGCTTGTGCAGGAGCTGGGACGCGAGCCCACGCCCGAAGAGGTGGCCGAGAAGCTCCAGCTCCCGGTGGACAAGATCAAGAGCGTGCTGAAGGCGGCGCAGGAGCCGATCTCGCTGGATCGCCCCATCGGCGAGGACGACGATTCGAACCTGGGCGATTTCATCGAGGATACGAGCGTCGTGTCTCCCGCGCAGGCCGCCGCGTTCTCGATGCTGAAGGACGAGGTGAACGAGGTCCTGGAAACGCTGAGCAAGCGCGAGGCGAAGGTGATCCGGCTCCGGTTCGGTCTGACGGACGACGGATGTCCGCGGACCCTGGAAGAGGTCGGGGCCACGTTCAACGTCACGCGCGAGCGAATTCGACAGATCGAGGCCAAGGCGCTCCGCAAGCTGCGTCATCCGACGCGGAGCCGCCGGCTCAAGGGCTACGTGGAGATGATGTGATCGAACTCCGCGAAGGCGCGCTCTTGGGCGCGGCTCGCGGCCGGGCGGCTTGACCGGATCTCGGGGCGGATGCTAGGGTGATCGGCTCGGGTCCGTCGTTTCGATCATCGATCAGCTTACGGGCCCATAGCTCAGCTGGTGAGAGCGCCCGGCTCATAACCGGGTGGTCCTTGGTTCAAGTCCAAGTGGGCCCATTTGACCCAGACATGCCGCATCACGTAAGAAAGGACCCTACGAACTTGGTTTCGATCACGCGGGCGGTTAGCTCAGCCGGGAGAGCGCTGGTATCACAAGCCAGAGGTCACAGGTTCAATCCCTGTACCGCCCACCATCATGAGGCGAAGCCGTTGCGGTCCGGCGCCAGCGAGGGCCGAGGCAGCGGCCTCCGAGCCCCGGGTCAAACCGCGGGGAGCGCGCTCCGGCGTGCTCCCCGTTTTTTATTGGTGGTCTCAGCCGGGCGCCGCTCCGAGGCGATGTCCGCGAGGAGGGCCGGCCATGCTTCCTGAGCTCGAAGCCTTGATCCAGCTCCAGCGATACGACGCGAAGCTCATGGAGATCCAGAAGCAGCGCGACTTGATCCCCGTCCGGCGCGCCGCCATGAAGGCCTCCGTCGACCAGGCCAGGGCCGCGCACGATCTCGCGAAGAAGGATCTGGAGCGCGTCCGGCTGGAGCGGCGCGCGCAGGAGAAAGAGATCGAGGTCATCCAGGCCGAGGGTATCAAGCTGGAGCGCCAGCTCCTGGACGTGAAGACGAACAAGGAATATCAGGCGATGCTGAACGAGATCCAGGCGATCAAGTCCAGGCGCTCCGACCGCGAGACCGTGATTCTCGAGCACTTCGAGCGCGAGGAGGGCCTCGTGGCCCAGGCGAAGCAGGCGGAGCAGCGGATCGCCGAGGAAGAGCGCAAGCTCAAGGCAGGAGAATCGGATCTGGAGCGCGAGGCCGCGGCTCTCGACCAGTCCATCCATTCGATCAGCGTGGATCGCGACCAGGTGCGGCCGGGGGTATCCAAGACCCTCCTGGCCCGGTACGACCGGCTCGCGGGCACGCGCGACGGCATCGCGGTGGCGGAGGTGCGCAAGGGGGCATGCGCCGCGTGCTTCAAGGCGTTGACGCCCCAGGCCATGCAGGAGGCGCGCCGGAACGACGCGGTGCTCCATTGCGAATCGTGCGGCCGGATGCTGATCTGGACCGAGGGGAGCGTCGCCTAGCGAGGAGATGAGCCGATTCTGAGTTTCGGAGCATTACGGCACCTCTTTCCGTATCTCAAACGCCACCGCCTGGCGCTCTGGCTCGGCGGCCTCGCGGTCTTGGGCACGAATGTGTTCCAGGTGTGGTCTCCCTGGATCGTCCGCCAGGCGGTCAATCACCTCCAGCACGGCACCACGCGCGTAGTCCTGGGTCGGGACGCGGCGCTGATCCTCCTGGCCGTCGCGCTGCAGGGGCTCTTCCTCTTCCTCATGCGCATGACCCTGATCCGCTCCTCGAGGCAGATGGAATACGAGCTGCGGAACGATCTCTACGACCACATGCAGCGTCTCCACGCCTCGTTTTACCGGCGCACGCGCGTGGGAGATCTGCTCTCCCGCACCACGAACGATCTGGACGCGGTCCGGAACTTCCTGGGACCGGGAATCATGTACTTCGCGAACACGATCGTGACGTTTTGCTTCGCGGTGACCCTGATGCTCCGGATCGACGTGAAGCTGACGCTGCTCTCGCTCATCCCGCTGCCCATCCTGTCCCTCACGGTCGCGCGGCTGGGCGGCAAGATCCACCACTACTACGAGGCGATCCAGGACCGCTTCGGACGCATGACCGCGAAGGCGCAGGAAACCCTGGCCGGCATCCGCGTCGTGAAGGCGTACGTTGAGGAGGAAGGCGAGTACCGGGCGTTCCGCGCTATCCACGAGGACTATACCGAGCAGAACCGCAAGATGAACAAGCTCTGGTCCGCGATGGGACCCTTGATGGGCCTCCTGGGCGGCATCGCGAACGCGGTCGTGCTCTGGGTCGGCGGAACGGCGGTGGTCCGGGGACGGATCTCGCTGGGAGATCTGGTGGCGTTCCAGATCTATCTCATGATGCTGCTCTGGCCGATGATTTCCCTGGGATGGGTCTCGAACCTCTTCCAGCGTGGCGAGGCTTCGATGAGGCGGATCCGCGCAATCATGGACGAGCCGATCGAGGAGGATCTGGACGCGCCCAAGCTCAGGAAGCCCGCCGCCAGGCAGGTCCCGATCGAGCTTCGGAACGTCGGGTTCAAGTACCCGGCATCGGACCGGTGGGTGCTCCACGAGCTCAACCTCGCGGTGCCTCCCGGCGAGCGTCTGGCGATCGTCGGCCGCACGGGAGCGGGGAAGTCGACCCTGCTGGCGCTCCTGGCGCGGCTCTTCGACCCCACCGAGGGAGCGGTCCTGGTCGGAGGAAAGGACGCGCGAGAGTGGACGCGGGCGGACCTGCGCCGCGTGTTCGGCATCGTGCCGCAGGAGAGCTTCCTCTTCTCGGATTCCATCCGGGCCAACGTTGCCTTCGGATTCGACGATCCGGACGCGGCGCCGAGTCCGGACGGGCCGGTCGCGCGCGCGGGACTGGCGAGCGATCTGGACTCGTTCAACCGCGGGCTGGAAACCGTCATCGGCGAGCGTGGAATCACCCTCTCGGGCGGACAGAAGCAGCGAGTCGCGCTGGCGCGGGCGCTGGCGCTGGAGCGCCCCGTGCTCCTCCTGGACGACGCCTTCGCGAGCGTGGACCCCGGGACCGAGGAAGTAATCTTGCAGGCCCTGTTCGATCATCCAACGCGACCCACGCTGCTCCTCGCGACCCACCGGCGGTCGGCGCTCCTGCGCGTGGACCGGATCGTGGTCCTGGACGAGGGGCGGATCGTGGACACCGGGACCCACGCGGAGCTGATTCGTCGCGGCGGCCTCTACGCCGATCTCTACCATCGCGAGGAGATGGTGGAAGAGCTGGAGGCGTTGTGAGCCCTCCCTTCGCCCCGGGGCACGACGAGGAGGCGGTCGGCGCGGTCTACGACCACGGGCTCGCGAAGCGCCTCGTCCGCTATCTCCGTCCGTACGGGAAGGAGATCTTCCTCTCGGTGGGGCTCCTGCTGGCGATCTCACTTCTCGAGGTGGCCGGCCCCTACATCACCAAGGTCGCGATCGACACCTACGTCAAGCCGGTCCACGGCCTGGGACCGGTGCCCGCGATCGCCATCCAGGGGCTCATCACGCTCTCGCTCGCGTACGTCTTCGTGCTGATGGTGGCGTTCGCGCTCCGTTACTGGCAGACCTACACCATGTCGATGGTCGGTCAGCGCGCCATGCAGGATCTGCGTCTGGAGATCTTCCGCCACGTCGAGACCCTGACCCCCAAGTACTTCGACACGCATCCGGTGGGGCGGATCCTGACGCGGGTCACGCAGGACGTCTCGGTCCTGAACGAGCTCTTCGCGCAGGGCGTCGTGGCGGTGATCGGCGACATTTTTCTGCTTGCTGGAATCGTGGGCGCGATGCTCTTCCTGAACTGGAAGCTGGCCCTCGTGACCTTCACGACGGTGCCGCTCCTCGTGATCGCGACCGCCGTCTTCCGGGCCAAGGTCCGGGTGAGCTACCGGAAGGTGCGGACCCGGCTCGCGCGGATCAACGCCTACTTGCAGGAGCATCTGCAGGGCGTGGAGGTCGTGAAGCTGTTCAACGTCGAGGCGAAGGAGTTCCGCGGCTTCGACCGCGCCAACAAGGACCATCTGGAGGCGCACATCCAGAACATGTTCTATTACGCGGTCTTCTTTCCGACCGTGGAATTCATCGGCGCCATCGCCCTTGCGTTGATCCTCTGGTACGGAGGGCTGGGAATCCTGGGAGGGACGGTCACGTTCGGCGTGGTCGTGGCGTTCTTGCAGTATTCCGAGCGCTTCTACCAGCCCATCCGCGACCTGAGCGACAAGTACAACGTGTTCCAGGCGGCGATGGTGTCGTCGGAGCGGATCTTCGACCTGCTGGACACGAAGCCCGCCGTGGAAGATCCCGCCCGCCCGGTCCCGATATCCCGCCTCGCGGGCGCCGTGGAGTTCGACCACGTCTGGTTCGCCTACAAGGACGAGGACTTCGTCCTGCGCGACATCTCCTTCCGGATCGCTCCGGGCGAGAAGGTCGCGCTCGTGGGCGCGACAGGCGCCGGGAAGAGCTCGATCGCCAATCTCCTGACGCGATTCTACGAATTTCAGCGTGGCTCGATCCGGATCGACGGGCACGACATCCGGCAGCTCGAGGGCCGCGCGCTGCGGCGTCAGATCGGGCTCGTATTACAAGATGTGTTCCTCTTCGGCGGCACCGTGCGCGAGAACCTCCGCTTCGGCGCGCGCGAGCGTCCTGCCGGTGAGGAGGAGCGGGCCCTGGAGGAGGTGGGCGGCGGGAGGATGCTGGGCCGCCTGCCGAACGGGCTCGAGGAAGAGGTCGGCGAGCGCGGGGTCTATTTCTCGATGGGTGAGCGGCAATTGCTGGCCTTCGCCCGCGCGCTCCATTACGACCCGAGCATCCTGATCTTGGACGAGGCGACCTCGAGCGTGGACGTCGAGACGGAGCGCGTCATCCAGGCGGCGCTCCGGCGGCTCCTGGAAGGGCGGACCTCGCTCGTGATCGCGCATCGCCTGAGCACCATCCTCGATGCCGACCGCATTCTCGTCATGCACCGCGGCGAGCTGCGCGAGCAGGGGACCCACGAAGAGCTTCTCGCGCGCGGAGGAATCTATGCGCGCCTGTACGAGCTCCAGTACCAGGGGCAGCGGCCTCCATCTGCCGCTGAGGGGGGGCCGTCCCATCCTGACGTTCCCGAAGTCCAAAGAGCCGCCACCACCGAATGAGCGGTCCATTCGGGCGCGAGCTCGAAGCAGCCATTCGCGTCGCGCGCGAAGCCGGCGCTCTTCTCAAAGACAACTTCGGCAAGGCCCAGGACGTCCAGTACAAAGGTCGCATCGACCTCGTCACCGAGATGGATCGGCGCTCGGAGGAGCTCATTGTCGGACGCCTGCGCGCCGCGTTCCCCGGCGACGGCTTCTGGGCCGAGGAACGGGGGCGGGACGGCTCGGCATCCGATCGCGTCTGGATCATCGACCCTCTGGACGGCACGGTGAACTACGCCCATGAGTATCCCGTGTTCTCCGTGTCGATCGCGCTCCTCGCGGCGGGCACGCTGGTCGCCGGCGCCGTCTACAATCCGCTCCTGGACGATCTCTACGCCGCCCGCCGGGGCGGAGGAGCGACCTTGAACGGCGCGCAACGCCGCGTCACCCAGGTCGACACGCTCGAGCGCGCGTTCCTGGCCACCGGCTTCGGCTACGACGTGGCGACCGAGAGGGATCCGGAGAAGAACAATCTGGGACCGTTCTCGCGATTCATCATGAGGGCTCAGGCCGTGCGACGCGCCGGCTCCGCCGCCCTGGCGATCGCAAAGGTCGGGGTCGGCAGGACAGACGGATTCTGGGAGCGGGGGCCGCGAGCGTGGGACATGGCCGCCGCGATGCTGATCGTGGAGGAGGGCGGGGGGACGATCACGGATTATCAAGGCGGCAGTCCGGACCTCGAGGGCATGCAGCTCGTGGCGACGAATGGAAGGCTGCACGACCGGATGCTGGCCGTGCTCTCGGAAGGCTCGGAGCAATAAAAAAGGGCCGAAGGTCTCGTACGACTCCGGCCCCGTTCAACGCGCCGCTCGCGGTCTGCCATGTCGTGCTCGCGACGCGCCCCCAAAACTGACGCCGACTCGCCGACTTCGGGACAGGCGATCGGTTCGGATTCCGCGAGCTTGTGTGTCTCCCTGCATGGGATTTGCGGGGGAGGATGAAACCGCAAACCGCCGGAGGCACGCGCACGAACTGGAATCCAAGGCCAACCTCTGCTTGCGCGCGGAGTTGGTCAAGAAGAATGAGTGGCCTAATCGTAAATACGTATTTATCTTAGCCCGTAGAAATACCTAGCAGGGCCTTCTTTGCTGACGATTCGGCCCCGACACGTGGCTGGGTCGACATGTTCCGCGTCGAGGGCGGCGAGGTGAGCAACTCACCCTCGCGCCAGCACCCGCTGGACGAACCAGAAGCCGCCGGTGCAGATGATTCCCCAGGAGCCCGCGGTGACGGTCCGCGATGCGAAGCGTGGGACTCCCGCGCGCAGCGCCGCGAGCAGCGGCACCACGACGAGCACGATGCAGACCTGGCCGATCTCGACCCCGAGGTTGAAGCCCAGGAGCGACCACGCGAGCGCGCCGTGGGGCAGCCCGAAGTCGCGCAGCACGCTCGCGAAGCCGAATCCGTGGATCAGCCCGAAGAAGAACGCGATTCGGATTCGCCAGTCGGTCCCGCCCGCCCGGGAGCGCAGGTTCTCGAATCCCACATACGCGACGCTGAGCGCGATCATGGGCTCGATGACGCTGCCGGGGAGGCGAACCACGCCGAGGACCGCCAGCGCGAGGGTGATGCTGTGGGCGACGGTGAAGGCGGTCGCGACACGGAGCACGCGCCCGAGGGTTCCTCCCAGGAGCAGCAGTCCGACGATGAACAGGATGTGGTCGGGTCCGATGAAGATGTGGTGGATGCCCGTGCGCACAAAGGTTCCAAGAACGGCGAGCACGCCCGCGGCCCCGGCCGCATAGAGGTCGACGCCGGTGTGGCTGGCGCTGAGCACTTCCTGCGCCAGGACGCGGCCGTCGGCGGCATAGACGTTCAGGAACGTCTCGTGCTGTGCGTTCTGCGGGAAGAGGGCGGCGTCCACGCGCAGATGGGGGATGGACGCGGGAAGGTCGGTGGCGAACGCCAGCGCGACCGCATGCTGGTCGGGCTTTGCCTCCACGCGCTCGGTCCGGAACACGAGAGCCCGCTCTCCACTCCTGACGTGGAGGCGAGACAGGACGAGCCGCGACAGCGCCTCCGCCTGGCGCGAGAGGAAGGGAGCCGCCATCAGGGATTCGGGCGCGGCGATTCCGAGCGCCTGGGCCGCGTCGTCGCGGTGAATGCTGGCCGTGAGCCCGATCCTCTCGCGTCCCCAACGGAGGTCGGCGTAGCTGTAGGACGTATCGTGTGCCGAGGCGGGCGACGGAGCGAGCGCGGGGGCGAGGAGCGCGAGGGCGGCGACTACGATCGCGGCGCGGCTCACGGTGACGACGCCCCGGCGCGCTCGAATGTCAGCGAAGCCCAGGTGCTCTCCCAGTCCGCTTCACTCCGATCGGAGGAGGGCTCCATGTGAATGACGCTCACGAGCCACTCGCCCGGGAGGGCAACCGGCACGGAGACCTCGCCGCGCGTATCGGTGCGCGCACGCCACGCGGTCCCGATCGAGTCGCGCGTCGCGGCGTCGGTGATGGCGCCCGCGTCACCCAAGGGCGCGCGCCACGCCTTCACCAGAGCACCCGGCAGCGGACGGCCGTTCCACAGCACGCGCGCGCGCAAGTTTCCCTGCGACCCCGGGATCGAGAGGGGAACGATCTCCAGCGGGAGCCCGATGGGGGTTGTGGCCCGCTCGGGAGACTGGCCAGCCAGCCAGCTCTTGGACGCCCGGCGATACCGCTCGCGTCCCGACGTCGCCGAGCCTGCACGGCGGCGCGACGCCAGAGGCCCGTCCAGCCCCTCATCCTCCAGATACGCGGTGAACTTCGCCGCGGGAAGCTCGATGGGAGCGAAGCCGGACTCGAAGGCCAGCATGGCCCCGCCCTCATCGGAAGGCGCGAATCGCGCCCAGGCAAGGCTGCCCGGCGACGTCGCGGGGGTGAGGTCCAGCGTCCGGGCCGCCTTCGCGACGAACCGGACGCAATGCGCCGGCGACCAGGGTTTAGCCTCGCCGCGGAAGCCGGTGCCGGCGAAGGCTCGGACCATGACGGCCTTCCCGGGCCCCGCGACGTACTGCGACGGGGCGAGCCAGAACTGGTGCGCGCCGGCAGGCGCCCCAAGGAGGATCAGCGCGGTCCAGAGCGGGATGAGGCGTCGCATGCGATCCATTATAGGAGCCTTACGGAGCCAAGCGGGGCCTGGATGAGGGGACGCCGTGGCTTAGATTTTCCCCACCATGACCACGGGCCCCGCGGGGGCGGTGGGTGTCGGCGCGCCGCCCTCGTTCTCCAGGGAGACGGCGAAGGCGGCCAGCGTGAATGGATCGCCGGCATTCGTGAGCTGGATCACGGCGCGACCCTCTCGGTCCGCGCGCACGAGGCCTAGGCTGGCCGGGCCGCTCTTGGTGATGGCCCAGAGCTGGTAATCCTTGCCGGCGGGCGTGACGAAATCGCTCACAGCGACGATCGCGCGCCGCGTTGTGGGATCGTAGGTAACCCGCGCATGGAGCTGGGGCGAACCATCCGGCGTCGGCTTCAAGTCGATGACGCGCGCCCGCGGCGCAATGGCGACCGCGGACCACTCCCGCTCGCTCTGGATCTGCTGGTTCAACCTCGAGGCTTCCTCGCGCGAAACGGCCAGCTCGCGCCCCAGCCGCGACGCCAGGCGCCACTCCATGAACCCGAACACCGCGAACGCCACGGCGGCGGCGGCCGCGATCCATCCGAGAACCGGCGCGACACGCCGGCGGGGGAACGGTATCGGCGCGCGCGATCCCTGACGACGGCCATCGCCCTGTGATGTCTCCCGCACCAACCTGTCGAGGACGCGCGGCCGAAGGGAAGAGGGCTCCAGGAGCCGAGGGGTCGCCGAGGCGAACGCCCAGGCGCCGCGCCCGAGCCGGTTGATCTCGGCGTCACACGCGGGGCATCCCGCCCCGAGGTGCTCCTCGAGGGCGGCCTTTTCGGTCTCGGAGAGATTCCCGAGCACGTAGCCGGCGCAAAGCTCGAGGTGTTCTTCCTTGTGCATGCTCACGACCATTCCTCTTGGGGAACAAGATCACTCAGGCGAAGCAGGGCCTGCCGGGTCCAGGACTTGACCGTGCCGAGAGGCGCGTTCAGACGCTCCGCGATCTCACCCTGGGTCAGTCCGCCGAAATAGGCCATCTCCACGACCTGCCGGTGCTGCGGGCCGAGCTTCTCCAGGGCCCTGCCGACCCGCTCGCTCATCTGCCGATAGGCCGCGTTTGCCGAGGCGTCTTCGGTCGGAGGCGGAGACGGTTCGGCGCCCGCCGCCTGCTCGGCGCGCTGGCGCGACCCCTCGCTTCGAAACCGATCGATGGCCCTGCTTCGCGCCACGGTCACGAGCCATGCTCCAACGTTTCCGCGCGCGGCGCTGTAGGTCGCCGCGCCCCGCCAGATCTGGAGCCAGGCCTCCTGCAACACCTCCTCGGCGTCGGCCGCGCTTCGCACGATACGCAGGACGATTGAATAGAGGAGACCATTGTGTCGATCGTAGAGCTCTTCGAGCGCGCGGGTGTCCCCGGCGCGCATCCGCTCGACGCACGATCGATCGCGTTCCTGGTCACTCATCGGCGCCACACACCAGGCAAATCTCCGCCTTTCTCCATTACTTACGTAGGACAACGGATGTTGGATCAGCAACCCGCAGATTAAGCTCGTACCAGGGAACGCACAAGCCCCCTCATCCGTTTGCGCTGCTCCTCCGTAAAGAACATGTTCACGGGAGAGTCGGCGGGGCCCCGCTCCCGGACATCGAAAAAGGTCTCCACGCACCATCGGGATGACCAAGCCTGACAAGGATCCACTCGAGCAGAGAAAGGGAATATCGCGATGAAGCGCACCAATCTTGCACTAGCTCTGGCCTTCTTGCTTGCCGTCCTGGGGGTGCTCCGTTCCGCGCCGGCCCAGGCGTCCAGCCACAGCGAGGCGCCCGGCACGACGAAGGACCGTCTCGCCGACGACACCGATCTCTACGCCTGGGTGGCCGCCGACCAGCCCCAGGCGGTCACGTTTGTCGGAAACTGGGTGCCGCTCATCGAGCCGAACAGCGGGCCCAACTTCGCGAGCTTCGACGACAACGCGAGCTATTACATCAACGTGGACAACACCGGAGATTCCCACAAGCACATCCGGTTCGAGTTCGCCTTCCACACGACGCGGCAGAATGAGAATACGTTCCTCTACAACACCGGTGTCGTCACGAGCCTCGACGATCCCGACTTGAACGTGCGCCAGAGCTGGACGCTCACGCGCATCGACGTGGACACCAGCCAGGAAACCGTCCTGGGAACGGGCCGGGTTGCGCCGTACTTCGTGGGTCCCGTCTCCATGCCGGACTATGCGTCGCTGGCGCAGTCCGCGATCCAGACGCTCCCGGGCGGCTACAAGGTGTTCGTTGGTCCCCGCGACGATCCCTTCTTCGTGGACCTCGCGGCGGTGTTCGACCTGCTCAGCATCCGCCGTCTTCCGGGCGACCGCGGGAAGGGAGTGGACGGTGTCGGCGGGTTCAACGTGATGAGCGTGGTGATGCAGGTCCCCAAGGAGCTGCTCACGAAAGACGGCACGGCGCCCGATCCGTCGCGGTCGAACAACGTGATTGGAATCTGGGACACGGCCGAGCGCCAGCAGACCCGCACGATCAACGGTGACGGTACCATCGGGTTCTCGGGTCCCGAGATCCAGGTCTCCCGGCTCGGAATGCCGCTCGTCAACGAGATCGTGATCCCCCTCGGGAAGAAGGACCTCTTCAACGCCACCGAGCCGTTCAACGACGTCTCGAACTTCGGGGCGTATGTCGTCGATCCGGAGCCCGCGAAGCTGCTCCATGCTTTGTTCGGGATCAACGTGCCGCCCACACCGCGCAACGACCTCGTGTCGGTGTTCGTCACCGGAGTGCCGGGGCTGAACCAGCCCGTGGGCGTGTCGCCGGGTGAGATGCTGCGCCTCAACATGTCGATTGCGCCCTCGGCGGCTCCGAACCGGCTCGGCGTGCTGGCGGGGGATCTCGCTGGATTCCCGAACGGCCGCAGGCTGGCGGACGACGTCGTGGATATCGAGCTCCGCGTCGTGGCCGGCGTTCTGGTGGACGGGTTCAACGTCGCGCCGAACAACCAGCTCGGTGACGGAATCGACGCGAACGACATGCCGTACCTCCCGTACTTCCCGTACGTCGGGCCGCCCCAGAATCCGCGTAGCCACGAGCACCACGAGACCCAGCATAGCTCGGGGCGCGCCGAGGCCGCCTCGGCGGGCCGGGCGGAGGCGATCGCGTCGCCGGGAACGGCGCTTCGGATCATGTCGCGGAATCCAGGCGCGGGCGCGATTCTAGAGTACGCGCTCCCGCGCAACGCCAAGGTCTCGCTCCGGGTGTTCGACCCCCAGGGCCGCATGGTGCGCACGCTGGTGGACCAGGACGCCGCCGCGGGCACGTTCCGGGCCGCCTGGGACGGGCTCACGGATGCCGGAACGAGCGCCGCGCGCGGGGTCTTCTTCGCGCGACTCGTGGTCGACGGGCAGACGATGGACACGAAGAAGGTTGTGGTTCAGTAGGCGAGAGGGAGACTGGGCTCCCAGTCTCGGTCGAATAGGTTTCGCACGGGTCCGGCTTCATGCCGGGCCGGTGCCGCAACCGAGGCTTCTAGAGCTGGTGGGGCTGCGCGAGGGCGAAGACGGAGGCGGAATCGCGGAGCGTTTCGGCCAGGTACTCGCTCCGGATCTCCTCCATTCGCGCCTCGCCGTCCTCGGGCACGAGGTGCTCCCTCATGCGAACCCAGGCGGTCAGGATCTTGACCTCCTGCTTGGTGCGGCCCGAAATGAGCGCGGGGGTGGAGCGGCGCTTCGCCTCCCACGCCGCGGCGCACGCGAGGAAGAGCAGATTGTCGGAGGCTTCCGGGTTCCGCTCCCGCAAGAACTGCGCGAGCATGCGGAGCGCTCCGGCGAGCGCGGTGTAGTTGTCCGGCGCGTTCGGATCCTTCTTGATCGCCTCTCGCGCGAGGCGCGCGGCCTCGGCCTGCTCGGCCGCGGGACCCGCGTGCCGGCCCTCTCCCGACGGCCGTGAGGCCTTCTTCTCGTTCTTGGTTTTCATGGCTGCGGTCTCCCCGTTCCTGCCCCTGGCCGAGCCCTGGAATGGCGCACGAGGGCGCTTTGCAAATAGCACGGCGACGGCGCTCCATGCGGCCGGAACCGCTTGCATCCGCTTCGAAGCTGGCCCAACCCCTCTTATACACGCAAAGCGCGTGCCCATCGGGACTTCGTGGTGGCCCGTAGGCTGCATGGTAGGTTCCGGGCATCCGGAGGGTGACATCCATGAATTCCAGATTCCTGATCACGGTCGGGCTCACGGTGGGATCCATCGCGGGGAGCCTCATTCCCGCGCTCTGGGGCGCGGGGTGGTTCTCGATGTGGTCGGTATTCTTGGGGATGGTCGGAGGGCTCGTCGGAATCTGGGCGGGCTACAGTCTCTCCAGGCTCTGATTCCGGGCTCGGGCCTTCTCGAATTCGGAGACGAGCCGCGCGACGACTTCCGCGGCGGGAAGAATCTCCCGGATCAATCCGCTCGACTGACCCATTTCCAGCTCTCCCTCCTCGAGATCGCCCTCGAGGATCCCGCGGCGGGAATGGGAGTGGCCGTACACGCGCTCCAGCTCCTCGCGGCTTTGGCCCTGCGATTCCGCGGCTCGGACTTCCTCGACCCATCGGTTCTTGAGCGCGCGCACCGGGGCAATTTTCTTGGCGAAGAGGACCGTGCCGCCGTCTCGAGCGCCGACGATCGCCTGCTTGTAGGAATCGTGCGCGGAGGATTCCACCGTCGCCGCGAACCGTGTGCCCACCGAGATGCCCTCGGCGCCCAGCGCCAGCGCGGCGAGGAATCCGCGTCCGTCCGCGATGCCTCCCGCGGCGGCCACCGGGACCGAGAGGGCGTCCACGAGCTGGGGAATCAAGGCGAGCGTCGTGATCTCGTCCACGCCGTTGTGGCCGCCGGCCTCGAATCCTTCGCCGATCACGATCTCAGCGCCCGAGTCCTGGGCTTTCAAACCGTGCTTCACGCTCGGGACCACGTGGATCCAGATCACGCCCTTCGCCTGCTTGATGCGGGGGCCGAGCACGGCTGGATTGCCCGCGCTCGTGATCACGATGTCGATCCCTTCGCCGAGCGTGATCTCCAATAGCTCGGAGGCGTCGCCGCGTAGCAGTGGAATATTGACGGCGATGCGCTTCCGGGTGAGCGCCCGCGCCTTCTGGATCTGGGAGCGCAGCAGGTCCTGCTTCATTCCGGCCGAGCCGATGGTGCCGAGGATGTCCGCTTCGGCGCACGCCACCGCGAGCTTGTAGCCCGACGCCCAGATCATGCCCGCCTGCATGATGGGGTAGCGGATGCCGAGGACGTCGCTGATCCGGGTGCGGATGCGCTCGATCAAGCCCGAGTCTTGTGCAGGGGGTCCTGAACCTTCGCGCGCCAGGGCTCGATGGCGCGCTGGCGCAGGAGCGCATCGGCGAGGGCGAGGCAGGTCATCGCCTCGGCGACGGGCACGACGCGCGGGCAGAGGCAGGGATCGTGGCGGCCCGAGATCTCGAAGTCCCGCGTCTCGCCCTTCACATCGACCGTCTTCTGCGGAATCGCGATGGAGGAGGGAGGCTTGACCGCGATCCGCGTCACGATCGGCTCGCCGGTCGAGATGCCGCCCAGGATGCCGCCTGTGTGGTTCGTCGCGAACCCGCCTCGCTCCATGCGGTCGTTCATCTCCGATCCGCGCATGCGGGCCGACGCGAACCCTTCGCCCACCTCGAAGCCCTTCACGGCGCCGATCGACATGAGGCCCCACGCGAGGAGCGCGTCCAGCTTGTCCATGACCGGATCGCCCAACCCGGCGGGGACACCCGTCGCGCGGATCTCCACGACGCCGCCCAGGGAATCGCCCGCCTCGCGGGCCGCCAGGATCGCGGCCTCCATCACCGGCGCCTTCTCGCGGTCGGGGCAGCGCACCGCGTTTTCTTCGGCGAAGGCCAGGTCACGCTTCTCGGCGACGATGTCGCCGACCTGCACCGTGCACGCCTGGACCCGCGCGCCGACGCCGCTCAGGATCAGCCGCGCGATCGCGCCGGCGGCCACGCGGCCCACGGTCTCGCGTCCCGAGGAGCGTCCGCTCCCGCGGTAGTCCCGCACGCCGTACTTTACCCAGTAGGTGTAGTCGGCGTGGCCGGGCCGGAACAGATCTTTCAGGTTCGAATAGTCGGCCGGGCGCGCGTCCACGCTCCGAACGACGAGGGCGATCGATGCGCCCGTGGTCACGCCCTCGAAGACGCCCGAGAGGATCTCGACTTTGTCGGGCTCCTTGCGCTGCGTGGTGATGGCGCTCTGGCCGGGGCGCCTGCGGTCGAGGTCGCGCTGCACGGCCTCGGGGGTAACAGGAATTCCGGGAGGGCATCCGTCGAGGATCACGCCCACGGCGGGGCCGTGGCTTTCGCCGAAGCTGGTGATCGTGAGGAGTCTTCCGAACGTGCTGCTCACTTGGATCGAGGCTTCTTGGTCTTCAGCTTCGACTCCGCCTTGATCAGCCGCTCCGCGATCCCGAACGTCCGCTCGCGCCATGCCTGATGGCGCTTGGCCATGCGCTCCAGGTTCCATAGCCAGGTCGGCCTGATCTGCTTGCGTCCGCCGGCGATGACCGGCTCGATCTTCTTCCAGACCACGATGTCCTCGCCGTGCGTGTCGAAGAACAGCTCCTCGTTCAGAAGTCCTCGATTCACGAAGGCGGCTACCATTTCCCAGTAGGAGGTCGCCATCCGGAACTGGCGATCCATCTCGTCGCCGGTCAGGTAGTGGCGGCGGACTTCGTCCCACGACTTGAGATTGAATTCGGAAAGCATGAACGCGCGCGCGCGTCTCAACTCGGGGTCGCGCCTCAGCTCGTACAGCTTCAAGATCAGATGGACGTCTTCGGCGCTCGGCCGCGGCATCGTCGGAATCCTTTCTACGCACCAGGAGGGGCGGTCCGCCATTCTGGCCTGCGCCGCCGGCGTTGTCAAACCAGGTCCGAACCAGTACGCTCGCCGGATGAAATACATCGTGCACACGGACGGGGCAGCCCGGGGAAACCCGGGCCCGGCGGCGATCGGGGTCGTGATCGAGGACGACGAAGGGCGGACCGTCTACGAGGCGAGCCGCACGCTGGGCGTCCGGACCAACAACGAGGCGGAGTACCTGGCGCTGATCACGGCGCTCGAATACATCAAGGACTCGCGACCGGACGAGGCGGAATTCCGGCTCGACAGCGAGCTGGTCGTGAAGCAGATCAGCGGGCAGTACAAGGTGAAAGAGCCCCGCCTGCAGGCGCTCCACGGCCAGGTGATCATGCTCCTGAACGCGGTTCGCAAGTACCGATTTCGCCACGTCCGGCGCGAGGATAACGCGCGCGCGGACGGGCTGGCAAACGAGGCGCTGGATGCGGTAGGTTGAATCCTGCGTCCGAACCCCCTAGACTCGCCGCGGCGGTACAGGCAGGAACGGCTGTCCGGAGTGCCACAGGCGGCCGCGGGCCGCGCTTGCGCGGCCTGAGGAAAGTCCGAGCTCCACAGGGCAGGGTGCTGGGTAACCCCCAGCGGGAGCGATCCCAGGGAAAGTGCCACAGAAAACAAACCGCCTCGGGTGAAAGCCCGCGGTAAGGGTGAAACGGTGCGGTAAGAGCGCACCAGCGGAGGCGGCGACGCCTCCGGCTTGGTAAACCCCGCCTGGAGAAAGACCAAATAGGGGAGAAGAGGTGGCCCGCCTCGTTCGACTCCCGGGTAGGTTGCTTGAGGCGTTCGGTAACGAACGTCCCAGAGAAATGGTCGCCACGGAGAAATCCGACAGAACTCGGCTTATGAGGCACTCCGGAATCGTTCCTTCGACAGGACTCACCATCGGACCCTACAAGGTCCACTTCGTCTCCGGCGGCCGCCTCCGGCTGGATGGCGGCGCCATGTTCGGCGTCGTCCCCAAGGTGCTCTGGAACCGGGTGGCCCCGGCCGATGAAAGGAACCGCATCCAGCTTGCCATGAACTGCCTCCTGATCGAGGGGGACGGCAAGCGCGTGCTCGTGGATACCGGGATCGGAACGAAGGAAGATTCCAAGTTCCACGACATCTACGCGGTGGAACGTCCCGAGGCGCTGCTCGAGGAGCTGGCCGCGCTGGGGGTTCCTCCCTCGGACATCACGACGGTCGCCACCACGCACCTCCACTTCGACCACTGCGGCGGTGGAACCACGCGGGGCGAGGACGGCGCCGTGCGGCCCACGTTCCCGAACGCCCATTACCTCGTGCGCCGCGAGGAGTGGGAAGACGCGCACCCGCCCAACGATCGGAACAGGGCCTCCTATCTCCCGAGCAATTACGATCCGATCGAGGATGCGGGGCAGCTCGTGTTGCACGACGAGGACATCGAGATCTTGCCCGGCGTGACGCTGCGAAAGCTCCCGGGGCATACCCGGGGACACCAGGGCGTGTTCTTCGATATCGCCGGGACGCGCGCCCTGTACGCGGTCGACCTGATCCCCACCGTCGCGCATCTCCCTCTCCCGTACATCCTGGGGTTCGACACACAGCCCCTGACGTCGCTGGAGACGAAACGGTCTATCCTGCGCGACGCGACGCGTGAGGAGTGGCTCCTCCTGCTGGAGCACGATCCGGAACACCTCGCGGTCCGTCTCTCGGGTCCCGCGGAGCGGCCGCTTTTCGAGAAAGTGGCTTGACAGCGAAGCCCCCAACTTTATAACCTGCCTGAATTAGCACCTTTTTTCACGAACTCGGGATGATTTTAAGCGGCACGAGCCCGAGACGACGAATTCAAGTCCCAAGGGGTGGCCCCGGATGAACCAAGTCGACCCCAATTCGACGGCGGCATTCATTCCCATCCTCATGATGCTGATCGTGGGGATCGGCTTCGCAGTGTTCACGCTCCTCGCCTCCCATTTTCTCGGCAGACGCGTGTACGACCCGGCCAAAGCCGCCCCCTACGAGTGTGGGATCACGCCCACCGGCAACGCTCGCGAGCGCTTTCACACGCGCTTTTATCTCGTCGCGATGCTCTTCATCGTGTTCGACATCGAGACCGTCTTCCTCTACCCCTGGGCGATCGTCTTCAAGCAGCTCGGCATGTTCGGCCTGGCCGAGATGGCGGTCTTCATCGCCATCCTCCTGGTCGGATTCGTCTACGTCTGGGGCAAGGGAGCGCTCGAGTGGGATTGACACCGAATCCGGAGGACCTCGATCCGATCACCGGTGACGAGGAATCCATCGTGAACAAGCTCAAGTCCCGGTTCGGGGACGCCTACCGCGGGGAGCAGCGCTTCCGGGGGGAGTTGAGCGTCTGGATCGATCCCAAGGTCGTGGCGGACGCGCTCCGCTTTCTCAGGACCGATCCCGCGCTTCTCTACGATTTCCTGACCGACATCACCGCGGTGGATCGTTTTCAGCACCGGCTACCGGGCGAGCCGCGGTTCGAGGTCGTCTACATCATCTACTCGCCGGCCTTCAGCCGCAGGCTCTTTCTCAAGACGCGCGTGGACGAAGAGGTTGCCATCCCGACCGCCACCACCGTCTGGCTCGGTGCGAATTTCATGGAGCGCGAGGTCTTCGACATGTTCGGCCTGAAGTTCGCGGGGCATCCCAACCTCGAGCGCCTGCTCACGCCGGATGGCTGGCTGGGCCACCCGCTCCGCAAGGACTTTCCGACGCAGTCGGCCCAGTTCCCGAACGTGGAGAACTGAGTTCGATGCTTTCCCAGGGAGCGCGCGAGAAGATCGAGTCGCTGACGAAGGTCTACGAGACCAACCAGTCCGCGCTCATCCCGGCGCTCCACGTCGCGCAGAACGACCAAGGGTGGCTGAGCGAGGACACGCAGCGGGAGGTGGCGAAGATCCTGGGTCTCACGGCGCAGTCCGTGCGGCAGGTCGTGACCTTCTACACGATGTTCAATCAAAAGCCCGTCGGCCGGCACATGATCCAGGTCTGCCGGAACCTGTCCTGCTCGCTCCTCGGCGGGCAGCGCCTGCAGAAGCAGATCCAGGACAAGCTGGGGATCGAGGATGGGGAGACCACGCAGGACGGCCGCTTCACCTACGTCTCGGTCGAATGCCTCGGCTCCTGCGGAACCGCCCCCGTGCTCATGGTGAACGACCGCTACTACGAGAACGTCACGCCGCAGCAAGTCGATCACCTCCTGGAAGAGCTGAAATAGCCGCGTGGACATCGCCTTTCTGATCGAATCGGCGGTCAAGGTCCTGATCGTCTTCGGCTTCGTCCTGGCCGGAGTCCCGCTCATCGTCTGGATGGAGCGCAAGGTGATCGGCCACATGCAGGACCGGATCGGACCGCAGCGCGTGGGCCCCTTCGGCCTGTTGCAGACCATCGCCGACGGCATCAAGCTCTTCTTCAAGGAAGACCTCATCCCCGCGCAGGCGGACCGGGCCGTCTTCATCCTGGCTCCCGCGCTCCCCGTGATCACGGCGTTCCTGGCGCTCTGCGTCATTCCGTTCGGGGACACGGTGCAGGTCCTGGGGCGGACCGTTCATCTTCAAGTTACGGACATCAATATCGCGGTTCTGTGGGTCCTGGGGACTACATCGATGGGCGTGTACGGGATCGTGCTCGGCGGGTGGGCGTCCAATTCCAAGTATCCGCTCCTGGGCGGGCTCCGATCCTCGGCGCAGATGATCTCCTATGAGCTGGCGCAGGGGATCTCGCTCGTGAGCGTCGTCCTCATGACGGGGACCCTGAGCCTTGCGACCATCGTACGGCAGCAGGAGCACCTGTGGTATATCGTGCCCCAGTTCTTCGGCTTCGTGATCTACATCCTGTGCGGTATCGCCGAGACCAATCGCGCGCCCTTCGACCTCGCGGAAGCCGAGACCGAGCTGGTCGCGGGGTTCCACACCGAGTTCTCCTCGATGAAGTTCGCCCTCTACTTCCTCGCGGAGTACGCGAACATGATGGTGGTGTCGGGTATCGCAATCTCGGTGTTCTTCGGCGGTTGGCACGGACCGTTCCTTCCACCCGTCGTGTGGTTCTTGATCAAGCTGTCGCTCTTCCTCTTCTTCTATGTGTGGCTCCGGGCCACGTTCCCGCGCCTGCGCTACGACCAGCTCATGTCGTTCGGGTGGAAGGTGCTCCTGCCGGCCTCGCTCCTCAACCTCGTCGTCACGGCCGTCGTCCTGGCACTCGCGGGGGCGCGATGACCGAGGCGATCCTGTTCACGGTCTTCTCGGTGTCGGCGATCGTCTTCGCCTTAAACGTGATCTTTCGGAAGAACGCGGTTCACTGCGCGCTCCACCTGGTGGGGGTGCTCCTCTCTCTTTCCGGACTCTTCATCCTCCTGAACGCGGCGTTCATCGCCGCGATCCAGATCCTGGTCTATGCAGGGGCGATCATGGTGCTTTTCCTGTTCGTGGTCATGCTCCTGAACGTGAAGGGGGACACGCCGCTGCTCACGCCGGGAGCCGCGAAGGGCTTCGGATTCCTGTTCGCGGTGATCACGTTCGTGGAGCTGCTCTGGGTGGTGCTCACACACGGTGGCGCCGAGGAAGCGCCCGGTCCCGCGGCCGCCCTTCCTCCGGGGTTCGGGTCGCCCGCCGCGATCGGCCGCATTCTCTACAGCACGTGGCTCTTTCCCTTCGAGGTCACGTCGATCCTGCTTCTGATCGCCGTGATCGGCGCGGTTGTTCTCGCGAAGAGGAAGTTTTCCTGATGGAAGGATTCGCGCTTCCTCTCGACGCCTATCAGCTCGTGGCCGCCGTGCTCTTCACGATCGGGCTGGTGGGGGTGCTGGTGCGCCGGAGCGCCCTCATCATCTTCATGTCGATCGAGCTGATGCTGAACGCCGTGAACCTGAGCTTCGTCGCGTTCTCCAAGCAGCACGGCCAGATGGACGGACAGATCTTCGTCTTCTTTGTGATGTCGGTGGCGGCCGCTGAAGTGGCCGTGGGCCTCGCGATCCTGGTCGCGATCTTCCGGAGCCGGGAGACCGCGAACGTGGACGACGTGCACCTCCTGAAAGGATAGCGTGGGACTCTCGCTTCTCTGCCTCGTGCCGCTGATTCCACTGCTGGGCGCGATCGTGAACGGGATCGGCGCGGGAAGACTGCCGCGCAAGATCGTGAGCGCGATCGGCGCGGGCTCGGTCGGGCTCTCGTTCCTGATCGCGCTCGGCTGCTTCGTCCAGCTCCTGGCGCTTCCGCCCGAGGCGCGCCGCGTCACCCAGGCGCTCTTCACCTGGATCCAGTCCGGAGACTTCCACGCCGAGGTCCGCTTCGCGCTCGATCCGTTGAGCGCGGTCATGATGCTCATCGTGACGGGAGTCGGCTTCCTGATCCATCTCTACTCCACGGGCTACATGGGGCACGAGAAGGCCTACGGCCGGTTCTTCGCGTATCTCAACCTCTTCACCTTCTCCATGCTCACGCTCGTCCTGGCGGACAACTTCGTGCTGATGTTCCTGGGTTGGGAGGGAGTCGGCCTGTGCTCCTATCTCCTGATCGGGTTCTGGTACGAGCGTCCCGCCGCGGCCGAGGCGGGAAAGAAGGCGTTCGTGGTGAACCGGATCGGGGACTGGGGATTTCTCCTCGGCATCTTCCTGATCTTCGTTACGTTTGGGAGCGTGGACTTCGCGACCGTCTTCGCGCAGGCGCCGCAGCGTCTCCCGATCGGGAGCGCCGTGGCGACCGCGATCGCGCTCTTCCTCTTCCTCGGGGCGACGGGCAAGAGCGCGCAGATCCCTCTCTACGTGTGGCTGCCCGACGCCATGGAGGGCCCCACGCCGGTGAGCGCCCTCATTCATGCCGCCACCATGGTCACGGCGGGCGTCTACATGATCGCGCGCTGCCACGTGCTCTATCTCCTGTCTCCGGCCGCGCTCCAGGTGGTCACCATCGTCGCGATCGCGACGGCGCTCTTCGCGGCGACGATCGCGCTCGTCCAGACCGACATCAAGCGCGTGCTCGCGTACTCCACCGTGAGCCAGCTGGGCTACATGTTCGTGGGCTGCGGGGTGGGAGCGTTCACGTCGGGGATCTTCCACCTCATGACGCACGCCTTCTTCAAGGCGCTCCTGTTCCTCGGCGCGGGGAGCGTGATCCACGCGCTCTCGGGCGAGCAAGACCTCGGCAAGATGGGCGGCCTCAAATCGCATCTGCCCAGGACACATCTCACGTTCCTGATCGGGACCTTGGCGATCGCGGGGGTGTTCCCGTTCGCGGGATTCTTCAGCAAGGATGAAATCTTGTATCAGGCCTGGCTCCGCGGCGGCCCGCTCCTCTGGTGCGCCGGGATCATCGGCGCCTTTCTGACGGCCTTCTATATGTTCCGACTTTATTTTATGGCCTTTCACGGCCCCTCGCGTTTGACCGAGGAGGCGAAGCACCACCTCCACGAATCGCCGAACAGCATGACGCTCCCGCTCCTGATCCTCGCGGGCCTGAGCGCCGTCGGCGGCTTGATCCAGGTGCCGCTCCTCGCGGGAGGGCAGCGCCTCGACCGCTTCCTGGAACCCGTGTTCGCGGACGCGGCGGCGCTCCTTTCTCCCGCGCGCATGGGCCACCCGGAAGGGGCCGAGCTTCCGCTCATGGTGATCTCGCTCGCGGTCGCCTTGGTCGGGATCTTCGTCGCCTACCGCTTCTATGTCGCCGATCCGGCGATTCCGCGCCGCCTCGCCGAGCAGGCTCATGGCGTGTATCGAACCCTTTTCAACAAGTACTGGGTGGACGAGGCCTACGAGTCGTTGATCGTGCAGCCGATCTACAGGGGGTCGATGAAGCTCTGGCATGATTTCGACGCCGCGGTGATCGACGGGGCGGTGAACGGCGTGGGCCGCATGATCGAGGGCGGCTCGGGGCTTCTGCGGCAGGCCCAGGTCGGATACGTCCAAGTCTACGCGCTGATGATCACACTGGGGGCGGTGGTCGTGATCGGCTACCTGGCGCTTCGATGACCACGACCTACACGATCCTGGGCGTTCCCCTCCTCACCTTCCTCACGTTCTTCCCGACGGTCGGGGCGCTCCTAATCTTGTTGTTGCCGTCCTCCAGGCCACGCACCGTGCGCGTGGGCGCCTTCCTGGTCTCGGTGATCACCTTCGCCGCCTCGATTCCCCTCTTCACGCTGTTCGACTCGACGCATCGCGGCATGCAGTTCGTGGAACAATCGCCGTGGGTGCCCGCCATGGGGATCACATACCATCTGGGCGTGGATGGGATCAGCATGCTCCTGATCCTCCTCACCACGCTGCTCACGGCCGTCGCGATTCTCTCCTCCTTCTCCGCGATCACCAGCCGGGTGAAGGCGTACATGGTCACCTTCCTCCTGCTCGAGACCGGGATGATCGGGGTGTTCGCGTCGCTCGATCTCTTCCTCTTCTACATCTTCTGGGAAGTGATGCTGATCCCCATGTACCTCCTGATCGGTGTCTGGGGAGGTCCGCGCCGCGTCTACGCCGCCGTGAAGTTCATCCTGTACACGGTGGCGGGAAGCCTCCTCATGCTGGTCGGCATCCTGTACCTGTACTACGCGCACCATCAGGCCACCGGGGTCCACACCTTCGATCTCCTGGCGCTCTACGACACGCCGCTGGGGATGACCGCGCAACTCTGGCTCTTCGGCGCGTTCGCGCTGGCCTTCGCGATCAAGGTGCCCATGTTCCCGTTCCACACCTGGCTCCCGGACGCCCACGTCGAGGCCCCCACGGCGGGGAGCGTGATCCTTGCGGGCGTGCTGCTCAAGATGGGTGTCTACGGCTTCCTTCGTTTCGCGATGCCGCTCTTCCCGGACGCGGCCCTCGCGTACACGCCCTACATCATCGGCCTCGCCCTGATCGGGATCGTGTATGGAGCCTTGGTCGCCATGGTGCAGCGCGACGTGAAAAAGCTCGTGGCCTATTCCTCGGTGAGCCATCTCGGGTTCGTCATGCTGGGGCTCTTCGTCTGGAACACCCAGGGCCTCTCGGGCGGAATCTTGCAAAGCATCAATCACGGGCTCTCGACGGGGGCACTCTTCCTGGCGGTCGGGATTCTCTACGAGCGCCGTCACACCCGCGAGATCTCCGATTTCGGCGGGCTCTCGGCCACGCTGCCCTGGTTCGCGGCGCTCTTCATGATCGCCTGCCTGTCCAGCATCGGGCTGCCGGGGCTGAACGGGTTCATCGGCGAGTTCCTGATCCTCCTCGGGGCGTTCCGCGGGTCACCCCTGGAGGTATGGCCTTACGTGAGCGGTCCGGTCGTGAGCGCCATCGCCGCCACGGGCGTGATTCTCGCCGCCATCTACATCCTCTGGATGTATCAGCGCGTGATGTTCGGCCCGATCACGAACGAGAAGAATCGCGGCCTCCCGGACATCTCCAGGCGCGAGTTCTGGACGCTGGCGCCGGTGATCCTCTTCATCATCTGGATCGGGGTCTATCCGAACACATTCCTTCGTAAGCTGGATGTTTCCGTTGCGGAGCTTCTGGCCCGCGCCCAGGCGCACACGATCTCGATGCGCGGGTCGCCGATTCTCCTGCCCGCATCCGCGCCCGCATCCGCGCCCGCGGCCGAAGCGCCCGAAGCGCCCGCGGCCGAAGCGGCCGAGGAGGCGCCGCGATGAGCCCGTTCATCCAGGTGAGCGCTCCGCTGGAGATGATCCAGCCGCTCCTCATCGTGTGTGGCGTGGGCTTTCTCATCCTGATCGCGGATCTCATCCTGCCGCACAGCCGGAAGCACTGGACCGCCTACATCGCGCTGGCGGGCGTCGCCTGGGCCTTCGCGGTGACGCTGACCCAGTGGGGGCTGGAGCAGCACGGCTATGCGAACATGATCGTGCTGGACGATCTCTCGACGCTCTTCAATCTGCTCTTCCTCGCGAGCACGTTCGTCACCATCCTTCTGTCCGAGCCATTCCTGCGCTCCGAGAAGGTGGAGCAGGGGGAGTACTACGCGCTCATACTCTTCTGCACGTCGGGGATGATGCTCCTCGCCTCCGCGCTCGATCTCATCACGCTCTTCCTGGGCATCGAGGTGCTCTCGATCTCGCTCTACATCCTGGCCGGATACCGCCGCGATTCGGACGCCGGCAACGAAGCCGCGATGAAATACTTCCTGCTGGGAGCGTTCGCGTCGGCGATTCTCCTCTACGGCATCGCGCTCACCTACGGCGCGACCGGCACGACGAGCCTCGGCCGGATCGCCGATGCGCTGACCAACGCCGAATCCGCCTTCCCCGCGGGGCTTCTCCTCGCCGGCATGGCCATGATCCTGATCGGGTTCGCCTTCAAGGTGGCGCTGGTGCCGTTCCACATGTGGACCCCCGACGTATACGAGGGGGCCCCCACGCCGATCACGGCCTTCATGTCGGCCGGGCCCAAGGCCGCCGCGTTCGCGGCCTTCCTGCGCACGTTTTTCGTGGCCTTCGGGCCGATTCATGGCGACTGGAACATGCTTCTCTCCGTCATCGCCGCGCTAACCATGACGGTGGGGAACGTGGCCGCCATCGCTCAGACGAACGTGAAGCGGATGCTGGCCTACTCGAGCATCGCGCACTCGGGGTACGTGCTCATCGGGCTCGTCGCAGGGGGCGCTGCGGGCGCCACCGGGGCCGTCTTCTACCTGATCGCCTACACGGCGATGAACCTGGGCGCCTTCGCGGTGGTGATCCTGCTCGAGCACAAGGGCGGGGGCGGGGACGAGCTGCGCGACTACGCGGGCGTGGGCTTCCGCTACCCGCTCATCGGGGCGGCGCTCTCGCTGTTCATGATCTCGTTGTCCGGAATCCCTCCGACCGTGGGCTTCGTCGGCAAGTTGTTTCTCTTCGGCTCTGCCGTGAGCACGGGTCACATCTGGCTCGCGGTCATCGCCGTGCTCAACAGCGCGATCTCGGTCTTCTACTACCTGCGCCTTCTGGTCCTCATGTACATGCGGGAGCCCGGCGAGGTGCTTCCGCCGATCCGCGTTCCCGCGGCCATCGGCCTGGCGCTTCTCGTCACCGCGCTCGCCACGCTGGGTCTCGGCGTATTCCCGGGACAGTGGATCGAGGCGGCAAAGCAGGGAGTCCGAGCCTTGTTCTAGTCGTTCTGCTTAGGGGGTGGATGGATCTCCGCGCCGCTAGCGCGCCACCTTGACCGGATACGCCTCGAGCGCGCCGCGCAGGATGTCCATCGACTTCCGGAGCGCGTCGGCCTCGAGCACGTAGGCGAAGCGGATCTCGTTCTTGCCGCGGCCCGGGGTGGCGTAGAAGCCGTCACCCGGCGCGACCATGACGGTGGCGTTCCCTTTCCGGTATTCCTTCAGCATCCAGATCACAAAATCCTCCGCGTCGGCGACGGGCAGCTCGGCCATGAGGTAGAAGGCCCCCTCCGGCTTCCGCGCGAAGGCGCCCGGGATCGCGGCGAGTCCTTCGAGCACGAGATCCCGGCGCTTACGGTATTCGGCCACCACGCCCTGCGTGTAGGACGCGGGCACCTGGTCCAGTACCGCGCCCGCCCACTGGCCCAGGGTCGGCGGGCTGAGGCGCGCCTGGGCGAACTTCAGGGCCGCGTCGCGGACGCCGGCGTTCTTCGTCACGAACGTCCCCACGCGCGCGCCGCACATGTTGAGCCGCTTCGAGATGGAATCCACGAGCACGGTGCGCTCCGCCACGGCGGGTCGCGTCATCGGGCTCTCGTGCTTCGCGCCGTCGTAGATGAACTCGCGATAGGCCTCGTCCGTGATGATCCAGAGATCCAGCCGCTTCGCCAGATCGCAGATCGCGTCCACCTCCGCCGCGGTGTAGGCCGTGCCGGTGGGGTTGGAGGGCGCGCACAGGAGAATGCCCTTGGTTTTGGGTCCGGCCGCGCGCTCGATCGCCTCGATCGGAGGCAGGTGGTACCCGGTCCGCGCGTCGCAGGGAACGGGTTTCACTTCCACGCCGGCCAGGAGCGCCATCGTCGCGTAGTTGGTGTAGAACGGCTCGAAGAGGATCACCTCGTCGCCGGGATTGAAGAGCGCCCAGAACGCGAACTGGAGCGCCTCGCTCCCGCCCACGGTGGTGATGATCTCCGGAGGCTTCACCTCGAGTCCGTGCTGCGCGTAATAGCGCGACATCCCCTCCACGAATTCCGGGATGCCCGCGGACGGGCTGTAGGGGACGTATTTCCCGGGGTACGTTCGCAGGCGCTCCATCACGATCTCGGGCGTGGGGACGTCGGGCTGGCCGATGTTCAGGTAGTAGACCTTGGCGCCGCTCCGCACTGCCGCGTCGGCATAAGGGGCCAGACGCCGGATGGGGGATGCTTGCGCCTTCACACCTCGCGTGGAGACGTTCATCGGTAGCCTTTCTCTCCCGTGTAGGGAGTCGTCACGATCTGCCGCACGAGCTTCACGGTCTGCTCGAGATCGCTCGCGCTCACCAGCACGCGCGGGCCTCCCGTCTTTCTGGCCGGGATCGCCACGACGGCGGTCGGCACGCCGGAGCGCGCCGCGCGCACCGCGCGGGCGTCGCTTCCGCTCGACTCGCGGATGAGCCACTGATGCGGCACGCGGGCCGCCTTCGCCGCGCGCTTGGCCAGGTCCAGCGCCGCCGGGTGGGGTAGGTATCCCTCTTCCTTCAGCACGAGGCACGGGCCCTTGCCAAGCGCGATGTCACCGCTTCGTGATTCTCCCACGAACGCCACGTCCAGGACAAAGGCAAGGTCGGGGTCGATTCCGAAGGCGCTCGTGGCCGCGCCGCGCGCTCCGAGATCGGATTGCGCGCTGAACACGAGGTGGAGGTCGTTCCGGAGGCCGCGTGCGCCGCGCAGCGCCGCCACCAGCGCGGCGCACCCGGCGCGATTGTCGAGGTTTCCGCCGCACCAGAGGTCGCCCAGCCTCTCCGCGCGATCCAGAAGCGCGCCCACGGTGCCGACAGGGATCTTCTTGGGCGCCTGCTTGGCCCCGAGGCCGGTTTCCAGGTAGAGCGCCTCTGCCTCGATCTCGCGGCTGTCCTTTGATTCCTTGGGGCGGTCCCATCCCACGACACCGCGAGAGGCGCCTTTGTTTCCGTTCAGGCTCACGACGGCGCCGATCCAGTCCGCCGCCGTCATGGGGCCGAGGATGGAGAGCCGCGCCAGCCCCGCCGGGTCCACGCGCGTGACGATGACCCCGGGGGCGTCCATGTGCGCCGTGAGCAGGAGCCGGGGGCCTTTGCCGCCGGCGTGGAGATGCACGTTGCCGAGGGCATCCTCGCTTACGAAGCCGAGCCCGCGGATGGCGCGCTTGAGCGCCGCGCGGATCCCGGCCTCCCGTCCCGGGGGACCATAGGCTTCGCTCAGCGCGGGCAGCAGGGAATCGAGATCCGAATCGCGGGCGCTCACGTCCACTCCTTTCGCAGAGTCTCCAGCGTATGCCAGATCAGGGTGACCGCCCGCTGTGCGTCGCGCACGTCGAGATAAGCGGCCGGGGCATGGATGTAGCGGCAGACGACCGAGACGACGGCGGAGGGCACTCCCGAGCCCGAGACGGCGATCCGTCCGGCGTCGGTGCCGCCCACGCCCGGGCGCTTCCACTGGGTGAGGACGCGGTGGCGTTTCGCGGTGTCCTCGATGGCGCCGAGGAGCCGCGCGTGGACCATCAGCGAACGGTCCTGCACGGTGAGCGCGGGCCCGCGTCCCATGTACGGGTATTGCTCGTCGGGAGGGGCGCCCGGCGCCTCGCCGGAGGCGGTCCCCTCCAGCACGATCGCGAGGTCGGGCTGAACGCGGCGGGCCGCGGCGGCCGCGCCGCGGAGCCCCACCTCCTCCTGCACGCTCCAGACCGCGGTCACGGGCAGGGGAGGCCGGCGCTGGATGACGCTCGCCAGGACGGCGCACCCGGCGCGGTCGTCGAAGGCCTTCCCCTTCCGCGTCGTCCCCCAAGCCTCGTACGTCGTGTCGAACACGGCGTACGATCCCACGGGAACGCGCTCCTCGGCTTCCTCGCGCGACCGGGCGCCGATGTCGAGGTAGAGATCGTCGGCGGGCGTCACCTTGTCGCGCTCGGCGCGCGGAACGAGATGCGGCGGAAGGGTCCCCACCACACCGCGGATTCCCGTGACGCCGATCCGGAAGACCTGACCGGGAAGGATGCGCGGGTCGATTCCCCCCACGCGCCGAAACCGGAGCCGTCCTTCCTTCTCGATCGCGGTCACCATGAGCCCCACCTCATCCATGTGGGCGCAGAGCATCACGTGCGGCCCTCTCTTCGACGCGCCATTGGCCCGCGTGCCGCGCGCGCCGCCCCCGCGCGCCGCGGGCTCGACGCGCGCCACGAGGCTCCCCAAGGGGTCCACCTGGAGCGAATCGACCTTGTCGCGCGCGTACTCGGCGAGAATGGCGCGGACCGCCTCCTCGCCGCCGCTCACGCCTGGGGCGTTGGAGAGGGTCTCGAGGATGTCCTCGCGGAACGCGGGCGCCCCGGAGGTACTCATTTCAGCACCTCGACGGACCGCCAGGCGGGCGACAGCTCCGAAAGGTAATGCGCGAGGAGGTGCGCGCAGCGGTCCACGTCGCGCGGCTCCACCGTCTCGATGCCGGTATGCATGTAGCGGCAGGGAATTCCGATGACGGCGGTCGGGACGCCCTCGCTCGCGATCTGGATGTCCATGGCGTCGGTGCCCGACCCGGTGGGGCAGGGCTCGACGCGATAGGGCATCGAGAGCGCCTTGGCGGAGCGCTTGAGGTCCTCGAGGATCGTGGGGTGGATGTTGGCGCCGATCGAGAGCGCGGGCCCGCTGCCGAGCGGGACGGTGTCGCCCTCGCGCGCCCCGGGCATGTCGCCATGGCTCACGTCGATCGCGATCCCCAGATCGGGCGCCAGGTTCTCCGCCGCCGTGCGCGCGCCGAGGCAGATGACCCCGAATTCCTCCTCGACGGTGGCGACCGCGACCACGTCCCAGGCGGGACGCTTCGAGCGCAACAGGGTCAGCGCGCGGAGCATCACGACCACGCCCGCGCGATCGTCCATTCCCGGCGCCGCGATGCGGTCGCCCAGGAGCTGGACCGGAGGCTGACGGAGCGTCACCATGGTTCCGATCGCGACCTTGCGTCTCACTTCGCGCTCGGGCCGTCCGGTGTCCAGGTAGAGCTCCTCGATCGGCAGGGTGCGCTCGGCCTCGCCGCGCTTCTGCAGATGCGGGGGGCGCGTCGCGAAGACGGCCGTCATGGGCGGATTGGAATGGACGGTGACCTCCCGGCCGGGGAGCGTCCTGCTGTCGAACCCTCCGACCTCGGTCAGCCTGAGGAATCCGCCCGGCTCGATGGCCCGGACCAGAAATCCGATCTTGTCCATGTGGGCGGCGAGAAGCGCCCTGGGGCGGGGCGCTTCGCCGGTGCCGTCGATCCAGGCATAGACGCTGCCCATCCGGTCGCGCTCGACCCGGTCGGCGACCGCGCGGAACGCCTTCATCAGCTCGCGCGCGGTGGCGTCTTCCTGTCCGGGAACGCCAGGAAGCGAGGTGATGTGGCGGAGCCAGTCCGCGCAACTCCGATCGCCGTTCGAAGCCATAGCTCCGTAATTTAGTGCACCCGGTCGGCTTAGGGCAAATGTAAACTCCGCGATCCGATGGCTCCCCTCCGCATCGCCATGGCGCTGCCGCACCTCGGCGTGTACGGCGGGATCCGGCGCTTCCTCGAGCTGGGGGAGGTGTGGACCCGCCGGGGACACGACGTCGCGATCCTGCTCCCGGATCACGCGGACGCGCGTCCCTGGGTGCCTTTCTCGGGAGCGATTCTTCCGCTCGCCGAGCTCCCGCTCGGCGCATGGGACGCGATGATCTCGCCGGATCCGGAGCTGTTCCTTGCCTGCCGCGCGCCGGGCGCGCTGCGCGTCTACTATTCGGTGCTGGAGAAGGCGCCGATGGCGGACCGGGCGATGCGCGCCGCGGATCTCGTGCTCGCCAATTCGACCGGGATGCGCCGCCATCTCGCGCGAAGAGGTGTCGCGGCGGCAGACGCGGCCGGGGGGGTCAACGTCGGTTGGTTTCGCCCGCCGGAGCCGGACCCCCGAGCGTCGGGTGGGGATCGGACTCCCGTCCGGGCGCTCCTCTACGGCAGACTCTCGCGGCGGCGGAAGGGGACCTGGCTGGCGGCCCGTGCCCTCGAGCGCGCCTCGGTCGCCACCGGTGTTCCGGTATCCCTGACGCTCTTCGACGCGCCTCCCGATGGAGCGCAGCCCTCGCTGCCGGGAACGCTCCGCATCCCGCATCGGTGGGTCCTGAACCCGACGCAGCGGGATCTCGCGGACCTCTACCGGGAGTCAGACCTCTTCGTGAGCGCCGAGCGGCGCGCGGGATGGTGCAACACGGCGGCCGAGGCCATGGCTTGCGGCGCCGCTGTGGTCTGCACGCCGAGCGGCACCGAGGATTTCGCGATCGACGGCGTCACCGCCGCGGTGTCCCGGTGGCGCTGGTCGTGGGCGCTCTCCCGCGCGATCGAGCCATTGTTGCGCGATCCGGCGCGGCGCCGCGCGCTCGCGGCCCGGGGGACCGCAAGGATCCAGGAATACTCGTGGGAACGCACGGCGGACCGGATCGAGCGCGCCCTCGAGGCGCGTATG
This sequence comes from Candidatus Eiseniibacteriota bacterium, assembly GCA_043779525.1. Classification (GTDB taxonomy): domain Bacteria; phylum Eisenbacteria; class RBG-16-71-46; order SZUA-252; family SZUA-252; genus WS-7. The sequence continues at coordinate 138,504 of JAYWED010000031.1, read as the reverse complement.
GGAGGGCTGGCGCATGGCCGGGACAAAGCCCAGGCGGCGCGGTAAGGCGCGGCCGGCGAATGCGCCGAGCCGCGCCCCGCGCGCTCGCTCGGCACGCCGGCCTCCTCGCGCGGTCCTGATCCTCGCCGCGTATCCGCGCCGCGCGGCCGCGGAGCGCGCGGCGAAGCTCCTCGTCCGAGAGCGGCTCCTGGCCTGCGCGACCGTCGCCGCCGGCGCCCGGGCGTTCTACTTTTGGCAGGGGCGCGAGCAGGCCCACGCAAGCGCGCTGCTCCACGGGAAGACCACGGCCTCGCGCGCGGACGAGGCCGTGCGCCGGATCCAGGAGACGCATCCCGACCAGGTCGCCGAGATCCTGGTCCTCGACGTCGTGGGCGGGAATACGGAGTACTTGAAGTGGATCGCGAACGAGGTGAAGGGAAGATGACGGCGCGACGACGCCGCGCGGCGACCAGCGCGCCGAGTGCCGGATTCCTGTTCCACGGCGGCCGCATTCTCGACGCGCGCCGCGCCGTTCCGGCGAGCGCCCGCGGCCGCGCCGCCGGCCCCGCCCGCGCCGCCGGTCGCGGGGACCGCCCCCGCGAGGGCTACTCCGAGGCGGTCCTCGTGCGCGGCGGCGTCATCGAAGCGGTGGGTCCGCTCCAGCGTCTCCGCTCCCGGGCCGGGCGCGGCGTCCGTCCCGTGAACCTGCGCGGAGGCACGCTCACGCCAGGGTTCGTGGACGCCCACATCCACCTCCTGACCTGGATCCGCGCGAGCCGCGACGTCTGGCTCGCCGCGCAGACCCGGGACGCCCTGGATGAGGCGATCCGGCGCGCGCGCTCCCGCGCGGGCGAGGGCGATTGGACCACCATCCGCGGATGGGTTCCCCGGGAGTGGCCGCGCGAGCTCCGTCGGGTTTCCACACTCGATCGCGCTCTGTCCGATCGGCCGCTCCTGCTCTATGCCGTCGACGGCCACTCGGCCTGGGGGAACAGCGCGGCCCTGAACATCGCGGGTATCGGGGCGCACACGCCGGATCCCGCCGGAGGCCTCGTGGACCGGGACGCGGCGGGAATCCCGACCGGAATCCTGATCGAGCACGCGACGTCCCTGATCCACCCCCATGTTCCGCGCCGCCGCAGGCCCTCCGAGGACCTGGCGGACGCGGTCCGGAAGGCTCACTCCCTGGGGATCACGGGGGCCCACGATTTCGACCGCACGGACATCTGGGCCGCCGCGCAGGATCTGAGCGGGCGCGACCGGCTTCCGTTCCGCCTCCTCCTCTCGGTCCCCGCCGCGAAGCTCGACGCGGCGGACACGCTGGAGCTACAGAGCGGATGGGGAAGCGAGCACGTGCGGATCGGACCCGTGAAATTCTTCGCCGATGGGACGCTCGGATCGGGAACCGCGCTCCTCGAGGAGGAGTATGAAGATGACACGAGCACGGGTGTCGAGATCATGTCCCGGGCCGACCTCACGGATCGTTGCGCGCTCGCCCGAAGGGCCGGCCTCACGGTCGCGATCCACGCGATCGGCGACCGGGCCGTGAGGCAGGCGCTCGATGCGATCGAGGGCTCCATGCGGCAGGGGGGCTCCTTTCCGGTTCCGCCACGGATCGAACACATTCAACTGGTAAGGGACGAAGACGTTCCCCGGTTCAAAGCGCTTGGCGTTCTCGCATCCGTTCAGCCCATCCACCAGGTCACGGACCGTGCCGTGGCGACCCTCAAGTGGGGCGCGCGCACCGCGCGCTCCTACGCGTATGGGTCTCTCCTCCGCGCGGGGGCGCGGCTCCTTTTCGGCTCCGACGCCCCGTTCGACCGTCCCGGCCCGCTCCTCGGAATCCAGGCCGCGCTGCTTCGCCGGGCAGGCGGGGAGCCTGAATCCGCGGCGTTTCATCCAGAGCAGCGTCTCCGCCTGGCGCCCGCGCTTCGTGCGTACCTCGAGGAGCCGAATCTGCTGGCAGGCTGGCGAACGCCTCTTGGTAGAATCGAAGCGGGATGGGGAGCGGATCTGGTCCATTTCGACCAGGACCTGCTCCGGACCGACCCCGAGGCGCTCCATCGGGTCAAGGTCGCGGGAGTATGGGTGGCGGGATCGCCGGTATTCGGCAAGTTGCTCTAAATTCGTGGATTTCCGGGCGGTTCGTTCTTTGTGCGGGATGTCCACGCTGGTATACTTGTCCATGGTTCCCACCTTGAGTCGTCTCGCCGAGCGGGTCTCTTCCCGAGGCCACGCCGAATGAAGAAGATGAAGCTCTTCCTTGGTCTGCTCGCGATCGCGTCGATTGCATGCGCCCCGTCCCGTTCCCACGCCCAGTCCTTCGCGTTCGGGAAGAACAAGGTGCACTACAATACGTTTCAGTGGCTGACGCTCCGCGGCGATCACGTCGAGATCTTCTATTATCCGGAGGAAGAGCCTCTCGCGCGCCTCGCGCTCTCGCTCGCGGAAGAGAGCTATCAGGATCTGAAGGGCAAGTTCCAGCACGAGGTTCCGCACTCGATTCCTCTCATCGTCTATTCCTCGCATCAGCATTTCGAGCAGACGAACGTCAGTCCCTACTTCCTGCCGGAAGGCGTGCAGGGATTCACGGAGTTCTCGAAGGGGCGCGTGGTGCTCCCGTACACGGGCTCCTACGCCGAATTCCATCACGTGATCCATCACGAGCTGGTCCACGTCTTCCAGCTCTCGATTCTGGAAGAGGTGTACAAGAAGCACCGCAAGGCGCAGTACGTCGTGCCGCCGCTCTGGTTCTCCGAGGGGCTCGCGGAGTACTGGTCCACGAAGTGGGACGCGCAGGGCACGATGGTCGTGGGCGACATGGTCCTGGAAGACCGCGTTCCCGGGATCCAGGACCTCTGGCGCTACAACGGCACCTTCGCGGTCTACAAGCTCGGGCAGAGCCTCTGCGAATACATCGGCCAGACGTACGGCGATGACGCGTTGCGCAGGCTCTACACCGAGATCTACCGCGACGACCGCTTCGAGAAGGTGATCCAGCGCGTGACCGGCGTTCCGACCCGCCGGGTCTCGGACGATTGGATCTACGGCCTCAAGCGAAAGTATTTCCCCGAGGTGAGGGACCGGATGACGCTCGCGCTCGCGGGAGAGGAGCGCGCGACGTCGCAAGGCGTGAATCTGAAACCCGTCGCGGCGCCCGACACGACGCTCTTCGGCGGCTGCCGCTACTTCTTCATCTCGGCCCGCAGCGGCTACACCAACATCTACAGCGCTTCCTGGCGCGGCAACGAGCAGGACGTCCGCTCGGTCGTGCGGGGTCAGCGCGCGGCCCAGTTCGAGTCCTTCCATCCCTTCCAGAGCCGGATCGACGTGTCCCGGAAGGGAGAGCTGGCGTTCGTCTCCAAATGGAACGAGCGTGACGCGCTCTTCATCTACGACGTGAAGGAAAAGAAGATCCTGGTCCGCGAGTATCTGGACAATCTGATCGCGCTCTCCTCGCCCGCCTGGAACCGCGAGGGAACCAAGATCGCGGTCGCCGGGCTCAAGCCCTCCGGACAGATGGACCTCTATGTCTTCGATCGCGGGACGAAGGCTCTGACCCGGCTCACGAACGATTACTACACCGACCTGGACCCCACGTGGTCTCCGGACGGCAAACAGATCGCCTTCTCTTCGGATCGCACCCGATACGGCGCCGACGGCCATCAGAATCTGTTCCTGATCGACATCGAGACGCTCGCGATCCGCTACCTTACGTGTGGCCCGTGGATCGACCAGACGCCGACCTGGTCTCCCGACGGAAGCCGGATCGCCTTCGCCTCGGATCGGGGCGGCTCGTTCGATCTCTACGCGGTGGACCCGAACGGAAACGGCGGCCGGTTCAAGCGGCTCCTGGGCTCGGCCATGGATCCCTCGTGGCTTCCGAACGGCAAGGCGCTCGTGTTCACCGGATACCGCCGAGGCGGATTCGGGATCTACCAGATGGCCGTGCCCGACACGGTCGTGGATCCGTTCACCCTGGCGATGACGGATACGCCGGCACCCTGGCGCTGGGAAGACACGCTCGCGCGCTCGAAGCAGACGCCCGCGCCCTACGAGCCGCGCTACGGTCTCGATCTGGTGTCCGGCGGTGTGGCGGTCGAGCCGACCGAGAACGTCGGCGAGGGCCTCCAGGGCGCGGTCAGCGATCTCCTCGGGAACCGGCTCTTCTACTTCCAGCTGGGCAACACGGCCCAGTCGACGGGCCAGATCCTTTCCCGCATGAGCGGCGGGGCTTGGTTCATCAACCTGCAGCATCGGTGGAACTACGGCGTGGGCGCGTTCCACACCGCGGGGGACTACCAGGACGCGATCGGCGACCAGTATTTCGAGCGCAAAGCCGGGGCCTCGCTTCTGGCGAGCTATCCGTTCTCCCGTTTCAGCCGGATCGAGGGGACGGCCGAGGTCTACTACGACGTGAAGGACCGCGGCTTCGGGTCCACGCGCCGCGGGTTTCTCACCACGCATTCGATCTCGCTGATCCGGGACAACGCGCTCTGGTTCCCGACGGGGCCTCGCGACGGCGGACGCTACAACCTGACCGGCGCGCTCACCACCAACTGGAACAACGGGCGCACCGAGAACGTGATGGCGAGCGCCGATCTGAGGCGTTATCTGCGCATGAGCCAGTGGACCACGGTGGCGCTGCGACTTCAGACGCGCGTGAGCTCGGGAGCGGATCCGCAGCGGTTCGCGATGGGCGGCTCCTACTCGCTGCGCGGGTACGGGCGCCGGAGCATCTACGGGACCAGGATGTACCTCATGAACGCGGAATACCGCTTCCCGCTCTTCGAGCGCCTTGTGCTGGGAGTGCCGTTCCAGTCGCTCGAGCTTCCCGGGATCGAGGGAGCGGTGTTCGCGGACGCGGGAAACGCCTGGGAGAAGTTCGAGCGATTCCCCCGTCCCAAGGGGAGCTTCGGCCTGGGGCTTCGGATGAGCCTGGGCGGATACTTCGTATTGCGCTACGATCTGGCGCGGCAGACGGATTTCCAGCGGGTCAAGCCGGGTTGGGAGCGCGAATTCTACGTGGGTTTCGACTACTAATTCCCGATTTGGAGGTGGGGCACGCACGGTCTGCCATGCGGTCGCTTTGGCGGCCGCGGTCCTTGTTGCGTCCCCGTCCCACCTTCTCGCCGGATCCTATCTCCAGCGCGACCTAGCGCCGCCCGATTCCTCGGCTGGGGCGCTGGTCGTGGAGACGTCTCCGCCCGGCCTCCTCATCCTGGTTGACGAGGTCGAGGCGGGACGATCGCCGCTCGGCCCGATCTGGATTCCCGCGAAGACGGTGCGCGTTCGCGCGCTCCACGACGATCCGCGCATCTTCGATTCCGCGTCCGACGAAGCCCAGGCCGTGATCCGGCCGGGAGCCACGACGCGCCTCTTCCTCGACCTGAGGCCCAGCGTGACCCTCCGGAGCGATCCTGAGCCCGCGCGCGTATACCGCGTCACCGGCGCCGCGAGGGATTCTCTCCTGGGCGAGACGCCGCTGACTCTGGGCGCGGCTTTCCTGGAATCGGGGAGTTTCCGGCTCGCGGCCGGGGATCATGCCGACACCGTTCTCGCCGGGGAGTCGCTGCTCACGCTGGAGCGCTCTGGCGGAAAAGCCCTGGTCGCGCTCCGCCGCATTTCCGAAACCCTTCCTCCCATGGCTCCCAGGAAAGCGCTGACGCGAAGGCCATGGCTCCAGTGGAGCCTCGTCGGCGTCGGAGCCGTGCTGACAGGGACGGCCGCTCTTCTTCGCCGCGAGGGGGACCGCTGGTACGACCGATATCTGGAGTCCTCCGACCGCCGCGTGCTGGACACCTACTTCGATCGCGCGGTGCGCTACGACCACCTCTCGCTCGCCTCGCTGGGTGTGGGCCAGGTGCTGTTCACCGGCGGGCTCGTGCTCCTCGTGAGCAGCGCCGGACGGTGACCCGCGCCGCGCGGTTGATCCTCCTCGTCTCGCTCCTCCTCGGCGGTTGCTCCACGCGCGAGCGATCCAATCCGCTCGATCCCAGGAACTCGCAAACCTCGGGAGCGCTCGTCGGCTTCAACGCCATCGGCGCCGACCACGTCGTCGAGCTCCGCTGGCAGCCACTTCTGGTTTTGGGGGTTCTGGGCTACCGGGTCCAGCGCTGGACGCCCGGGGGGACTCCTGTGAACCTGGGCGCCGAATATCATTTCGACGCGAGCGCCGCGGTGGATTCCACCGTGACCAACGACTCGACCTATGTCTATCGCCTGGTCGCGGATCTGGATTCCGGCGACAGCGCGATGAGCGCCCCGGACACGGTCACGCCGGGGACCCGGCGGATCTTCGCCCTCACCGCGGGCGTACCCTCGTTCCTCCGCCTGAGTCCCGACGGGCGCGACGTCCTCTACGAGCTGGCCTCGCGCGAGAGCTACATCGACATGGAGGTGGACCATAAGAGCGGGCTCTTGTGGCTCTCGGCCGAGGAGTCCGGGACGGTCATACGTAGAACCGCGGGCGGAGCGACCGTGGGCACCGTGATCGAGATCGCGGCGCCAGGCGACCTGTCGGTGTCGAGCAACCGCGGAATCGGCTGGGTGGTCTCGCTCACGGACCAGAGCGTGTATTCCTACGGACCCGACATCTCCAATCCGGCCCCGCAGCGGAGCATAACCGGGATCGCGTTGCCGCGCGTGGTCGAGGCAGGCTCGACCGACCTCTCCATCTGGGTCGGAAACGAAGACGGAGCCGTGTTCCGTTTTCGCGCGCAGGACCTGGTCCAGACCAATCAATGGGCGCTTGGAACGGGATTGATCCGCGCGATCGCTCTGGATGAGTCCTCCGGAGCGGCGTGGGCCGCGACCCGCTCCGGCGACGTTGGAGATCTCTATTACCTGAATCCAGCCGACAGCTCCTCCACACTTGTCCGGCCGGGCCTCCTGAACGTCGCGGATCTCGCGGTCGATCCCCTGAGCGGCGACCTCTGGATCAGCGAGCGAGGGCTTCCGGGTCAGGGCGCCGGCCGCCTGAGTCTCATTACGCGGTCGGGAGCTTTGCTCGCCTCGCTCGCCGGAGTCGAGCCCTACGGCATGGACGTGGACCCGATCGACGGCTCCTGCTGGGTGAGCGATCTTCGCTCGGGTCGTGTCCTTCACGTGGATCGGGCCGGGCGGACGGTTCGCGTCTCGCCGCTTCTCCAGACCCCCTACGCGGTTCGCGTCGCGCTCCCCTGACGTCCCTCTCCGCGCGTGGCATGGGAGTTGCGGACTCCCACAACCGGATCCACGCTCTCCGGGCCTGAGTTCGGGCCGGGGGAAATCGGGATCCCCGACCGCGAGAAGCAGATAGAAGCGCTTCCGGCTTCGCCGGCGTGCGCAGGTCGGAGCGGGACGCAGGATGCACGGACCATCGGGATTCGGCTGAAAGGGATTGCAGCTTGCAATCGAGGAGGACGACCGGATGCCACGCACACGGCAGACAAAGACCGCTACCCTGGATGTCGTCGAGGATGTCGCGCGTCACGTACCGGGCTACCGGGCCTATCAGGAGCCCTCGCAGCGTTACGATGACGATCGGCGATTCCGCTCCAGCGTCGCGGAGCTTCTGAACGGGGAAGCCCACCGGCTGGAGCGCATCGAGAGCAAGCAGTTCCGCGACGACTTCTCGGATCTCCTCGAGGAGATGGACGGAGACGCGCGCAAGCTGGAGTTCCTCGCCGAATCGATCGTGCTGGTCGAGCGCGTCCATCACACGTTCGACGATGCGATGGCGGATCCGGTCGGCCGTCTCGACCGCGACATCGTGGAGCGGATCGAGCGGCTCCACAGCCTCGTGCACGAGCTCGAGAAAGCCTACGAGCACGACGAGCAGTTCGAGATGAACCTGGCCGAGCTTCGCGAGCTGACCGAGGCCATCGCCGACCTCATTGAACAGCGAAACATCGTGCTGACTCGCTAGCAGCCCGGCCCCCTCTGCCCTCCCCGTTGCGGATCGCACGCCGCAACGGGTACTATCCCCCCCGATCGCTAAGGCCGCCTTAGTCTCGAGGCATCGTCTTGACCCGGCTCCTCTACCACGCGGATTCCTCGCTTCGCGAATTCGAAGGCACGGTGCTCGATTCCCTCGAGCGGGACGGCGGGGCATGGGTGACGCTCGACCAGACCGCCTTCTACCCCGGCGGCGGAGGGCAGCCCGCGGATCGCGGCAGCCTCGGCGACGCCTTGGTGACCGACGTTCGCGAGGAAGAGGGCAGGGTCTGGCACCGGATCGACGGGCCGCTCGCCCCGGGCGCGCGCGTGAAGGGGACGCTGGACTGGAAGCGCCGCTTCGACCACATGCAGCAGCACACCGGCCAGCACATCCTCTCCCAGGCCTTCCTCGAGGTCGCGTCCGCGGAGACCCGCTCCTTTCATCTCGGAGAAGAGGAGGTCTCGATCGACGTGGCCCATCCCGGTCCGGACCCGGATCTCCTGCGCCGTGTCGAGGAGCGGGCCAACGAAGTGGTCTGGGAAGACCGCCCGATCGTCGTGCACGAGGTGCCGCGCGAAGAAGTGGGCCGTTTCCCGCTCCGGAAGCTTCCGGCAGTCCAGGGGATCGTCCGTGTGGTGGAGGTTGGCGGATTCGACTGGTCGGCGTGCGGGGGCACCCACGTCGCCCGAAGCGGCCAGGTGGGCGTGATCACGGTGCTCTCCACGGAGAAATACAAGGGTGGGACGCGCGTGGCGTTCGTCTGCGGTGGTCGGGCGCTTCGCCGTCAGCGTGAGCGCGGCACGCTCCTCCGCGAGCTCGCGCTCGCCTTCACGGCCGGAGAGGGAGACTTGCCCCATGCGGTGGCGCGTTTGAAGCAGGAGCACGAGATCCTGGAAAAGCGCGCGAGGGAGCTGCTCAAGGCCGAGCTGACGCGCGAGGCCGCGGCCCTCATGGAATCGGCTCCGCGCGGAGCGCGAGGGCCCGTGGTGGCGCGGCACTTCCCGGAGCGCGAGCCGGCCGAGATCGGCGCTCTCGCCTCGCTCGTCGCGGGGCAGGGAGGGATCGCGCTGCTCACGGCCGGGACCGGCACGCCGAGAGCGCACTTTTCGGCGCCAACGGGTACACTATCGGTAGCGGACCTGCTGAGCCGCCTCTGCCGCGAATTCGGCGGGAAAGGGGGCGGCCGGCCCGAGTCGGCTCAGGGGGCGATTCCGGAGCACGCGGTCCTGGCGGTGCTTCGCGCCGCCGAGGCGGCCGCGCTCGCCGGAGCGAAGGAAGGGACCACGGAATGACGTCGGCGATCAAGAAACGGAACGCGCTTCCAGCCCTGAATGTCCATGCGGGCCGGCTGCTCCTCCCGGCGCTCCTCGCGTTCGGCGCGATCGGCGCGCCCCGGGCGGCCGAAGCCCAGTACTTCGGCCAGAACAAGGTTCAATACAAGAATTTCCACTGGTCCGTTCTCAAGACCGAGCATTTCGACGTCCACTACTACAAGGGCGAAGAGGAGGCGGTGCAGGACGCGGCCGTCATGGCGGAGCGCGGATACCGGCGGCTCTCCCGGGTGCTGGACCACCAGATCAAGTCGAAGATCCCGCTCGTTCTCTACGCCTCGCACACCGACTTCGAGCAGACCAACATCACGCCCGAGCTCCTCGGCGTGGGCACCGGGGGCGTCACCGAATTCCTGAAGCGACGGGTCTTCCTGCCCTTCACCGGCTCCTACGCGGAGCTGGACCACGTCCTCACCCACGAGCTGGTTCACGCCTTCCAGGTCGACATCCTCTTCGGCGATCGGCAGAGCCTCGTGGGGAATCCTTTCGCCTCCGCTCCGCCGATCTGGTTCATGGAGGGGATGGCCGAGTACCTCTCGATCGCCGAGGTGGACAACAACACCAAGATGTGGCTGCGCGACGCCTCGCTCGAGGGTTACCTGACTCCGATCCGCGTGCTGGAATACGTCGGCGATATCCGGGTCTACCGGTTCGGCCAGTCTATCTTCCAGTTCATCGCGGACACCTACGGCATCCAGAAGATCGGCGAGATCTTGAAGCGTACGCGGCGCATGGGGAGCCTGGACAAGGCGCTCGAATCCTCGACGGGCCTCACGGTCGATGTGCTCTCGAAGAAATGGACCGAGGCAGTGCGCAAGGAATACCTCCCGCAGATCGCCGAGTACGACAAGCCGGACCAGGTCGCCGCGCGCTTGACGGAAGCGCAGCGCGACCAGTCGAATTTCAACGTGGCGCCGTCGGTCTCGCCCAGCGGGACGCAGATGGTCTTCATCTCCGACCGCAGCATGTACAACGACGTCTATCTGGCCTCCGCGCTCGACGGGAGGATCTTCAAGAAGCTGGTGGAAGGGGAGCGGACGGGAAGCTTCGAGACCCTTCGCTTCTTCAACACGGCGATCGCCTGGTCTCCCGACGAGAGCCGGATCGCGCTCCCGGCGAAAATAGGGGGCCAGGACGCGATCTACCTGATCGAGATCCCCTCGGGGAAGGTGAAGCGGAAGCTCCGATTCGGCCTGGACGCGATCTACTCCCCCACGTGGTCGCCCGACGGGAAGCGGCTCGCGTTCGTGGGACTCAAGGCGGGGCATTCCATGCTCTACCTCTGCGACTCCGACGGGAAGAACCTGCGCGAGGTGTTCGGCGGCAAGTACGCGGTTCGCGATCCCGCGTGGTCTCCGGACGGGAGCCGGATCGTCTTCGCGACGGACCAGGGCCCCGCCACGGACTTGAGGCGGCTCATTTTCGGCAAGCTCGGGATCGCCATCTTCGACGTGGAGTCCGGCCGTGTGACCGTGCTCCCGAACCAGCGCGGGTCGAACATCTCGCCGCAGTGGGGACCGGGCGGCTCGTCGATCGTCTTCGTCTCGGACCGCTTCGGGATTCCCAACATCTTCAAGCAGGATCTGGCGACCGGTGAGACGGTCCGCCTCTCGAATCTTCTCACCGGTGTCTCGGGCATCGTTCCGGAGAGTCCGTGCATCTCGCTCTCGCGCGACGGGAAGCGCCTCGTCTTCTCGGCCTTCACCCGTGGAGGCTGGGATATCTACTCCATCCGGGACGTGCCGAAGTTCCTCGCCACTCCCCAGATCGTCGCCTCGCCCGCCATTCCCGCGGTCGAAGCGCCGCTCCTGGCTCAAGCGGGCGCGAGCGGGGCGGTGTCCGATTCCGACCCCCTCGGTTCCGACCCGCCGGCCCCATCGCGCGCCGCCGCGTCCTCGGATTCAACACGATGGGTTGCGGCCCCGGACACGGTTCACGCCGTCTCCGCAGACACCACCCTCGCGCTCTACGTGCGGCAGGTCTACCGGGAGCCGCTCGTGGACAGCACCACCTTCCGGCATGCGCCCTACCGCCCGAAGTTCTCCCGCGACTACGTCTCGGGGGGAGCCTTCTTCGCGTCGAACATCGGATTCGCGGGCTCGAGCGTGATGTCCTTCAGCGACGTGCTGGGCAATCACAACGTTCTGGTGGCGCTCAATCTCTTCGGGGACCTGGCGAACTCGAACGTCTTCCTATCCTATTCGAACCTGGCGCACCGGACGAGCTACACCATCGCCGCGTTCCAGTACCGGGCGGACCTCCTCCTGTTCTCCTCGCCGACCAGCGACCAGGTCCAGAGCCAGGTCTATCGCGGTAGCGCGTTCCTCTTCGCGCGGCCGTTCAGCCGGTTCCGGCGCGTCGAGTACGGCGTGGAGGCTGCGGCGCTCGACAAGGGAGTGCTCCTCTACAACTACGATCTGGGGACCGTCTCGCGACAGGCAGCCGACAAGACCTACCTCTATGTCGCGCCCAACGTCGGGCTGGTGGCCGACAACGCGCTCTACGGCTCCACGGGCCCCATCAACGGCGGCCGGTCGAGCTATACCGCGGGGCACGCCTTCGGGGACGTGTCCTACACGACGCTCATGATGGACTGGAGGCGCTACAGCAACATCCACCACAACTACTCCTTCGCGCAGCGACTGATCGCCGGCACGAGCTTCGGGCGCGATCCGCGCCTCTTCCGCTTCGGCGGCGCGTTCACGTTCCGCGGCGCGGACTACGGCGATCTCGTCGGCTCGAACGCGCTGCTCGGCAATCTCGAGTTCCGATTCCCGCTGATCGAGCAGCTCAGGTTCGGCTGGCCGGGACGGATCACCCTGGGCGGGATCAACGGGGTGATGTTCATGGACGGGGCCAGCTCCTGGCAGAAGGGCGCGAGTCCGCGCTTCTTTTCTAGAGTCGGCGGGCTCCACTCCGACGGCCTTCTTTTCGCCTATGGCGCCGGGGCCCGCGTCAACCTCGGCTATTTCGTCCTCCGCTACGATTACGGACGCGCCACCAATTTCCAGCATCCCACCGGCTCCTCGCATCACTTCGTGACGCTCGGCGCGGACTTCTAGCCGCCGCGGGCCATGCTGTCCGAATGGGACGTCGCGATCTTCCGAGCGATCCACCACGGGATGCATCAGCCGTGGCTGGATCCGGTCATGGCATGGGTGACGGATCCGGGCGTGCTGAAGTTTCCAATCCTGGCAACGGTTGGCCTGCTCTTTCTCCTGCGGGGCCGGCGGGGAGCCATCGGTCTCCTCGTCCTGGCGCTCACGATCGCGGCGGGGGATCAACTGAGCAGCCACGTCCTGAAGCCGCTCTTCAACCGGCCGCGGCCGGCGGTCGCGCTCCCGGACACGCGGCCCTTGTTCGGCGTGCGGGTTTCGAAGTCCTTTCCATCCACGCACGCGGTGAATTTCTTCGCGGCGGCGCCCGTCGTGTCCGCGGTCTTTCCCCCGGTGACCGTCTACGCCTGCGCGTACGCGGCGGTGGTCTGTTTCTCGCGGATCTACGTGGGCGACCATTATCCCTCCGATGTCCTGGGGGGGATGCTCCTGGGGCTGGCCCTTGGATTTCTGGGCCGGAGGGCCTACCGCCGCGCCGTCCGGACGGCGCTCGGGAGCCGCGAGGTCAGCGCGGCCGGGATTCCCGATTCGACGCCGGCGTCCGCGCGAGCCGAACGAGCGCCCAGTGCCGGCCCGTGACCCCTCGGTCGCGCCGATGGGAGTAGAAGGAGGCCGCCTCGCACGACGTGCATTCGGGAGCCGCGTGAATCGCGGCCTCCGGGACACCGGCCTCGAGGAGTCCGAGCCGGATGGCCCCGGGGAGATCCAGCGCCCTGCCGTCCGGATGAGGCTTCAGGACCTCGCTCGGAAATTCGCCCGCCACTTCCGGACCCACGGGGTAGCAACAGGCATGAATGCAGGGGCCGATCGACGCCACGATCGTGGACGCCGCGACGCCGCGCCCGGCCAGCAGGCGGACCGCGCTCGGGGCGATGCCGTCCCGCGTGCCGCGCCATCCCGAATGCAGGAGCGCCGCGTGGGCGCCGCTTCCGGCGAAGAGCGCGACCGGCGCGCAATCGGCGACGGAGATTGCCGTCCAGGGATCGCCGGCCTCGATGAGAAACCCGTCCGCGTCCTGAGGCGCCTCCGCGGGCGTCACGATCCGCGTGCCGTGAACCTGTTCAAGGCGAAGAGGCGCTACGCCGGGGGCGCCGAGCGCCTGGAACAGCCGGTCGCGGTTCCGGAGCACGTCATCGCGCTCGTCTCCCACCGCCAGGCCGAGGTTGAGCGACGCGAACGGCCCGCGGCTCACGCCGCCCCGTCTCGTGGGAACGCCGAACCAAGCCCCGGGGGGAAGGAATCCCTCTCGGGGGCGCCACATCGAAATCTCCTCTCGAACCGCTTCTCTCGACATGCTCCGAAGCCTGCCCGCTTTCGCCGCGGAGCGCAAGGCGGATGGGGACGCGCGCTTGCGCTCGCGATGGTCTCGGCCCTGCTCCTAAGCGGCTGCGCGCGACTCCCGAAGGCCAGCTCGGGCACCGCGGCCCGCGACCGATTCCTCTCGGTGTATGCCGCGCCGCACGGCGCGGCGCGAGGCGCGGGCTCGCTCTCCCTGCGGCGCGGCGATCGGGGACGGGGCGGCGCGCGTGCGCGATGGGGGGCGAATGCGGAGAGCCTGGCGGTCGTCGCCTATGTCGGGCCCGCGCGCGTGCTGGACGCCTCACTGAAAGCAGATTCGCTGTTCCTCGTCATCCGGCGTTACGGTATGGGCGTTGCCGGCACGCTGCGCGGTGAGGACGGGGTGGACGGACGCGTCCTCCGTTTCGCGGCGACGCCCTGGGATTTCAGCCCCGAGTGGATGCACCGCGCCCTTCTGCGGACGGAAATCACGGAATCCGGCGAGGGGTGGCGTCTCACCGGGGCGCTCGGGGCCGACGGCGCCTCCGGCCGGAAATTCGTTCTCGACCTCTCGCGGCGGGGCGAGCCGCTGAGCCTCGCCTTCCGCGGCGACGGCGGACGTGGCGATCTGATCCGCGTGCGCTATGGTCCCGAGCGGCGGTTTCAGGCGGGTCGCATTCCAGGCTGGATCGAATGGTCGTTCTCTGGCAGCGTGGTGATGCTCCAGGTCGAGGATCACGCTCCGGCGGATCCGGCGAAGGTCCGCTATGCTCCGCCGGCAGAAGCGGGCTGGACGATCCTCTCGCTGGACGAGCCCGGCGGACGCTCGCTGGTCCGATGGCTCCTCGGACTTTCGGAAGGGGGAAGCGCTGAACCATGAAGACGGCCCGGCTGCGGATCCTGGTGCTCCTGGGGATTCTCTTCGTCTGCGCGGTCTGTGCGGCGAGCATCCCGCCCCGCTCGCGGGGGACGCGGGCGGATCGCGTCGCGCCGGTCTCGCCGCGGGAGCAGGTCGAGCGCATGCTCGCGCGGCTGCTCCGCGCTCCTGAATTCCAGTCGCGGCTCTACATCACGCGGAGCGATCCCTTCGGCGGCCCCTCCGAGCGCACGGCGGGCCGGATCTGGTTCCTTCCGGGGCGCGGGCTCAGGTTCCGCTCGGAGGAGCGCGGAGGAGAGGACATCGTTGTGGACCGCGAGAAGGGCACGTTCCAGGTCTACCGTCCTTCCGAGGGAGTGCTGTACCGAGCCGACTGGGAGCGCGCCCCCGCGCGGATGCGGCAGCTCATCCTCGAGCCCGGGCGGATTCTGGACGCGGACTACCGGGCCGAGCGCGAGCGGCGGCTCGTCGGCGGTTCGTGGCGCGAGGGATACCGCATCCATCGGGCGGCCGCCCCCGATTCGGCGCCGAATCCTACCGTCTGGGTCGCGCCGGATCCCGCGACCGGGCTCCCGCGCTGGGTGAGCGCCGGCGGCGACGAGGACTCGATCGAGGTGGAATTCCGCACGATTACGATCCTGCCTCGATCGGATGCCCGCGATCTGAACATGAACGTGCCGCAGCGGGTCCGGACCGAGCCGCTGGATCCGCGCGAGCTCCTTCCGGGCGGTGAATCCCGTTGATTCTCGAGTAGTCGCGGCGTAGGGTGCGAAGCGACACCACGGACGGTGCTGTCGCGTCCTAGACGCGTGCTCTTCGCGGTGACCAACGATTCCTACCCGAGGGAACGCACCTGAGTCGCGGACTCGTCCTCTACGTCGCTCTCGTCATCGCCGCCGGCGCTCTGGTTCTCGCGTCCGCGTTCCCCGAATTCCGCACGACCGGGCTGATCCATGTCGCCGCCTGGATCCTCGTCAGCCTCCTCGCCGAGAGTCTCTGGCTGTCCACGATCACGGGCAAGGCCATGGAGAGCATGGCCTCGACGGTGGACCTGAGCCTGCTCGTGCTGCTCGGGTACCGCCCGGCCGTGTGGATCGTCGCGATCGCGTTCGCGCTCGCGAACGTGATCTTCTCCAGGCGCACCTGGTACAAGGCGCTCTTCAACGCCGGCCAGAACGTGATCGCCCTCTCGGCCGCCGGCATCGTGTATTCGCTCTCCGGAGGCGTTCCCCTGGCGGGCCGCAACGGAGGACCGGCCGGCGCCTTCAGCGTGTCGCTCATTCTCCCCTGGGTCGCTGCCTCGGCCGTCTACTTCCTGGTGAACACGATTCTCGTGGCGGGCGCCGTGGCCCTGAGCACGCGACGGAAGCTGCTCCAGACCTGGCGCGAGGAGTACATCTACTACAACTCGCTCATCTCCTCGTCCGCCCTCTTCTTCCTGTCGCCCCTCGTGGTCGTCTCCTACATGGCCATCGGCTACTACGGCCTCATCTTCCTCTTCGTGCCCCTGCTCCTGATCAAGGAGGCGAGCGCCAAGTACATCGCGCTGGAGCGTGCCAAGGACGAGCTGATCAGCACGGAGCGGCTCGCGGCCAAGGGGGAAATGGCGGCGGAGATCGGGCACGAGCTGAACAACTCACTCGCGGCCATCTCGGCGCGCGCTCAGTTCTTCCTCATGGGCGTGGGCACGATGACGGCCGAGAAGGCGCAGGAAAACGCCAAGATCATCTTCGACCAGGCCAGCGCCATGACGGTGCTCACAAAGGGTCTCATGGATTTTTCGCACAAGGAATTGCGCAAGCAACCGACCAAGCTGAACAGCGTGATCCGGAAGACGGTGGAGTTCATCACGCCGCAGAACAAGTACGAACGCGTGGAGTTCAGCCTGGATCTATCCGAGGACGTGCCGGAGATGAACCTGGACCCCGGTCAAGTCCAGCAGGTTCTGATGAACCTGTTCAGCAACTCCGCCGACGCGCTCCTGTCCGCCAAGTCTCCCATGCCCCGGATCGTCATCCGCTCGCGGCTCAAGCCGGCGGCCGGGCTGGTGGAGCTGATCGTGGAGGACAACGGACCCGGGTTCCCGGCCGAGGCCGCCCACAAGCTCTTCGAGCCCTTCTTCACGACGAAGCCGGAAGGGCACGGGTACGGTCTCTCCACGTGTTACCGGATCATCCAGAATCACGGAGGGAAGATCGCGGCGCAGAATGTTCCCGGTTCGGGCGCGCGATTCACGATCACGCTCCCGAGCAAGGACGTGCTCTAGCGCCCTCGCGGGACCGGCCGCGGCCCTTAGCGGTCGAGCGCGCCGGCGATGGCGACCCCGGCGATCGCGCCCGCCAGGTCGGCCGCGATGTCTTTCCAGCTCGCGCCCCGTCCCATGCGGCGGGGCTTGATCGCCGCGTCGTAGGCCTCCTTGAGGATCCCTGCGCCCAGGGTGGCGGCGAGCGTGGCTCTTCGGCTCCGGCCCTCGACGCGAAGGGATGCCGCGATCGCGAGCGATCCCGCGAAGTGAAGCTCCTTGTCGGCGGCGAGCCAGGGGCCTTGATCCGCGGGGGAGAGGAAGAGCGGCGACGCGGCCGCGGCATGGGCGGTGAGCGTCGCGATGGCCACCGCCGCCGCGATCGCGAGCACCGCGCCGCGCGCGCGCGCGGCGGCGGGGTGTCGGTTGGAGCGCATGCGCGCATGCTACCATTCGTTGCCATGGTCACGCGCCGATTGAATTCATCGCAGGTGCCGGATTCCATTCTGGAGGTGCTGCGCCGGCTACAAGATTCCGGACACAGCGCCTACGTGGTCGGAGGCGCCGTCCGGGAGCTTCTGGCGGGCGAGAAGCCGGAGCCCCAGGACTGGGATCTGGGCACGAGCGCCCTCCCCGAGGATGTGTTGCGCCTCTTCCCCAAAGCGATCGCCACCGGGGCGCGGTTCGGGACCGTCACCGTTCTCACGGAGGCGGGCCCGTGCCAGGTTACGACCTTCCGGGTGGAATCCGAATACAAGGACGCTCGCCGGCCGGAGCGCGTCACGTTCGTGCGCGAGCTGGAAGCCGACCTGAGCCGCCGCGACTTCACGGTCAACGCGATCGCCTGGGACCCCGCGTGCGACCGCCTCGTTGATCCCACGGGCGGGATCCCGGATCTGGAGTCACGGCTCCTTCGCGCGGTGGGGGATCCCAGGGAGCGCTTCCGCGAGGACGGACTCAGGCCCATCCGCGCCGCGCGCTTCGCGGCCACGCTGGAGTTCACCCTCGAGGAGGAAACAGCGCGGGCCCTCTCCGGGGCCTCGGAGGAGGTCGGGCGGGTCGCGGCCGAGCGCGTGCAGGAGGAGCTGATGAAGCTGCTTCGCGCACGCGAGCCCTCGCGCGGCTTCGAGGTGCTGAGGCAGGCGGGACTCCTCGGCATCTTGCTTCCCGAGCTCCAGGCCACGGTGGCGGTGCCGCAGAATCGCTATCACGCCTACGACGTGTACTACCACACCCTCTACACGTGCGACGCGTCGCCGGTCGGGAAGCCCGTCGTCCGGCTCGCGGCGCTCTTCCACGACGTCGGGAAGCCGGCGACGAGACTCGTGAAGGAGGATGGAGACGCGACTTTCTACAACCATCAGTTCGTCGGGGAGGAGATGGCGCGGCAGGCCATGGAGCGTCTCCGCTTCAGCCGCGATCGGATCGAGCGTGTGGCGCATCTGGTCCGCCAGCACATGTTCGATTATCGCCCCGAATGGAGCGACGCGGCGGTGCGCCGGTTCGTCCGGGGCGTCGGCGTGGATCAGATCGCGGACCTCTTCGACCTCAGAATCGCCGACAATATCGGGAACGGACTCAAGACAGGCTTCCCACATTATCTCGAAGAGCTTCGGGAGCGGGTCGAGGCGGTCCTCGAGGCGGAGGAAGCGCTCTCGATCCGCGACCTCGCCGTGGATGGGAAGGACGTCATGGCGGTGCTCGGCGCGACTCCCGGTCCCAGGATCGGCGAAATCCTGAGCCACTTGCTCGAGGAAGTGCTGGAAAACCCTTCGCTGAACCAGAGGGAGAGGCTCCTGGAGCGCGTCCGAAAGGGGTTTTCGGTTGACACCCATGGCTCCGGGAACCTAGGCTGACCGGCGAATCACGTGCAAACCTCGCGCCAGGGAGCCCATTGACCGCTCGCAGACAAGCGCCAGAAGTGCTTCCGGCTGAAGCTCCGACGCTGGAGGCGATCCGGAGCCAGATCGCGGACCCGTTCGAGCGGTTTCAAACCGAGCTCGACGAGGCGTTTCTGTGCGACGTCGGCCTGGTCGGCACGGTCGGCGCGCATCTGCACCGCGCCTACGGCAAGCGCTTCCGTCCCACGCTCGTCCTCCTCGCCGCGAAGGGCTTCGGACGCGTCACCGACGAGGCGATCTACGGCGCGGTGGTGGTCGAGTTGATCCACACGGCCACGCTGATCCACGACGACAGCGTCGACAAGAGTCTGCTCCGGCGCGGCCTCCCGACCGTGAACAGCGCGTTCAACAACGATACAGCCATCCTCATGGGCGACTACCTCTATTCGAAGGCGTTCTCCATCCTGGTCACGAAGCGCATGTACGAGGCCATGGACCTCCTCGCGGCGGCCACGCACCGCATGAGTCAGGGAGAGCTGCGCCAGATCGAGCAGAAGAACCGCCTCGACCTGACGGAGAAGGAGTACATGCGCGTGATCGACGAGAAGACCGCCTGTCTCATGTCCGCCGGCTGTGAGCTGGGCGCGCATGAGGGGGGCGCGGGCGCGAAGCACCGCGCCGCCTTGAACCGGTTCGGTCGCGCCCTGGGGCTCGCCTTCCAGATCACGGACGATCTCATGGACTACCTCGGCGCGGAGAAGGTCACGGGGAAGGCGAAGGGGAACGATCTCGACGGGGGAAAGATCACGCTTCCGCTCATCAACGCGCTCCGGGAGGCTCCCGAAGGAGAGCGACGCGATATGGAAGACCTCATCCGCTCGCGGGATTTCCGGAACGGCCACTGGTCGGACGTGGTCCGGTTCGTGACCGTGCACGGCGGCGTATCCTACTGTCAGAGACGGAGCGCCGAGCTGGCGGACCGGGCCGAAGAGGAGCTCGGCTCAATCCCTGATCTTGAAATCCGCGAGTCCCTCCAGTCCGCCGTCCGGTACGCGGTGACGCGAGAGCGTTGACCCAGCTTCCCGCACGGAACATTCCCGCCCAGAACCTGGCGCGCGAGGCCGCGCGCCTCACCTTGACCAAGCGGGCCGAGGACGTGGTGATCCTGGATCTCCGGGAGCTGGACGGCGTGTGCGATTACTTCGTGCTGGCGACCGGCCAGTCGGACGTCCAGACTCGCGCCATCGCGGAGGCCGTGGACGAGGGCATGCGCGCTCATGGCATCCGGCCGTGGCACATCGAGGGCTACGAGGCGCGGCGATGG
This sequence comes from Candidatus Eiseniibacteriota bacterium, assembly GCA_043779525.1. Lineage (GTDB taxonomy): Bacteria > Eisenbacteria > RBG-16-71-46 > SZUA-252 > SZUA-252 > WS-7. The sequence goes on along the minus strand of JAYWED010000031.1, from coordinate 118,595 downwards.
ATCCTTCTGGACTACGTGGATTTCGTGGTGCACGTCTTTCACACGCGCGCCCGTGAGTACTACCTCCTCGACAAGCTCTGGGGCGATGCCCGCCGAGAAACCGTGGCCGATTGAGGCCTACCTCGCGGAGCGCCTCGAAGAGGCGATCGCGAGGGCGGGTCTCGCACTTCCCGAGGGCGCGCGGATCGACGTCGAGGTTCCGCGCGATCCCGCGCACGGCGATTGGGCCACGCCCGTCGCGCTCTCGCTCGCCAAGATCGCGCGCAAACCTCCCCGCCAGGTGGCCGAGACGCTCCGCGACGCGATCGAGATCGAGCACGACGTGGTCAGCGGCGTGGAAATCGCCGGCGCCGGATTCCTCAACTTCCGGCTCGCCCCCGCGTGGCTCGCGTCCAATCTGAGCCGCATCCTCGAGAGTCCCGACACCTACGGAGCTTCCGCGGCCGGCCGCGGCGAAAAGATCCTGATCGAATACGTGAGTGCCAACCCGACCGGTCCGCTCAACGTCGTCAGCGCGCGGGCCGCGAGCATCGGCGACGCGCTGATCCGCATCCTGAACGCGGCCGGGTACGAAGCGCGCGGCGAGTTCTACGCCAACGACTGGGGACTTCAGGCCGAACTCTTCGGCGCCTCGATCGAATCGCGCTTCGCGGAGCGCCTCGGCCTTCCCGCGCCTCCGATTCCCGAGGAGGGCTACGCGGGTGGCTACGTGGCGGACGTCGCCGCGACGGTCCCGGAGCCCGAGGGCCGGGTGTGGCTGGGACTCGCGGAGCGCGAGCGGCGGCTTCGTTTCGCCGGCTGGGGCATCGACCGAATCCTGGAGCGTCAGAAGGTGGACTTGGACCGGTTCGGTGCGCGCATGGACCGCTGGTTCCGCGAGAGCGAGCTCCACAAAGGTGGCCTGGTGGAGAAGGCGCGGGCCCGCCTCGGGGAACGGGGGCTGACCGAGACCCGGGACGGCGCCCTCTGGTTTCGGTCCACCGCGTACGGGGACCAGGAGGACCGGGTGATCGTGCGCACCAACGGTGAGCCGACGTACTTCCTGGCCGACGCCGCCTACCACCATGACAAGTTCTCGCGCGGATTCGATCGCGTGATCGACCTCCTGGGTCCCGACCATCACGGGCACGTCCAGAGAATGCAGGGAGTGATCGAGGCGCTCGGATGGCCGCGCGACCGGTTCGAGGTGATCCTGATCCAGTGGGTGCGGCTCCTGCGCGGCGGGGAGCCGGTGAAGATGTCGAAGCGCGCAGGAGAGTTCGTCACGCTCGAGGACCTGATCGGGGAGGTGGGCGTGGACGCGGCGCGGTTCTTCTTCCTGATGCGGCGCGCCGAGAGTCCGCTCGACTTCGATCTCGAGCTGGCGGTGAAGCGAAGCGAGGAGAACCCGGTGTACTACGTCCAGTACGCGCACGCGCGGATCGCGCACGTGCTCGGCTACGCGCTCGCGCAGGGCGTTCCCGCGCCCGGTCTCGAATCGGCGCGCGCCGACCTCCTCCACGAGGCCGAGACGCTCACGCTCCTGCGCGGTCTCGCGGGATTTCCATCCCTTGTCGCGGCCGCGGCGAGGCACCGGGAGCCGCATCGCATCCCCATGTATCTCAAAGAATTGGCGGCTAAGTTTCACGCGTTTTATCACCAGCATCGCGTGGTCGGCCCGGACGCGGCCGTGACCGCGGCGCGGCTCCTTCTGACGCGCGCCACGGGCGTCGTCTTTCGCCGCGGGCTCACGCTTCTCGGCGTGAGCGCGCCGGAGTCGATGTAGTGGGAATCCTTGTCGTCGGCTCGCTCGGCCTCGACACGATCGAGACGCCCGCCGGCCGCGTGGATGAGGTGCTCGGAGGCTCGGCCGCCTACTTCGCGCTCGCGGCCCGGCACTTCCTGCCGGTCTCCATCGTGGCCGTCGTGGGGAGCGACTTCCCAGCCGGCGCGCGAGCCTCGCTCGAGGCTCCGGATCTGGACCTCACGGGCGTCGAGGTTCGCGAGGGGAAGACCTTCCGCTGGGAAGGGGTCTACAGCCGCGACATGAACACGCGCGAGACCCGTCGCACCGAGCTGAACGTGTTCGAGAAATTCCGGCCCAAGCTCCACGAAGGGCTTCGAGGCGCGACCAACGTCTTCCTCGCGAACATCGATCCCGTGCTCCAGCGTGAAGTCCTCGAGCAGCTGAGCAACCCGCGGCTCGTTCTCTGCGACACGATGAACTACTGGATCCACGGGAAGCGCGAGGCGCTTCTTACGACGATGAAGAAGGTCCGCATCCTCATCATCAATGAAGAGGAGGCGCGCGAGCTGACCGGCGAGGCGCTCACGCACCGGGCGGCACGCGCGATCTTGGACTTGGGTCCGGAAACGGTCGTCGTCAAGCAGGGAGAGCACGGCGCCTTCTTGTTGTCGAAGGGCCTCTACTTCACGTGCCCCGCGGTCCCCATCGAGAGCGTGGTCGATCCGACCGGCGCCGGCGACACCTTCGCCGGCGGATTCTTCGGGGCGCTCGCGCGCGCGGGACGGGTGACCGACCGCGCCCTGCGCGCGGCGGTCGTCTACGGATCGGTGATGGCGTCCTTCACGGTCGAGGACTTCGGAGTGGAGGGCCTCCTTCGGGTCAAGAAGGCGGAGATCCTCCGCCGCGCGGACGCGGTCATGGAGATGACCCGCTTCAGCCTGGACGACACCGCACGGCTCGTTCGTTGACGCCGTCGGCGCGCCGACGGCACGCTGCAGGCGGCGCGCCGCGTGGAGGGGGCGCTCGCGCGGCGCCCGCCGCGAGTTGTCCGCTGGCGCGCGAGGCCCGGCACTGGCACACTCCGTGCGAAAGCGGAACCCGTTCGCGAAGGGAGGGGGCTTGGGCCGAAGACTGGAAGCCGAGCTGGTGATGCCGCCGGGGCCGAAGACGGCGCCGGATCAGGTGGCGGGAGGGCGCGCCGCGTGGGCGCCCCGTCTCGCCTGGCTCATGCTTCCGTGTTTCCTCGCGGCGATGCCGGTGCTCCTCGCGATCTTCGGCGGCCCCGAGGTCAAGCAGACGCGCTGGGACGCATGGGGCGTGGGTGTCTGGTTTCTGCTGCTGATCGTGGCGGAGTCGCTCCCGGTGACGATGGTCCGTGGCGGCACGATGACGATCGCGTCGATCCTGGACGTGGGCGCCATCCTCCTCTTCGGCCCCTGGATCGCGGGCACGCTCGATCTCGTCACCACGATCATCGCGCAACTCGTGATTCTCAGGAGACCCTCCGGTGAGGCGCTCCTGAATGCCGGGCTCTACGCCTCGACGACCATTCTCGCCGGCGCCGCCTTTCTCGCGTCGGGCGGCGCGCTGGGCTCCGCGAGCGTCGGGCGCTCCATTCTCCCGGTGCTCCTGGCCGGCTCCCTCTACTTCATGCTCAACACGGGCGCGGTCAGCCTCGTGCTCGGGACGCGGACGGGGGAGGACCCCGGAAGGATCTGGCGCCACCAGTTCCGCGACGGCGTTCCGCAGTACGCGCTCTCGATCGGTTTCGGGCTCCTGTTCGCGCAGGTGAGGGCCGCGGCAGGCATTCCCGGAGTGCTCCTTCTCGTGCTCCCGCTTCTCTTCGCGCGCTACACGCTCCAGCTCTACGCCGATCTCAAGGGGGACCTCGTGAGCTTCGTGCGCGCCCTGAGCGTCGTCCTGGACTCGGTGGATCCCTACACGCACGAGCACTCGGTGCGCGTGGCCGAGTACTCCGTGCGCGTCGCCCGGCGGCTCGGACTCCGCGATGAAGAGGTGGAGACCATCCATTACGCGGCGCTGTGCCACGACATCGGGAAGATCGCGCAGCGCCCGGAAGTGATCCGCAAGCCCCGCGCCCTCGATCCCGAGGAGCGGCGGCACATGATGCGCCACCCCGAGGCGGGTGCGCGCATCGTGGGCCAGATTCGCGCGCTTCGCGCCGCGGCGGCCATGGTGCGCACCCACCACTGGCGTCCGGACGGGCGCGGCTACCCGAGCGGGCTCGTGGATTCGGAGGTGCCTCTGGGGGCGCGCATCATCCATGTCTGCGACGCGTTCGACGCGATGACCTCGGACCGCCCGTACCGGAAGGGTCTTCCCGTCGCGCGCGCCCTCGCCGAGCTGAACCGGCATGCCGGCTCGCAGTTCGATCCGCGCGCCGTGGAGGCGCTCTCCATCCTTTACGAGTCGGGCGCCCTCTCGCTCGTTCCGCCGGAGGCGGACCTTCTGGTCGAGGTCTATCGATGAGCCGATACCGCGAGGCGGGAGTGAACATCCGGAAGGGGGAGGAAGCGGTGGACCGGATTCGCGAGCTGTGCCGCTCCACGTTCGACGCGAACGTGGCCGGTGGGCTGGGCGGATTCGCGGGCGCATACCGGATTCCGGGCTCGGCCGGAGCGCTCCTTGCCTCGAGCATGGACGGCGTGGGTACCAAGCTCAAGGTCGCCATCCTCTGCGGGAAGCACGACACCGTCGGCGAAGATCTGGTCTCCCATTGCGCGAACGACATCCTGGTCCACGGGGCCAGGCCGCTCTTCTTTCTGGACTACATCGCGATGGGAGCGCTCGACCCGAAGCGCGTGGAGGAAGTGGTCACGGGACTCGCGCGCGGATGCCGGAGCGTGGGCTGCGCCCTGATCGGCGGAGAGACCGCGGAGATGCCGGGCCTCTACGCGGCGGACGATTACGACCTCGCGGGCGCCATCGTGGGGATGACCACCGAGGCGGAATGGATCGACGGGGCAGGGATCCAGGCGGGCGATCAGCTCCTCGGGTTCCCGGCGGTCGGACTCCACACCAACGGCTATTCGCTCGCCCGGAAGATTCTTCTCGAGTCGCTCGCGCTCGGGGTGAACGACAAGCTCCCCTGGGGAGAAACCGTCGGTCAGGAGCTGCTGAAACCACACCCGTACTACGGCCCTCCGGTGGCGGTGGCGCGCGCGGCGGGCGCCGTGCGCGGCATGGCGCACATCACCGGCGGCGGCGTCCCGGGAAACCTCGTGCGCGTCCTGCCGCAGGGGCTTTCCGCGGAGGTGAAGGTCGGGAGCTGGCCTCTTCCTGAGTTCTTCCGATTTCTCCGCGAGGCGGGGAAGGTGGGCGAGTCGGAGGCGTTCGAGGTCTGGAACATGGGACTGGGAATGATCCTCGTGGTGAAGCGCGAAGACTCAGGCGCCGTGGAGCGGGCGCTCGCGGAGGCGCGGCACGCGTGCTACCGGGTTGGGCAGGTCGTGCCCGGGGCCCGCGAGGTGAGACTCACGGCATAGCGGCGCGAAAGGGGTGGGGACATGGGTTGGGAGACGGCATCTCCTTCCGAGGTGACCGGGCCTCAAACGCTCGAGGACCTGGCGCGGGAGGGTTTCGGGCCGTGCGCGGAGTCGCTCGGGCTCGTCGGTAAGAGCTCCGGCGTGGTGCGGCTCGGCGAGCGCATCCGCGCGCTCGCGCGCAGCCACGCGACGGTGCTGATCCTGGGCGAAACCGGCACCGGGAAGGAACTGGTCGCGCACGCGCTCCACGCGCTCTCGCCGCGCGACCAGGGGCCCTTCGTTCCGCACAACTTCGGCGCGATCGCCGATACCCTGGTCGAGAGCGAACTCTTCGGGCACGCGCGCGGCTCGTTCACCGGAGCGCACCAGGACCGGATGGGTCTCTTCGAGGCCGCCCATCAGGGAACGCTGTTCCTGGACGAGATTGGCGACGCCAGCCCCTCCGTGCAGAGCCGCCTCCTCCGCGTGATCCAGGAAGGGGAGCTGCGGCGCGTCGGGGATTCACGCTCCAGGCGCGTGGACGTGCGGATCGTGGCCGCCACCCACCGGGATCTCGCGAGCGAGGTCTCCGCGGGCCGCTTTCGCGCCGATCTCTTCTACCGGCTCCACGTCCTGACCCTTTCCGTGCCGCCCCTGCGCGAGCGCCTGGAGGACATTCCGATCCTGTCGGCGCATTTCCTCTCTCGCCTCGCGCGCCGGGACCGTCTTCCGGTGCGGGGGATACGCGAGGACGCGCTCGCGGCGCTCGCGGAGCACGCGTGGCCCGGGAACGTTCGCGAGCTGATGGGCGCGCTCGAGCGCGCGTGCCATGCGCTCGACAGGGACGGCTGGGTGGCGCGGCGCTCGCTGGGGGAGGCCTTCGGGTGCGGGGTACCGGCGGTCGTGCGCGACCGCTCCGTCGATCTGAAACACCGGACGCTCGCCTACGAGGCGGAGCTGATCCGGTCCGCGCTCGAGTCTCATGGCGGGAACAAGGCGCATGCCGCGCGCTCCCTGGGCCTCACGAGACAGGGCCTGTGGAAAAAGATCCGGCGACTGAGGGCCCTGGCTCCCGATTCGCCTTGATTTCGGGCGCCGTATTTCTATACTCGCGCGAAGCTTGCCGATTTGTCCCTCACGTCCGATCAGGAGCGCCCACCGTTGACGCAGAGTTTGACCCGCCTCGGTCTGATCGGGGTCGGAGCCATCGCCCAGGTCAACCATCTTCCCGCCCTCGCGCGGATGAACGACGTCGAGATCTACGCGGTCTGCGACGACGACCCTGAGAAGGCGCGCGTGGTGGCCGAGCGCTTCAAGGTCCCGCACGCGCTCTCCGACTACGAGAAGCTGCTCCGGCTCGAGGAGGTGGAGGCGGTGATCATCTCCACGCCCAACCACCTTCATGCGCCGATGACGCTCGCGGCTCTGGATTACGGCAAGCACGTCCTCTGCGAAAAGCCGCCGGCGCGGAACGCCGCCGAGGCCCAAATGATGGCGGAGGCCGCCAAGCGCTCGGGCAAGACCCTGATGTACGCGATGAACAATCGATTTCGGGCGGAGGCGCAGGTATTGCGCCGCTTCATCGAGCGGCGCGAGCTGGGCGACATCTTCTACGCGAAGACCGGCTGGCTCCGGTATCGCACGGAGCGCGGCGGGCCCGAGTGGTACACCAACAAGAGGAGCGCGGGAGGCGGGGTGCTGATGGACCTCGGGGTGCAGATGCTGGACCTCTCGCTCTGGCTCCTGGGGAATCCCCAGGTGGCCTCGGTCACCGCAACGAAATACGTCCGCGACCCGCGACAGGATGTCGAGGACACCCTGGCCGCGATGCTGATCTTGGAGTCGGGGGCGTCGCTCACGCTGGAGGTGAGCTGGGCGCTTCTCCTCGAAAAGAATTTCTCCTACCTGAATCTCTATGGCACCCAGGGAGCGGCGCTCCTCCATCCCTTCCGGATCCACAAGGAAATGGGCGGGCGGCTCAAGGACGTCACTCCGTCACTCGATTCCGTGCGCAATCTCTACAAGCAATCCTACGAGCTGGAGCTGGAGCACTTCCTCCGCTGCATCACGCAGGGGGAGCGCCCCCAGGCCTCTCCGGAGGAGGGGCTTCAGGTGATGCGCGTCATCGATGCCATCTATCAATCCGCAGAGGCGCGCCGCGAAGTCCGGCTTTAGGAATCGCCATCGCGGCCCGCTCGCCGCGGCCGCGTCCGGAATCTTGTTGAGCCTCTCCTTTCCGAACGCGGGATGGATGCCGCTCGTCTTCGTGGCGCTGGTTCCGCTGCTGATATGGATCCAGCGCGACGCGGCGGGGCCGGCGACGGCCTCCGCCTCCCCTCCGGAAGCGGCGCGTGGAGCCGCGTGGGTTCCGTGGCTCGCGGGAACCCTCTTCAACATGCTTCTCTTCTGGTGGCTGGTCAGGCTCCCGGCCCGCGCCATGACCCACCCCTGGATCATCGTTCCCGCGCTCCTGGCGCTCGGACTCTATCTCGGCTTTTTCGTCGCGCTGTTCGGGTGGATCACCCGGTTCATCCGGCGGCGCGTGGGCTGGTCGCCGCTGGTCGTGGCGCCGGCGGTCTGGGGCGCCACCGAATGGCTCAAGGCCTCGGGACCCCTGGGCTGTCCGTGGGGAAACGTCAGCTACGCTCTGGCGGAGCATCCGGCGTGGATCCAGGGCGCGTCTCTGGTGGGCGCTCCCGGCCTCAGCATCTGGATCGTCTGCGTGAACGCGCTGTTCGCCGGGGCGATTGTCGCGCGCCGCTGGCCCGCGCGCGTGGCGCTCGCGGCCATCGGGATCGCGCTCGTGACCCTGCCGGCGCTTTGGGGCCGCGATCAGGTGCGCGCGCACCGTCCCGGCGAGACGATCCGCGTGGCGCTGGTGCAGCCGAACATCGCGAGCGACGAGAAATGGGACGCGGCGCACCAGGAGAAGAGCATCCGCACGCTCTCACGTCTCTCGCGAGAGGCGTCGGAGCAGATCCCGAAGCCCGACCTCCTGGTCTGGCCCGAGACATCCCTGCCGTTCTATGTCCGTCTCGAGGCCGCGAAGCTGGAGCGCGTCTTCGATCTCATCCAGGAGCTCGGCATTCCGCTCCTCGCCGGATACCCGGACGCGACCCTCAGCATGAGCGGCGGGGTGGTCACGCACAACGCGGCGGGCCTGGTCCTGCCCTCCCGAACGATCGCGACACAGTACGAGAAGATCCACCTGGTTCCCTTCGGCGAGCGGATCCCGTTCCAGGACATCCTGCCGTTCTTGGGCAAGATCGACCTGGGGCAGGCCGAATGGACTCCGGGCACGAAGCCGGTCGTCTTTCCCTTCGCGAAGGCGCCCTTCGGCGTCCTCATCTGCTTCGAGTCGATCTTTCCGTACCTGGCGCGGGACAACGCGATCGAAGGCGCGCGGGTCCTGGTCAACATCACGAACGACGAATGGTTCGGCCCCACGGCCGCGCCGCGGCAGCACGCCGACATGGCCATCCTGAGATGCGTGGAGCAGCGGATGGGCATGGTGCGTTGCGCGAACACCGGCATCTCGATGATCATCGATCCGATGGGCCGCGTGACGCAGCGGAGCCCGCTCTTCCGCGAAGCGCTCCTCTCGGGAGACGTCGAGCTCGGGGGAGCGCCGACCCAGTTCCGGCTCTGGGGGGACTGGCTGACGGGACTCTGCCTCGGACTGGTTCTCGTCCTCACGCTCCTCGGCTGGTACCGCCCCCTCCGCCGCGACCGTTGATCCTGGGTCGCGGGCCGCTCGGGATTTGACGGACACCGCTGCTCCGTGTAAAGTGAGACCTCAGGCGGAGCGGCGAAGGCCGACTTCCGTCTCCGAAGGCACGGAGGAAGCGCATCAGGTGCCCGGCTCGCCCGAACCCGACAATGTGCAGGCAAAACGCGGTACGACCCGCGGGCTTCATCCGCTCGCATGGCTCATCTCGCTCGCACTCCTGGTATGCGGTGTCGCGATGACGCGCTCGTGGATCGATCTGGCGCTCGCGGTGCCGATCCTGGCCGTCGCGGCGCTGCGCGCGGAACGCCGGCGCGCGGTGGAGGAAGCGGGGCTTCTGGGGCTGGCGCTCGTCGTCTTCCTCGCGCACGTCGGGGTGGCGGGAAGGGGATTCCGCCAGGCTCTGGCTCCGGCCGCCGTCATCGCGTTCCGCCTTCTCGCCCTTCTCTATCTCCTGCGCTGGACCGCCCGCGTCGCGCTGGGCCCGATCGCGCGCTGGCTCATGGGGCTCAAGCCGCCCACGAGGCCGCGCTTCCTTCTCCTTCTCGCCGAGAGCGCGCGGCTGACGGCGGGGCTCCTTCCGCTCGCTCTGCGGGAAGCCGAGCAGCACGCGACGGCCCTCCGCGCCCGAGGGATAAGGCCCGGAGGCGGCCTGCGCGGGCTGGCGCGATACCTCCTGGCCTGGTTCCTTCCCTTTCTGGGGACGATGCTCCGGATCGGCGACGCCTATGCGGACGCGCTGACGGTCCGGGGCTATGTTCCCGGCCGGGCGCGCCGGAGCGGTCTCGTCCTGTCCTGGGGTCCCAGGGAATGGGGAGCGATCGCCGGAAGCGCCGGAGCGGCCGCGTGGTTTCTCCATGGTTTCTGAGCCCCGCACCATCACGGTGCGGCTCGGCATTGAATTCGACGGTACCGCCTTTCACGGCTGGCAGGTGCAGACGAGCGACCGCACGGTCCAGGGCGAGATCGAGCAGGCACTTCTACGGATCACGGGGGCGCATGTCCGGATCGCGGGAGCAGGAAGGACCGATTCGGGGTGTCACGCGGCGGGGCAGGTGGCCAGCGCGACCTTGAGCACGAAGCTCGCGCCGGAACGGCTTCGGGCGGCGTTGAACGCCCATCTGCCGCGCGACGTTCGGATCGTCGAGGCGGCCCTGGCGGAGCCCCGGTTTCACGCCCGGTTTACGGCGATGCGGCGCGCGTACCGGTACCTGATCGTCTCGGGCCCGTCGGCGCTCCTCCGCCACCGCGCGTGGTCGAGGCCGATCCGCGCCGATCTGGGCGCGTTGCGCCGCGCGTCGCGGCCGCTCCTGGGGGAGCATGACTTCACGTCATTCTCCAAGCAGGGGGGGGATGACGAAGCCGCGGACTGCCGCGTGACCCAGGTTCGGTGGTCGCGGAAGGGACCGGTGACGCGGTTCGACATCGTCGCGGACCGCTTCCTCTACACGATGGTTCGTCGCATCGTCTCGACCGTGCTTCGCGCCGCCGAGGAAGGTGGCGGAGCGAAGACCATCCGCGCGGCCCTCTCGGCGCGCGATCGAAGAAGCGCGGCGCCAGCGGCGCCCGCGCATGGCCTTTATCTCATGCGGGTCCGCTATCCCCGGTTGGGATGGCTTCCCAAGGAGCATCTGGATGTTCTCGGATAACGAGCCCTCGAAGGGCCATCCCCGGAGCGGAAACCGCTCGCGGAGCACCTGGCTCTGGGGCATCGTGTGCGGATTTCTCCTGCTCGCAGCACTCGTTCTCGGCGCGTCCTCGCTGGCGCCCTCCATTCGCAGGGGCGGCCTGCTTCCGTCCGCCGCCGCGGCCGCCCAGGAGGCGCCGGGGGGGCGCGATCCGGGCTCCTCGCGGCGCACGGCCATCGTGGCTGCCGCCGAGCGGGTCGGCCCCTCCGTGGTCACGATCAGCGTCGTGCAGACCCGCATGGTCGAGTCCAGCCCCCTCGCCAACGAGTTCTTCGAGCCGTTCTTCCGCGACATGATGCCGTCCTACCGGTATCGCGAGCAGATCCCCAGCATGGGCTCCGGCTTCATCATCTCGTCCAAGGGTTACGTGCTCACCAACGAGCACGTGGTGCGCGGCGCGGAGAAGATCACCGTGATCCTGGCCGACGGCCGGTCCTTCACGGGGAAGGTGCTCGGCTCGCATCCCCAGTACGACGTGGCGATCGTGAAGATCGAGGGAGAGAAGCTGCCCGTCGCCACGCTCGGCACGTCCAGCGACCTGATGATCGGCGAGTGGGCCATCGCGATCGGAAATCCGTTCGGCTTCCTGCTCAACGACACGCAGCCAACCGTCACGGCGGGCGTCATCAGCGCGACGCGGCGCGACATCAAGGCGGGGTCCACGGGCGGCGGCATCTACAAGAACATGATCCAGACCGACGCGGCCATCAATCCGGGGAACTCCGGAGGACCCCTCGTCAACGCGACCGGCGACGTGATCGGTGTGAACACGTTCATCTTCACGAAGAGCGGCGGCTCGGAGGGGATCGGCTTCGCGATCCCGATCGACGCAGTCAAGCGCGTCGTGGACGAGCTGATCCGGTACGGCAAGGTGCGGAACGTCTGGATCGGGGTCGGGACGTGGGACATCACGCCCTACCTGGCCGAGCGTCTGGGCACGAAGGACCGGAACGGCCTCTACATCGCCTCGGTCGAGAAGGGCAGCCCCGCCGACAAGGCGGGCGCGCGGGTGGGCGACATCATCCGCAAGGTGAACGGAATCGCGGTCGGCGACGTGAACGAAGCGTACCGCGCGCTCTTCGGCGCGAACGTGGGGGACACCATCACCCTGACGGTGGAGCGCGACATGAAGCTCGCGCCGCTCAAGCTGACGCTCGAGGAATTGAAGGAGTGATCCCTTGATCCCGCGCTACAGCCGTCCCGAGATGGCGGCGCTCTTCGACGACCAGGCCCGGTACCGGACCTGGCTCGAAGTGGAGCTTGCGGTCTGCGCCGCGATGGAGCGCCGCGGCGACGTGCCGGCGGGGGTATCCGCGCGCCTGCGCTCCAAGGCGGCGGTGGATCCCAGGCGCGTGGACGAGCTGGAGGGGACGCTCCGTCACGACGTGATCGCGTTCCTGACCGCCGTGGCCGAGACCGGGGGCGAGGACGCCCGGCATCTCCACAAGGGGATGACCTCCTCGGACCTCGTGGACACCGCGCTCGCGCTGACGCTGACCCGGGCCGGCGCGCTCCTCGCCGCGGAGCTCACGGCTCTGCATGAAGCGGTGCGGGTCCTGGCCGTGCGCCACAAGGAGACTCTGATGGTGGGCCGCACCCACGGGGTGCACGCCGAGCCCATCACGTTCGGACTGAAAGTATTGGTCTGGTACGAGGAGCTGGGACGCGCGCAGAGACGGCTCGCGCGCGCCCGCGAGGGCGTCCAGGTGGGAAAGCTCTCCGGCGCGGTCGGCACCCACGCGCATCTCAGCCCCGATCTCGAGGAAGAGGTGCTGGGCGCCCTGGGCCTCAGGCCCGAGCCGGCCTCCACGCAGGTGGTGCAGCGCGACCGTCACGCCGAGCTCGTGCAGGCGATCGCGCTTCTGGGCGCCTCGCTGGAGAAGATCGCGCTCGAGATCCGCCATCTCCAGAGAACCGAGGTGCTCGAAGCGGAGGAACCGTTCCGCGAGGGGCAGAAGGGGTCCTCGGCGATGCCGCACAAGCGAAACCCCGTGAACTGCGAGCGGATTTGCGGGCTCGCGCGTGTCCTGCGCGGCAACGCCCAGGTCGCTCTCGAGAACGTGGCTCTCTGGCACGAGCGCGACATCAGCCACTCCAGCGCCGAGCGCGTGATCCTTCCGGACTCCTTTCTCGCGGTGGACTTCATGGTGACCCAGATGCGCGAGGTGCTCGTGGGCTTGAACGTCTATCCGGAGCGCATGCGCGCCAATCTCGACGCCACGCGCGGTCTCATCTACTCGCAGCGCGTCCTCCTGGCGCTCGTGTCGGCCGGGATGTCGCGCGAGGACGCTTACGCGCTGGTGCAGGGGCACTCCATGGCGGCCTGGAAGGGCGGCCCGGATCTGAGGGCCCGGCTCGCGTCGGACCCAGCCGTCAAGCGCGCGCTGAGCGAGGAAGCGCTCGCCGCCTGCTTCGACCCCGCTCACTTCACGCGTCACGTGAATGAAATATTCGAACGCGTTCTAGGAGAGCCAATTGCCTCAAGCCGCTAGTGCTCCACAGCTCTCCTTCGCCGGCGCGGACGACCGCGAGGTCGCCGAGATCCTGGCCCGCGAGGGCTTCCGGCTCACGGTCGGGGAGGCGCGCCGCATGCTGACCCTGCTGGGACGGGATCCGACGCGCGTCGAGGCCACCATCTTCGACACGATGTGGAGCGAGCACTGCTCGTACAAGAGCAGCCGCTGGGTTTTGAAGCACTATCTCCCGACCGAGAGCCCGTGGGTGATCCTGGGGCCCGGCGAGGACGCGGGCGTGGTCCGCCTCGGAACGCACGAGGGCGTGGAGTACGCGCTCGTGATCGCGCACGAGAGCCACAACCATCCCTCGCAGGTCGTGCCCACGGAAGGGGCCGCGACCGGCATCGGCGGTATCGTGCGGGACGTGGCCTGCATGGGAGCCGAGGTGATCGGCGTCATGGACTCGCTCCGCTTCGGCGACCCCAACGGACCGCGCTCGGCCACCGTGCGCGAGATCGTGCGCGGCGTGATCGACGGCATCTGGCAATACGGCGACGCCCTCGGGGTGCCGAACCTGGGCGGCGACGTCTTCTTCTCGCCGCGGTACGACGAGAACTGCCTTGTGAACGTGGTCTCGCTCGGCGTCGTGCGCTCTGACCGGGTCGTGAGGAGCCGCGTTCCCGAGGCCGCGCGGCGCGAGCCCTACGTGCTGATCCTGATCGGGAAGCCCACCGACGAGACCGGATTCGGCGGAGCATCGTTCGCGTCGGCGGTGCTGGAGGAGAATGCCGAGGGACAGCGCGGGCGCGTCCAGGTGCCGGACCCCTTCTTGAAACGGGTCCTCCTGGAAGCGAATCGCGCGGTCCTGGACTGGCTCCAGGAGCAGCGAGTCGTCTTCGGCTTCAAGGACCTGGGCGCGGGCGGCATCGCGTGCGCTTCCTCCGAGCTGGCCGCCGCGGGAGGCCTCGGCATGGACGTGGATCTGGACCTGGTGCCCGCGTCGCGCGAGGACCTGCCGCCCGAGGTGCTCGCGTGCTCGGAGACCCAGGAGCGGTTCGCCATGGTGGTTCCGGAGCGCGTGGCGGCCCACGTGCTCGAGATGTACAACACGGCATACGCGCTTCCCGAGGTCTACCACGGCGCGCGCGCGGCCGTCGTCGGACGCGTGCGGTCCGACACGCGGTACCGCATTCTCAAAGGGGGACAGCCGGTCTGCGATTCGCCGGTCGAGGTGATCACGGCCGGGATCGAGCACCGGCGGCCCGAACGCGCCCGCGCGGCCGCGGCGGGAGCTGTGGCGCCGCTCCCCGCGGTTTCAGACCACGAGGAGCTGTTCCATCGCCTGGTCGCGAGCCCGAATCTCGCCTCCCGCGAGCCGATCATCCGTTATTACGACACCGAGGTTCAGGGCCGCATGGTGATCCGCGCCGGAGAGGCCGACGCCTCGGTGCTGGCCCCGGTGCCGGGCTCGAAGCTTGGCGCGGCGATCACCGTCGATGGAAATCCCTGGTGGGTCGCCGCGGACCCGTACTGGGGAACCGCCCACGTGGTCTGTGAAGCGCTTCGTAATCTGGTCGCCGTCGGCTCCGAGCCGGTCGCCTTGACGGACTGCCTCAATTTCGGGAACCCGGAAGACCCCGAGGTCTTCGCCGATTTCGTGCGGAGCGTGCGTGGCCTGGGCGACGCCGCGCGCGCGCTGGGCCCACAGGGGCTCGCGGGCCCGCCCGTCGCGATCGTGTCGGGAAACGTCTCCTTCTACAACGAGGGAAACTCGGGCCGTTCCATCGAGCCCTCGCCCATCGTGGCGGGGCTGGGCGTGTTCCCGGACTGGAGCGTGGCCACGACGAGCGCGATCAAGCGGCCGCAGAGCGTCCTCGTACTGAGCGGCCCGAGGCAGGACCGCCTCGGAGCCTCGCAGCTGCGCCACCAGCTCCTGGGCCGAACGGACGGGCCCCTGCCCGAGCTTGATTTCGAGCGGGAGCGCCGGCGCATCTACGCCTCGCTCGAAGCGGTGCGGAGCGGATTGACGCTGGCGTGCCACGACATCGCCGAGGGCGGACTCGCCATCACGGCGCTGGAGATGGCGCTCGGCGGATACGCGTCGCAGGGTCTCGGGCTCCAGATCCCGATCTCGGGCCTGGGCAGCGCCCCTTCCGAATCCCGGCTCTATTCCGAGGCCCCCGGGTTCCTGTTCGAGGTGGCGAAGGAAAAGCTCCCGGAGTTCCTCGGCCTCTTCGAGCGGTGGGGCGTGGACGCTACGATGATCGGACGCACGCTCGCCGAGCCGCGCTTCCGGATCCTCGACGGAGGACGCGCGCTGGTGGACCTGGACTTAGACTCGCTCCAGCGGCTTCACGCCGGCGCGCTGAAGGAGATCGCGGAATGAGCGCGGCCAGGATCGCGGTGGTGCAGATTCCCGGAGTCAATTGCGAGTACGAGACCACGCGCGCGCTCCTGGCCGTAGGGCTTTCCGCGCGAATCGTGCGCTGGAACGAGCCCGCCTCGGTCTGGAGCGAGTTCGAGGGCTACGTGATCCCCGGAGGATTCGCGTTTCAGGACCGCATCCGCGCCGGGGCGATCGCGGCAAAGCTCCCCGCGGTGGACCGGATCGCCGCCGAAGCGGAATCGGGAAAGCCGGTGCTCGGGATTTGCAATGGCGCCCAGCTGCTCGTGGAGGCTGGCCTCGTTCCCGGATTTCATCCCGGCCGCGTGGAGATGGCGCTCGCTCCCAACGAGGCGCCCCGACGCGCGGGTTACCTTTGCCGGTGGGTGTGGCTTCGCTCTTCGCCCGGTCCGGGAAGCCCCTGGTACGCGGATTCGGTTCCGCCCGAGGAAGTGATTCCGATGCCGATCGCGCACGGGGAGGGCCGTTTCCTGACCGCGGACCCGGAAGTCCGCGAGCGCATCCAAACGGAGAGGCTGGCCCTCTATCGCTACGTCGGTCCCGACGGGGAACGCGCGGACCGCTATCCCTTCGACCCGAATGGGGCCATGCTCGAGGCGGCGGGAATCACGAACCGGGCGGGGAACGTCCTCGCGTTCATGCCGCATCCCGAGCGGGCGTCCTGGCTCCGGCAGGTTCCGCTCGAGCTGAAGAACGACTGGGGCCGGCGGCGCCGCGACGCCGTGGGCCGGCTGGACGCGCTCGAAGGGGCGGGTCCGGGCAGGATCCTCTTTCAGTCGCTGGCGAAGCGGCTCGGCTCGCGCGCGGCGCGGGCGCCGCAGGAGGCGCGGCCGTGAGCGCGGTGCTCCTAGTCCGGCTCAAGATCACGGACCTCTCGGCCTGGACGGCCCTCACGACCGGGAAAGGACTCGTGGCACCGGGGTATTCGTTGAACCGAATCGTGCGCGAGCAACTTCTCCTGTTCACGCCCGAGCCGGGGATCAAGGCCGAATCGTTCGAGCGCGCCCTGGGAGAAGCGGTGCGGCACTCCAACTTCTTCGTGAACCCGAACAAGGAGAGCTATCGCCTTCTCACCGCCGCGGAGCGCGGGGAGTCCTGGGCTCCTCCCGAGGGCGCGTGGGGCATCCTGAGCAGGCCTCGGGAGGATACGCGGGACGAGCGTCTGCGCGAGAGCCTTCTGCGCGAGCATCCGATGCCGGGGCTTCTCGCGATCCGGCGTGCGAAGGTGTGGTGGCTCTGGACGCGCGGGCCGGACGGCACTGCGGCCTCCTCCTACTTCAGCGGCGCCTTGGGAGAGCTTCGCGACCAGAAGCATGGCCTCCTCGTGAATCCACACGCCGAAGCGGCGTTGATCCTGACCGGCGCTCTCGACTGGAGCCGTGTCGAGCGTTTCCTGACCGATCCCGCGCCCGCGTTCCGGGCGGCGGCATGAACGGAGCGACCCTGTGACCGAACGACGCAACGAAACGGACGCCGCGGCTCCCCGAAGCGAGGACCGTCTGCGGGAAGAGTGCGGCGTGTTCGGCATCTGGGGAGCGGAGAACGCGGCCCGGCTCACATACGCGGG
The DNA here is from genome assembly GCA_043779525.1 of Candidatus Eiseniibacteriota bacterium. Lineage (GTDB taxonomy): Bacteria > Eisenbacteria > RBG-16-71-46 > SZUA-252 > SZUA-252 > WS-7. Next base: position 101,542 of record JAYWED010000031.1, on the reverse strand, counting down.
TCTCTACGCGCTCCAGCACCGCGGGCAGGAGAGCGCGGGCATCGTCGCGACCGATGGGGTCGAGTTCCGTCACCACAAGGGCGTGGGCCTCGTCTCGGACGTCTTCGTGGGGAACGTGCTCGATTCGCTTACCGGAGCCATCGCCATCGGGCACAACCGCTACTCCACCCAGGGCAGCAGCCTCCTCCGGAACGCGCAGCCGCTGGTGGTCGACTTCCGGGAAGGAATGCTGGCGCTCGGCCACAACGGAAATCTGGTGAACGCGCTGGCGCTCCGGAACGAGCTCGAGGCGCAGGGCTCCATCTTCCAGACCACCAGCGACACGGAGGTTATTCTGCATCTGATCGCGCGCTCCAAGGCGACGGAGATCGAGCGGATGATCCCCGAGGCGCTCGCGCGATGCCAGGGCGCCTACACGCTGGTGATCCTGGCGGGTGACAAGCTGATCGGCCTACGCGATCCGCGCGGGTTCCGCCCGCTCTGCCTCGGGAAGCGTGGCGAGGCGCACGTGCTCGCGAGCGAGACCTGCGCGCTCGACATGGTGGGCGCCGAGTTCGTCCGGGAGATTGTCCCGGGTGAAATGGTGGTGATCGACGGGTCGGGCGTGAAATCCTACGCGGCCCTCACGCCGAAGCCCACCCGGGCGTGCGTGTTCGAGCTGATCTATTTCTCGCGGCCGGACAGCGAGATCTTCGGAGAGAGCGTGGACCGGATCCGGAGGCGGCTCGGCCGGACGCTGGCGGCGGAGCACCCCGTGGAGGCCGACATGGTGATCTCCGTGCCGGACTCCAGCAACTCAGCGGCGCTGGGCTTCTCCGAGGCCTCGAAGATCCCCTTCGAGCTGGGCCTCATCCGGAACCACTACGTGGGCCGGACGTTCATCGCGCCCCAGCAGATGAAGCGCGACTTCGGCGTGAATCTCAAGTTCAACGCGGTCCGGCGCATCCTCGACGGGAAGCGCGTCGTGGTCGTGGACGATTCGATCGTCCGCGGCACGACGAGCCGGAGCCTGGTGGCCATGCTGCGCGGCGCCGGCGCCAGCGAGATCCATCTGCGCGTCTCCAGCCCTCCGATCGGGTGGTCCTGCTACTACGGGATCGACACCCCCAACCGCAAAGAGCTGATCGCGTCCTCGCACACGGTGGAGGAGATCCGGCGGTACCTCCACGTCGACTCGCTGGGGTATCTCTCGATGGAAGGGCTCAAGTCCTCAGTCTCGAGGCCCGACGATCACTGCTACGCCTGCTTCGACGGGAAGTACTCCGAGTGGTACGGCGAGCCGCTCGGCAAGCTCGCGATGGAGCGGTCCTCCAGCCGCCTCGAAGGCCGCCGCTAGCCCGAAGCCAGGGCTTTCCCCGGTCCGGTTCCTCCCGACCCACCGCCTCAAGTTTCCCCGAATCGGTGCCGATCCATGCATCGAGCCGCCCCGTGGACCCTGTCCGAGGAGAGCCGATCCGTGTCCGACAACGTCGTGCGGAAAATGCTGGGGGAGTACCTTCTCGAGGCGGGTCTCATCACGGACCAGCAGCTCAAGGAGGCGCTGAGGCGGCAGCGGCAGACCAAGGAGCCGCTCGGGCACATCCTGGCCCGCCAGGGAATGGTGAGCGAGGCGGACATCTGCCGCGTTCTGCACCAGCAGCTCGGTCTTCCCATCGTCGAGCTGGAGACCATCGCCATCGACGAGCAGGTCATCGCGCTCGTGCGCGAGGACCTCGCCAAGAAGTACACCGCCATCCCCATCGAGCTGGAGAACCGGAGCACGATCCGCGTGGCGCTGGCCGACCCGCTGAACGCCCAGGCGCTGGAGGACATCAAGTTCCAGAGCGGATATTTCGTGCGGCCCGTGCTGGCGCCGCCCTCGGAGATCGTCGAAGCGATCGCGAAGTACTACCACATCGACGCCTCGGTCGTGGAGATCCTCGAGAACATCATCAAGAACGGTCCCGTCCAGGAGCTTCGAGAAATCGTCACGACGGATGGGGAGGAAAACCTCGACGAGCTGATGAAGATCAGCGCGGGGCCTCCGATCGTCCGTCTTGCGAACTGGGTGATCACGCGCGCGGTCGAGATGCGCGCGAGCGATATCCACGTGGAGCCTCAGGAGAAGTGGGTTGGCGTGCGGTGCCGCGTGGACGGCCTTCTGCAAGACCTGGAGCGGCTGCCCAAGTGGACGCAGGGAGCGCTCGTCTCGCGCATCAAGATTCTCGCCAGCCTGGACATCGCGGAGAAGCGCCTGCCCCAGGACGGCAGCTTCCGCGTGGAGATCGACGGCAGGCGGATCGACCTCCGCGTCTCGACCCTGCCGACCGCGCACGGCGAGAAGATCGTGATCCGCATCGTGGATCAGGAACGTTCGGCGCTCCATCTGGACTCGCTGGGGCTCTCCGAGTCGGCGCTGACGAAGATTCGCGCCTACGGGCAGCGGCCGCAGGGGATTGTGGCGGTGACAGGTCCGACCGGGAGCGGCAAGAGCACGCTGCTCTATTCGCTCCTGCAACACATCCACAGCGTGACCAAGAACATCCTGACCGTGGAAGATCCGATCGAATACCAGATCGCGGGAATCAACCAGGTCCAGGTGGACGAGAAGAGCAAGAAGACCTTCGCCGCGATCCTGCGCGCCATGCTGCGCCAGGACCCCGACGTCATGATGATCGGCGAGGTCCGCGATATGGAGACCGCGCAGATCGCGTTCCGGGCGTCGATCACCGGCCATCTCGTTCTCTCCACCGTGCACACCAACGACGCGGCCTCCGCGGTGACCCGTCTCGTCGACCTGGGGCTCCAGCCCTACATGGTCGCGTCGAGCCTGATCAGCGTGGTCTCGATGAGGCTGGTCCGGGTCCTGTGTCCCAAGTGCAAGGATCCGCACGCGCCCGCGGGCGAAGAGCTTCGGATCCTGGGGCTCACGACGCGCGAGGCGCAGGGCGTCGGGCTCTTCCGCCCGGTCGGATGCGAGCACTGCAACCAGACGGGGTATCGCGGCAGGACCGGCATCTTCGAGATCCTGGAATTGGACGATCCGCTCCGCCGGCTGATCGCGGCAGGAGCGGCGGAATCCATGATTCGCGCGGCGGCCGTCGAGAGCGGCATGACGCCGATCGGAGAAGACGGGCTCATGAAGGTGATGGCGGGCGAGACCAGTCTCGAGGAGCTGCGCCGCGTGGTCTTCTACGAAGAGGAAGCGGCCCGCCTCTGTCCTTCCTGCCGCCAGACCGCTGCGGCCGAGTATCACTTCTGCCCGCACTGCGGCCACACCATCGCCGCCGCCTGCCTCAAGTGCGATCGCAGGGTCGACGCGAGCTGGCCGTTCTGTCCGGGATGCGGCACACGCCGAACGCCGAGCGTGGCGCCCGAGATTGCAGACGAGCCCTTGATTCCCGCCGCCGAGACCTCGCGGCACGGGGTCCGTACCCGCCGCTAGATTCGGATTTCCCTGTCGCGCTTGACCTTGCGCGTCCCGCTTCACTAGAATCCCCCGCTGTCCGCCCCGTTCGCCCGTTCGCCCGAGAGACTCAGGCGGGCAATCCCCTCACCCCCCGGAGAATCGTGTCGGTCCAGGATACGCGCCGCGACAAGCTGGAACAGCTCATCCGGAGCGGAGTTCAGCCTTTCGCCTACCGCTTCGACGTCACGCACGGCTCCGCCGCCATCCGGGAGCGTGCGAAGGATCTCGAGCTTTCGGGCGAGCGTGTCCGCTACGCGGGTCGCCTCATGACGAAGCGCGGCCACGGCAAGGCCGCCTTCGCGCACGTGAAGGACGCGCTCGGCCTCCAGCAGGTGTATTTCCGCGAGGACGTCCTGGGCCCCGAGTCCTTCGCGCGGGCGATGGATCTGGATCTCGGGGACTGGGTGGGCGTCGAGGGAACCGTGTTCGTCACGAAGACCGGCGAGATCACGATCCGCGTGGAGAACCTTGAGCTTCTTGCGAAGACGCTCCGGCCGCTGCCGGAGAAATGGCATGGCCTGACGGACGTCGAGATCCGCTACCGCCAGCGCTACACCGACCTCATCGTGAACGACGACGTGCGCCGGGTGTTCCGCGAGCGCGCGGCCATCATCCGCTCGTTGCGGGCGTTCCTGGACGCGCGCGGATTCCTCGAGGTGGAGACGCCGGTGCTCCAGCCTACGTACGGCGGGGCTTCGGCGCGCCCCTTCGTCACCCATCACCACGCGCTGGACATGAGCCTCTTTCTCCGGATCGCGGACGAGCTGTATCTGAAGCGACTCATCGTGGGCGGGCTGGAGCGGGTCTACGAGATCTCGAAGGACTTCCGGAACGAAGGCATCGACCGCACGCACAATCCCGAGTTCACGATGCTCGAGTTCTACCAGGCGTTCGCGGATTACGAGGACACGCTCGCCACCACGCAGGCGATGATCCAGGAGACCGTCATGGCGGTGCGCGGAAGCCTGGTCGCGCCGTTCGACGGCGCTCCGGTCGACTACGCGTCCCCCTGGCGCCGGCTCACGATCGCGGACGCCGCGGCCCTGGGGCTGGGCGTGAGCGAGCTTCCCAAGGACGAGCGCTCCCTCCGCGAGGCGGCGGGTCGAGCGGGAGTCCCGCTGGACCCGAGCTTCGGATACGGCCGCGTGCTGGACGAGATCGTTTCCGTGAAGGTGCAGCCCGGGCTCAGGAATCCCACGTTCCTGGTCGACCATCCCCGGGAAATCTCGCCGCTCGCGAAGATCAAGCGGGGCAACCCCGAGGTCGTGGAGCGCTTCGAGCTGATCGTCGCGGGGATGGAGATCGCGAACTCCTTCTCCGAGCAGAACGATCCCATCGAGCAGCGCCGCGCTTTCGAGCAGCAGGGGGCTCTCCGGGAGCGCGGGGACCAGGAGGCGCAGGTTCTGGACACGGACTTTCTGCGCGCGCTCGAGATGGGGATGCCGCCGACCGGCGGCGTGGGAATCGGCGTCGACCGCCTCGTCATGCTGCTCACCGACTCGCGCTCCATCCGCGACGTGATTCTGTTCCCGCACATGCGCCCCGAGGACGGGAATGAGGAATAGGGGGACGTCCGCACGCGGCTGATCGGCGCGCGACGGAACTCCGTATGGGATTCGTCTGGATCATCGCCTCCCGATACCTCCGCTCCAAGCGCCGGGTGAGCTTCATCACGCTCGTCAGCCTCCTCGCCTCGGGAGGAGTGTTCGTCGGCGTCGCGGCGCTCACGATCGTGCTCTCGGTGATGAACGGCTTCGAGGACCAGGTGCAGCGGAGGATCGCGGGCACCAATGCGCACGTGGCCGTTCTCTCCGGAGACGACCGGGCCATCGTCCCTTCCGATTCCCTGGTCGCGGCCATCCGGGGCGCGGCGCCCGACGCCGCGATGGCGCCCTTCGTCTACGGAAAGGTCATGGTGGCCTCGCGGAGCAGCGTGGACGGGATGGTGCTCAAGGGGGTCGATCCGGCCGGGGAGTCGCGCGTCACCGACATCATGACCCACCTCGTGCCTCCCGGACACCCGCTCGACGGAGGCGATCTGCCCGGGATCGGGCTCGGGGAGGAGCTGGCGGTGCGGCTCCGCGTCGCGGTAGGCGACATCATCCTCATCAGCCTTCCCTCCGAGGATCCCGGCGGCATCCTGGGCGGTATTCCGCGCGTGAAGCGCCTCCGCGTCGGCTCGATCTTCCGCTCCGGTCTCTACGAGTACGACTCTTCGTTCGGCATCGTTCGGATGGAGACGGCGGCGGACTTCTTCGGGATGGGACGCGGCGTCACGGGCTACGAGCTACGGATTCCCGATATGTTCCGCGCGCGCGAGACGTCCTCCAGTCTGGAGCGGGCGCTGGGGTCGGGCTATCGCGTGACGAACTGGATCGACCTGAACCGGAATCTGTTCGCGTGGATGAAAATCGAGAAGGCCGTCATGTTCACCATCCTGATCCTGATCGTGATCGTAGCGACCGTGAACATCGTGTCGAGCCTCGTGATGCTCGTGCTGGAGAAGCGGCGGGACATAGGGGTTCTACGGACGATGGGAGTCACCCCGCAGGGAATCATGCGTATCTTCCTCCTGCAGGGGACGCTCGTCGGATTGGCTGGAACGGGGCTCGGGCTCCTCGTGGGATGGGCGGTTTCGTTCGTCCTAGGCCGGTACAAGCTGCTCCACCTCCCGGGTGAGATCTATTTCATCGACACGCTGCCCGTCAAAATGGAATGGACCGACTTCGCGCTCGTCGCGATCTCGGCGACGGCGCTCTGTTTTGTCGCGAGCCTCTATCCGGCCTGGCGGGCCGCGAGGCTTGCTCCCGTCGAGTCGATCCGGTATGAATGACGCGGCGGTACGCGCGCCGGCGCTCCTGGCCCGAGGGCTGGCAAAGACCTATCATGACGCCGCGGCGCCGATCGAAGTCCTCAAAGACGTCAATCTGTCCGTGGACCCCGGGGAGGTGGTGGCGGTCGTGGGGGCCTCCGGGTCCGGAAAATCCACCCTTCTTCATCTGCTGGGCGGTCTCGACCGGCCGACGGCCGGAACCGTGAGCATCGGCGGCGAGGATCTCTCGGACCTCGACGAGGCGGGGCGCTCGCGGCTTCGCGCCCGGGCCGTGGGATTCGTCTTCCAGTTCCACCAGCTCTTGCCCGAGTTCACGGCCCTCGAGAACGTCATGATGCCGGGCTGGGTCGCGGGCGCTTCGCGGGCGGCGACTAAGGCCCGGGCCGAGAGCCTGCTCCGGGACCTGGGCCTGATCGACCGGGCCGAGCACAAGCCGGGGGAGCTCTCGGGCGGGGAACAGCAGCGTGTGGCAGTGGCTCGCGCCTTGCATATGAGGCCTGCGGTCCTTCTGGCGGACGAGCCGACGGGCAATTTGGACCGGCGCGCTTCGGCGAATCTGCTGGAAATCTTCGAGAGATACCGGGCCCGGGAACGGCAAGCCATTGTGATTGCGACACATAATCCAGATGTGGCGCGGTCGGCGGGCCGGGTGGTTACTCTTGAGGACGGTTATCTCAGGCCGATTAAAATTGAGTCGGGTCGCATCTAACCAGTCAGGACATTCGGCCAACCAAGAAGGAACGCCCATGCAGTGTCAAATTTGCGGCAAGAAGCCCGCGGTCGTTCACTTCACCGAGATCGTCAACAACAAGAAATCGGAATACCACGTCTGCGAGAAGTGCGCGGAGGAGAAGGGGTACCACGTGCCGCTCGTGAAGACGAAGTTCTCGGTCGGGGATCTTCTGGCCGGGATGGTGGAACAGCCCGGCTCCGCCGAGGAGGCCCGTGTGGGCCGGGTGCAGTGCCCCAAGTGCGGTCTCGTCTACTCCAACTTCAAGGAAACCGGGCGGCTCGGGTGCTCCGAATGCTATCCGACCTTCCGCTCCCAGCTTCGCCCGCTTCTGCGCCGGGTGCACGGCAGCACCAAGCACGTGGGGAAAGCCCCCGTGCGTGACGCCGCGCGCGTAGCCTTGAGGCGGGAAGTTCAGCGGCTCCACGAAGAGCTCCAGAAATCGGTCGAGCGCGAGGATTTCGAATCGGCCGCCGGTCTGAGGGACAAGATCAAGAAGATGGAATCGAACGATGTCCGGAGCGTGGGAGGAGGAGCCGCGTGAAGCTCACGGGAATCAGCGCCTCGCTGGGCCGCTGGCTCGACGGATCGGGTCCCGCGTCGGACATTGTTCTGAGCACGCGCGTCCGCCTCGCGCGGAATCTGTCGGGTGTGCCGTTCACCCACCGGGCGCGCGAGGAGCAGCTCGTCATGGTGTACTCGAGCATCGTCTCCGCGGTGCGGAAGACACCGGCCCTCACGCAGTCGCTCGCGCTCGAGATGCGCGAGCTGACGCCGCTGGATCGCCAGTTCCTGGTCGAGCGGCATCTGATCAGCAACGATCTCGCCGACAACGGCAAGCTTCGCGGTCTTCTCGTGCTCCCGGACGAGAGCATCTCCGCGATGGTGAACGAGGAGGACCATCTCAGGCTGCAGGCTCTGGCGTCCGGCTTCCAGCTCAAGTCCGCGTGGGAATCGGTCAACGCCATCGATGATGAATTGGCGCAGGACCTGGACTATGCTTTCAGCGACGAGCTGGGATACCTGACCGCGTGCCCGACCAACGTCGGCACGGGAATGAGGGCGTCGGTGCTCATCCACCTTCCCTCCCTCGTGCTCACGAAGCAGATCGGGCGCGTGCTGCAGGGAATCACGCAGGTCGGGCTCGCGGTGCGCGGTTTCTACGGAGAAGGCTCCCAGATCATGGGGAATTTCTTCCAGATCAGCAACCAGACGACCCTGGGGCAGAACGAGCGGGAAACCATCGACAGCCTGGAGCGCGTCACGAAGCAGATCATCGATTCCGAGCAGCGGGCGCGCGACGAGCTTCTTAAAGACGCGCGCGTGCAGATCGAGGACAAGATCTGGCGCGCATACGGTACGCTGCGCCACAGCCGCGTGATCTCCTCGCAGGAGGTGGTCAATCTCTCCTCGGCCGTCCGCTTCGGCGTGGCGCTCAGGATCGAGGGCCTCGCGAGCGTGCAGACGCTGAACGAGCTGCTGGTGCGCTCGCAGCCGGCGCACCTCCAGATCCAGGCGGGGCGGGAGTTGGAGGCGCGCGAGCGGAACATCTTGAGAGCGGAATATATCCGGAGGCTTCTCGGCGAGGGAGGCTCGGTTCCGGTTACGAGCAATTAGCCACCAGGCGGGGGAGGTCACGATCCATGCATGACAAGTTCACGGAACGTGTGCGGAAGGTGATGTATCTCGCGCGGGAAGAAGCCGCGCGGCTCCAGCACGACTACATCGGCACCGAGCACCTGCTCCTCGGCGTGATTCGCGAGGGAGAGGGCATCGCGGCCACCGTGCTGAACAATCTGGGTCTGGATCTGGACGCCATTCGCCAGGCGGTCGAGAGCATGGTCTCCTCCACGGGCGGCACGCTGACCATCGGGGAGATCCCCTTCACGCCGCGCGCGAAGCGGGTGCTGGAGCTGAGCGTGGACGAGGCGCGGCAGCTCGGGCACAACTACGTCGGCACCGAGCACCTCCTGCTGGGGCTCATCCGCGAGGGCGAGGGAGTCGCCGCGCGTGTGCTGCTGGAGCTGGGCGTGGACCGCAAGAAGGTCCGCGAGGAGACGTTGAAGCTCCTCGGCGGGACGCCGTCCGTGTCGCAGCCGGAGCGCGAGGGGAAGGTGGAGACGCCCGCGCTGAATCAGTTCGGCCGCGACCTCACCGCGCTCGCGCGCGAGGGCAAGCTGGACCCCATCATCGGACGCGAGCCCGAGATCGACCGCGTGATCCAGGTTCTCTCGCGGCGCAAGAAGAACAATCCGATCCTGATCGGCGAGCCGGGCGTGGGGAAGACCGCTATCGCCGAGGGCCTGGCCGAGCGCATCGTCGAGAACAAGGTTCCCGAGACGCTCAAGGACAAGCGCATCGTGACGCTGGATCTCGCCGCGGTCGTGGCGGGCACCAAGTACCGCGGACAGTTCGAGGAGCGCCTGAAGGCGGTGATGAACGAGATTCGCGAGTCCAAGGACACCATCATCTTCATCGACGAGCTCCACACGATCGTCGGCGCGGGCGGCGCGGAAGGCGCCATCGACGCTTCCAACATGCTGAAGCCGGCGCTGGCGCGGGGCGAGCTCCAGTGCATCGGCGCGACCACGCTGGACGAGTTCCGGAAGTACATCGAGAAGGACGGCGCCCTGGAGCGGCGGTTCCAGCCCATCATGGTGGATCCGCCCACGGTGGACCAGACCATCCAGATCATACGCGGCCTGCGCGACAAGTACGAAGCCCACCACGGTGCGAAGTACTCGGACGATTCCATCGTCCAGGCCGTGAAGCTGGCCGACCGCTACATCAACGACCGCTTCCTGCCCGACAAGGCGATCGACGTCATCGACGAGGCCGGCGCCTCCGCGCGGCTCAGCATATCGGCTATTCCCACCGAGGTTCGCGAGCTGGAGAAGCAGGTCGAGGAGGTGGCGAAGGAGAAAGAGGCCTCCATCCAGCAGCAGGAGTTCGAGAAGGCGGCCCGCTTCCGCGACAAGGAGAAGGACCTCCGCGCCAAGCTTCGCGAGCACAAGAAGACCTGGACCGAGATCAAGCACGAGAAGGAAGCGCTCGTGGACGTGGATCTGATCGCGAAGGTGATTTCGCGCATGACGGGGATCCCGATCGCGAGGCTCGAGGAGAAGGAGTCGGAGAAGCTGCTCCGGATGGAGGAGGAGCTCCGCAAGTCGATCGTCGGCCAGGAAGAGGCGGTGGCCGCGGTCTCGCGCGCGATCCGGAGAAACCGCGCCGGGCTGCGCGATCCGCGCCGGCCCATCGGATCCTTCATCTTCCTGGGACCCACGGGAGTGGGCAAGACCGAGCTGGCTCGGGTTCTGGCCCGGTTCCTCTTCGACGATCCCGACGCGCTGATTCGCATTGACATGTCGGAATATATGGAAAAATTCTCGGTTTCCCGGCTCATCGGCGCCCCTCCGGGGTACGTGGGGCATGAGGAGGGCGGGCAGCTGACCGAGAAAGTGCGCCGGAAACCCTATTCGGTGGTGCTTCTCGACGAAATCGAGAAGGCGCATCCGGACGTCTTCAACATCCTGCTGCAAGTACTGGACGACGGACAGCTCACGGACAGTCTGCGCCGGAAGGTGGACTTCAAGAACACGGTGCTCATCATGACGTCCAACCTGGGCGCGCGCCAGATCAAGGGAGGCCGGAGCCTGGGCTTCACGGAGCGCGACGGGGCATCCAGCTACACGACGATGAAGAACGCGATCATGGACGAGGTCAAGCGGGTGTTCAATCCCGAGTTCATGAACCGCATCGACGAGATGATCGTGTTCCATCCGCTCGACCGGCCGCAGATGGGATCCATCACCAAGATCTTGCTGAGCCAGGTCTCGGATCGGATGAAGGGAAACGGGATCACGCTGAACTTCGAGGACGAGGTCGTGGACCTGCTCATCCAGAAAGGGTTCGACGAGGCGCTGGGCGCCCGGCCGTTGAAGCGGAGCATCCAGAAGCTCATCGAGGATCCGCTCTCGGAGCACGTGCTCCGGGGCCAGCTCAAGGAAGGGAGCGACGTGTTGGTGTCCCGCCGGGGTGACGAGTTGATCTTCGCCTCTTGAGGCTCTCGAGAAAACAATCCACGCGTCCCGGCACCGCCACGCGAATCTTGCTCGCGATGGCGGCCGTGACGCTCCTTGGGGCCGGGGCTCACTCGCGCGCCCTCGCGCAGGCACCCGGCGAGCACGTCGCGCTCCCGCCCAGCTCCGTTTCGGCTCCATCGCTCGATTCGCTGGCAACGCTCCCGGACACGAACGCAGCACCCGCTCCGATCATCCGCAGCCTCTCCGCCCAGGGATTCGTCAATGTCGATTCCCTGGTCGTGATCCGCACGTTCGGCCTGGCACCCGGCAAGCCCAACGATCCGCGTGAGGTCCGGAGCGGCGTTCGGCGCCTGTTCGCCACCGGGCTCTTCACCGACGTGACGGTGAGCGACACCCCCCTTGCGGGCGGCGTCGCCCTCACCATCCATGTCAACGAGCGGCCGCGCATCAAGGAGATCGCGTTCCACGGGGTCAAGAAGATCGAGGAGAAGACCCTCAAGGAAAAGCTCACCGTGGCGAACGGACAACTCCTGGACATGGGAACGCTCGAGCTGGACGCGCGGAAGATCGAGGCGGCCTATGGAGCGGAGGGGTATGCCCACGCGAAGGCCGCGGCGCGCACCGAGCCGGCCGGACCGGGCGCGGTCCGCGTCGTCTTCGATCTCCTGGAGGGGGCCAAGGTCAAGGTCCGCGGGATCGCCTTCCACGGAAATCAGACGATCAAGGGCGAGGCTCTGGCGAAATCCATGGAGAGCAAGACGCCCGGATTCTTGAAGAGCGGTGTCCACAAGCAGGAGCACATCGAGAAGGACGAGACGAAGCTCAGGCTCTACATGCGCACGCGCGGCTACAAGGACGCGGACGTGGATTCGATCGTGGCGGTCGACACTCCCGATGGCAAGGGAGTGATCCTCAACGTCTTCCTGCGCGAGGGCCCACGGTACCGGTTCGGCGAGATCTCCTGGACGGGCAACGTCGCGGTTCCCACCGCGGCCCTCACCATCGCGACGGTGCCCACGAGCAACTCCATCTACAACGAGGCCCAGGTCCAGAAGACCCTCGAGAACGCCTACCAGCTCTACCAGGAGCAGGGATACCTCTTCCTGTCCATCGAGCCCAAGATGACGGATCGCGATTCCATCGTGGACGTGGCCTTCCAGGTTCAGGAAGGGTCGCGATCGCGGATCGCGAATCTGCAAATCACGGGGAACACGCGGACCAAGGAGAACGTCATTCGCCGCGAGGCCAGCGTCTACCCCGGCGATACGTTCCGCCGCTCGGCGCTCATGCGCACGCAGCGCGACATTTTCGGCCTCGGGTTCTTCCAGGACGTGAACGTGGACTACGAGCCGACGGGGGACAGCGCGGACATCAACCTCACGCTCAAGGTGCAGGAGAAGCAGACCGGCACGGCCAGCGCGGGCGCGGGCTATTCCAGCCAGTCGGGGCTCACCGGGTTCATCGAGCTGGGCCATAACAATCTCTTCGGCAACGGGCAGAGCGTGAACATCAGGCTCGAGCGGGGCGGGAGGGCGAACGACCTGGAGCTCTCCTACACGGAGCCGTGGTTCAAGGACACGCCGCTCAGCATCGGGTTCGACGTCTTCAATACCCGCCGGAACCTCGACTTCTATACCCGCAAGGACGTCGGAGGCGGGATCAGGCTTGGACGTCCCCTTCGGTGGCCCGACTACACGCGCGGGATCATCTCCTATGACCTCCGCGACGTGACGCTCGGCAATTTCGTGCCGGTGCGGGCCGGAGAGCCCGCGAATCTGGCCGCCCTGCGCACGACGCAGTGGCCCCGGCGGGTGAGCAGCGTGACGCTCACCTTCAACCGGAACAGCACGGACAACCCCTTCTATCCCTCGCGTGGATCGAAGATCTTGCTGACGAACGAGGTCGCTGGAGGGCTCCTGGGGGGCGTGGAGTCCTTCTACAAGGAGACGTTCGAGAACAAGACCTACACGCGCTTGAGCGGCCCCTTCGTGCTCATGCTGAGGGGCAAGACCGGGTTCCTGGGAGGCGGTCAGGTGCCCGACTACGAGCGTTTCCGCCTCGGTGGAACTACCGTCGATTATCTTCGCGGGTATCCGGATTACTATGTCGTTCCCCGGGCGAACATCGCCCGCGACTCCATAACCGGCGCGATCCTGGACCGCTACCCGGGCGGCAAGACCATGCTCATCCTGACCAGCGAGTTACAGTTTCCGATCGCGGACCCGCTCCACGGGCTCCTCTTCTTCGAGGCGGGGAATACCTGGAACTCGACCCGCGATCTGGACCTTGGCGATCTGAGGAAGTCGGTCGGGATCGGCATCCGGTTGGAGGTGCCCGCTCTGGGCCGGGTCGGACTCGATTTGGGGTACGGCCTGGACCGCGAGGACGGGTCCCGCTGGGAGCCCCATTTCCAGCTGGGTAACACATTCTAGCAGAAGGGATTAGCATATGACTCGACAGCGCTCGTGGCGTACGGTAGTCTGGGCCATCGCCGTGCTTTGTCTGGCCAATCCGGGCGTGGGGATCGGGGCCGACCTGAAGATCGGCTTCATTGACTCCGAACGGATCTTCTCGGACTATGCCGGCACCCAGGAGGCCCAGAGGTCGTTCAACCGGGAAGTCCAGGAGCTCACGAAGACCGCCCGGGAGAAGAAGACCGAGATCGACGACCTGCAGCGCAAGCTCGACGCTCAGGGTCCCATGCTGAGCGAGGCCAAGCGCGACGAGCAGAATCAGGCGCTTCAGAAGAAGATCGCCGACTACGACGCGTTCGTTCAGAAGAACTGGGGTCCGAACGGCGACGTCTCCAAGCTGAACGAGCAGTTCCTGAAGCCGATCGTCGACCGGGTTCACAAGATCGTGACCGCGTTCGGCTCGGACGAGGGCTGGTCGATCATCCTGGACGCGGCCGACGGCAATATCATCTTCGGCGATCGGACGCTCGATCTGACCGACCGGGTCCTCGAGCAGATGAGGAAGGAAGACTCGAGCGGACTGCCGCAGCCTTCCGGCGCGGCGCCGGCTACTTCGAGGGGAACACGGTAGTCGATTCCCGAAGCGGGTAGCGCGAACCGATTCAAGTGGAGTCCACCAATGAAGGTCACGCTGGAGGCGGTCGCGAGGGCGATCGATGGTACGGTCGTCGGCGATGGTTCCGTCGAGATCACCGGCGTGGCCGGTATCCGCGAGGCCCGCGAGGGTGAGCTCACCTTCCTGGCCAACCCGCGCTACGAACCCTACCTCGAGCTGACCCAGGCTTCCGCCGTCATCGTTTCCGAGAACCACCGGAACATCGGGAAGCCGCTGATCGAGAATCCCAATCCCTACCTGGCGTTCCTCAAGGCTGTTCGACTGTTCGCCGGCGACAAGGAGCGCCCCGCTCCGGGCGTGCACCCGAGCGCGGTGGTCGCGCCGGACGCCTCCGTGGCGGCCGACGCCTACATCGGGCCCCACGTGGTGATCGAGCCGGGCGCCAGGATCGGCGCGCGCGCCGTCATTCACGCGGGATGCTACGTAGGCGCGCGTGGCCGGATCGGCGCCGAGGCCCTCCTCTACCCTCGGGTCACCGTGCGCGAGGAATGCGTCCTGGGAGACCGGGTCATCGTGCATTCGGGAACGGTCATCGGGAGCGACGGCTTCGGGTTCGTTCGCGACGGCGACGTGTACCGGAAGCTGCCTCAGGTGGGAAACGTCGAGATCGGCGATGACGTCGAGATCGGGGCCAACGTCACCATCGACCGCGCCACGACGGGCACCACCCGGATCGGCAACGGAAGCAAGATCGACAACCTGGTCCAGATCGCCCACAACGTCCAGACGGGAAAGAGTTGCATCATCGTCGCCCAGGTGGGCATCTCCGGGAGCACCGTGCTCGGCGACCACGTGGTGCTGGCGGGGCAGGTCGGCGTCGTGGGCCACATCGAGATCGGCGACGGCGTGACGGTGGGCGCCCAATCCGGAGTCTCGAAATCGGTGAAGCCCGGCGAGCGGATCTTCGGCTGCCCGGCCATGCCCTTGCGTCAGGCGAAACGCATCGAGGCGAGCATTCGGAATCTTCCCGAGCTCATCCAGACGGTGCGCGCCCTGAAGCGCCGCGTGGAAGAGCTCGAGGGCTCCAAAGAGCCTCTGTGAAGACCGCCAGCCAGCGCACCATCGCCAAGCCCATCTCCTTCGAGGGCGTGGGTCTCCACACGGGTCTGCCGTGCCGGGTGGAGTTCAGGCCGGCTCCTCCCGACTCCGGAATCCGGTTCATCCGGCTCGACCTGCCCGGTGCCCCCGAGATCCCGGTGGCCCCACGCTACGCGCGCGTGGACACCGAGCAGATGCGGCGCACGATCTTGAAGAGCGGGGACGCCGAGGTGCACACCGTGGAGCACATCCTCGCGGCCGCGGCGGGACTCGAGATCGACAATCTGGTCATCGCCCTGACCGCGAAGGAGCCCGCCGAGCCGCGCGACGGAAGCGCCGCGCCCTATGTGCGCATGTTCCAGGAGGCGGGCCTGGTGGATCAGCACGTCCCGCGGCGCTACTTCCGCGTGACCGAGCCTGTCCGTTACGAGGAGAATGGCGTCGTGCTGGTGGCGCTGCCGCACGATGGCCTGCGCATCACGTTCACCATCGAATACGACGACGCCTATCTCGGCACGCAGCACGCGACCTACGATATCGACAAGGACGTCTTCGTGAAGGAGATCGCGCCGGCGCGCACCTTCGTGCTCCAGCGCGACGTGGATGCTCTGCGCGCGCGCGGGATGATCCTGGGCGGCACCCTCCAGAACGCGGTCGTCGTCCAGCCGACCGGGATCCTGAACCAGGAGCCGCTGCGTTTCGAGAACGAGTTCGTCCGCCACAAGATCCTGGATTTCATCGGCGATCTCTACCTGCTCGGCCGCCCGGCACTGGGGCATTTCGTGTCCATCAAGTCCGGACACGCGACCAACGTGCGCTTCGTGCAGCGGCTGGCCGCGACCGAGCATTCGGCCGCGAGCGACCGTCGGGAGAAGCGCCCGGCGGTGAGCAACCGGCCGGAGCAGGCCGCGCGCGCCTCCGAGGGGAACGGCTCCCGAGGCCCCATCGAGCTCGATATCGCCGCCATCATGAAGATCATGCCCCACCGCTATCCGTTCCTGCTCATCGACCGGATTCTGAGCCTCGAGGAGAACCGCGTCGTCGGCATCAAGAACGTCACCATCAACGAGCCCTTTTTCGTCGGCCATTTCCCGGGTCATCCCATCATGCCCGCGGTTCTCATCATCGAGGCGATGGCCCAGTGTGGCGGGGTTCTGCTCTTGAACTCGTCGTATCAACCGGAGGAGAAGCTGGTCTATTTCATCGGCATCGACCGGGCCAAGTTCCGAAAGCCGGTGCGGCCCGGAGACCAACTACGATTCGAGCTCACGCTCCTTCGCCTGAAATCACGCATCTGCAAAATGGAGGGGAAGGCCTACGTCGATGGAGACCTCGTCGCGGAAGCAGAGCTTCTCTCAAGCATTGTCGATCGCGATTCCTGAAGCGGACGGACTGACCGGCGCCTGGGCGCGCGTCCCGGGCTCCGTCGTTCCGTTCCCCGAGCCTCACAGCGCGCCGCCCGCGGTGCATCCGACCGCCATCGTGGCCAAGGGGGCCGAGCTCGGCGCGGGAACGGTGATCGGGCCGTTCGCCTACATCGGTCCAAGGGTGCGGTTGGGCGAGGGCACCCAGGTCGGTCTCCACGCGATCATCGAGGGTAGGACGACGATCGGCCCTCGCTGCCAGGTGCACCACGGGGCCGTGATCGGGAACATCCCCCAGGACCTCAAGTACCGGGGCGCGCCGACCGAGGTGGAGATCGGCAACGACACGGTCGTTCGCGAATACGCCACCATCCACGCGGCCACCGAGGAGGGCGAGGCGACCATTGTCGGGAACCACGTCCTGCTCATGGCCTACACCCACATCGCGCACAACTGCCGCATCGGAAACCACGTGATTCTAGCCAACACGGTGAATCTCGGCGGGCACGTGCGGATCGACGACTTCGCGATCATCGGAGGCGGGACTCCGGTGCATCAGTTCGTGACGATCGGCTGCCACGCCTTCGTGGGGGGCGCGTCCCGCGTGCCACAGGACGTTCCGCCCTACGTCAAGGTGGCGGGGAATCCGCTCCGCGCCTGCGGCCTCAATTCCGTCGGGATGGACCGCCGCGGCATTCCCGCGGAGGTGCGTCTGGAGTTGAAGCGGGCGTATCGGATCCTGTACCGGTCGCAGCTCAACGTCGCTCAGGCGCTCACCCGCATCGCGCGGGAGCTCAAGCCCTATCCCGAGATCCACGAGTTCATCGAATTCGTGCGCAGCTCGGAGCGAGGCATCGTGCGGTGAGCCGGCCCCGCGTGGGGGTGGTCGGGGTCGGACACCTGGGCCACCATCACGCGCGCGCCTGGTCCAAGATCGAGGGCGCCTCGCTGGTGGGGGCGTACGATCCGAATCCCGCCGCGCGGCACCGCGCCGCGCGCGAGCTGGGAATCACCATCGCCGAGTCGCTCGAGGCGCTCGCCGACACGGTGGACGTGGTCTCGATCGCCGCGCCCACGCCGCTTCACGCGGAACTGACCCACTACTGCCTTTCGCGCGGGCTCCACGTCCTCGTGGAAAAGCCCATGGCCCAGACCGCCGAGGAGGGGGAGTCCATGCTCGCCGCCGCGCGCGAGAGCCGGCGCGCCCTCTACGTGGGCCAGGTCGAGCGGTTCAACCCCGCGGTGCAGGCCGCACGCCCCCACATCAAGTCCCCGAGGTTCATCGAGGCGCACCGACTGGCGCCCATCGTTCCGCGCGGAATCGATGTGGACGTGATCCTGGACCTCATGATTCACGACCTGGACCTGGCACTCTGGCTGACGCGCTCGCGCGTGACCCAGGTGCTGGCCGTGGGCGTCCCGGTCCTCACGCCGCACATCGACATCGCCAACGCCCGGCTCACCTTCGCCTCCGGCTGCGTGGCGAACCTGACCGCGAGCAGGGTGTCCCGCGAGAAAATACGAAAAATCCGTTTCTTCGAGTCCAACGAATATCTATCGATCGACTGCCTGAATCGGAGCGTCGAGGCGTACACCCTGAAGCCCGCGGATCCGGCCGCGCCCGAGGATCTGCTGCGGAGGATCCGGCCGCTCGCGATCCACGTCGATTCGCGCGATCCGCTCGAATCCGAGCTCACCCATTTCCTCGCGCTCACGAGCGAGCCCGAGGGCTCGTGGGAGGAGACCGAGGTGGCGCTGGACGCCCTGCGGGTGGCCGAGGAAGTGCGGGCGCAGGCGGCGCGCAACCTCCCGCTGGGCCTCCCCGTCTGAGCTTTCCGTTTCTCATCCTGTCCGCGGGCGAGCCCTCCGGGGACCGCCTGGGAGCCGACCTGCTCCTGGCGCTTCGCGCCCGTGGAGTCCCGGTCGAGGCGGCAGGGATCGGGGGACCGAGGCTTCGCGCCGCGGGCCTTCGCGCGGTCGTGCCGATGGAATCGATCGCGGTGATGGGCTTCGCTTCGCTCCTGGGAAAGCTTCCCGAGATCCGGCGCGCCCGGAGCGGGATCGTCCGGCTCCTGACCGAGCATCGCGATGCCGTCTTCCTGCCCATCGATTCCCCCGGGCTTCATCTCGGGCTCGCCCGGCAGGCAAAGCGGATGGGCCGGCGCGTGGTCTACTACGTCTGTCCTCAGATTTGGGCCTGGGGCGGCGGACGGATCCGGCGCATGTGTGAGGACGTGGATCTCACGCTCCTTCTCTTCAAGTTCGAGTCCGAGCTCCTGGCTCGCGAGGGCGCGGCCGCGCGGTGGGTCGGCCATCCCGCGGGCGCGCTCGCCCCGGCCACGGCGGCCCAGCGCGCCGCGGCGAGGGAGGCGCTCGGGGTCACTCCGGGAGCACGTCTGGTGGCCCTCCTGCCGGGGAGCAGGCGGGAGGAGGTGGCGCGCCACCTGGGGCCCATGCTCGACGGCGCCGCGCGGCTCGCGGCGCATCTGGGGACCCCGGTGCGCGCCGCGGTGAGCGACGCCGGCCAGGTCGAGGCGGCGCTACGCTCGCCCGCGACCCGCCGCATGTGGGAGATCCTCGCCCCGATAAGCTGGCGCGAGGACACAAAGGATCTCCTGCGCGCGGCCGACGCCGCGGTTGTCGCGTCGGGCACGGCGACGCTCGAGACAGCGGCGCTGGGTGTGCCCCAGGTGATCGTGTACAGGACCGGGCGCCTGAATTACGAGATCGCCCGCCGCCTGGTCCGCGTGCCCTCGATCGGACTCGCGAATCTGGTCTCGGGCACCCGCGCCGCCCCCGAGCTGATCCAGGACGACGTGACCGGCCCGAAGATCGCCGCCGATCTGGCGAAACTTCTCGGAGACGGGCGGGATCGCGAGGCGCAGCTTCGCGCGTTTGCCTCGATCCCGGAGCGGCTGGGCGGACCTGGCGCTGCGGACCGGGCCGCGGAGGCGCTGATGGAATTTGTGGCGAAGGGCTCACGAACATGATGCCGATCGGTCTTGCCGCCTACCGGAGCGCCACGACGCTCGCGGGAGTGGCCGCTCCGCTCCTGTGCGCCTTCGGGCGTCGGGGAAGCGCGTGGCGATCGGCGTTCACGGGAGGGACGGAGGAGCTTGCCCAGGCCGCAGGGAGCGTGTGGGTCCATGCGGCCTCCTTGGGCGAGGTGGTCGCGGCGCGCACCTGGATCGGGACACTCCTTGACGCGGGACAGCGCGCGCCGGTTCTCCTCACCACCAGGACCCAGCGGGGACTCGCGCGAGCGCGCGCCGAGCTGGGAGATCGGGTGATCGCCCGCGTGGCGCCGCTGGACCTGCCGCAGCTTCTCCGCTCGTTTCTGCGCGCCGCTACGCCCTGGCGCCTCGACGTGATCGAGACCGAGGTCTGGCCGCATCTGATTCTCGAATCGAGACGGCGCGGCGTGGCGGTCGTCTTCGTGAGCGCCACGGTCTCGGAGCGCACGAGCGCGCGGCTCCGCCGCTGGGGTCTCGCTGGCAGGAGCCTCTTCGGCGAGGGCGTCTGGGTGCTCGCGCAGTCCGAGCGCCACGCGGAGCGATTCTCCTCGCTTGGCGTGCCCGCTTCGCGCATCGCGGTCACCGGGGATCTCAAAGCGGAGCCGCCCACGGAATCCGCCTCGCGTGATCCGGAGTCGCGCGCCGCAGTCGTCTTCGGAAGCCTCCGGCCCGGAGAGGAGCCGGTCGCGCTCGCGGTGGCCCGCGGCCTGGCGCGCGATGGGAAGCGGGCGCTTGTGGTCGCGCCGCGTCACGAGAAGGGATTGACGCGAGCGCTCGCGGCGCTCGCTCGCGCGGGCGTCCCCGTCTCGGTGCGGCGGGAGGCGGATCGCGCGAGGGCCACGCTCCCGGAATGGATCGCGGGGCTCAACGCGGGAGGCGCGGCCTCGAGCGTGGGAATCCTCGCGACCCAGGGAGAGCTTCCCTTGGCCTACGAATCGGCGGCGATCGCGGTCGTGGGCGGCACGTTCGCGCCCTACGGGGGCCATAACGCGCTCGAGCCCGCGGCGCGTGGGTGCGCCGTGGTGGTGGGTCCGCACGCGGGCGCGATCGAGGAGAGTCTGGATGCGCTCGCCATCGAGGGGGCTCTCCTTCGAGTGCCGGAGGCCGCGGACGGTGCGGGAGCCATGGGCGGCGCGGGGGCCGAGGAAGCCGCGGAGGCGATCCTCTCCTTGCTCCATGACCCGGACCGGCTTCGGGCCATGGGACGCGGCGCGGCGCGGGCCGCCGCCAGGACCTCGGATTCCGCGCGGCGCTCCCTCGAGGCGCTCGAGCGATTCGGGCTCACGCCGTGAGAGGGATCGCCGGATGGGTCGAGCGCTCCTGGTCAGGGGAGCCCGGTTCGCCATCCTGGACCAAGGCGCTTCTGCCGCTGGCCGCCGGCTACGCCGTCCTTTCCGGCGTCGCGCGATCGCGCGCCCGCGCGAATCGGCGCCCGATCGAGGGTTGCCATGTCGTCGCCGTGGGAAATCTCACCGTCGGGGGAACCGGGAAGAGCACGATCGCCCGATGGCTCGCGACGGAGGCGGCCGCCTCGGGGGCACGCGCGGCGATCCTCCTGCGCGGTCATGGGGCGGATGCGCCGCCCGACGATCGTGGGGTGGTTCCGGATTTCGCGGGCTATCCTCTGGCGAAGGCGATCGCGCGCTACGGCGACGAGGGGCTGGCGCTCCGCCGCAGCCTCCCGCGCGAGGTGTCCGTGGCGATCGATCCGAACCGCATGCGCGCGGGGAGGGCCGCGCGATCCGGTTATGGCGCGCGGGTCCTGATCCTGGACGACGGATGGGAGCAGGAGAGCCTCGCCTGGGACGAGCTCTGGGTGGCGCTCGATTCCCGGAGGCCGCTGGGCAACGGGCAGCTTCTTCCGGCCGGTCCCTTGAGAAGGCCGGGGTCGGCGATCCGCGAGGCCACGCGAATCGTGTTCGTGCTCGAGGAGCCGGATGAGGTGATTCCGCAATCGACGGCAGCGTGGCTCGACCGCGAGGCGCCTGGGATCCCGCGGCTTCGCCTCCGGCGAGCCATGCTGGGGACGAGCCCGCCCGGTACGGCAGGGACGCCGGAGACGCCGGCGCCCGGCTCGCGCGTCGCGCTCGTGTCGGGCATCGGCGCGCCTGCCCGGCTCACACGCTTCGTCCTGGCGGCCGGCCTGGATCTTCGATATCACGCGGCGTTTCCGGACCACGCGCGCTGGAGCGTCTCGGCGCTCCGTACCGCGCTCTCGCGTGGCGCGCGCGAAGGAGCCGAGGTGGTCCTGATCACCGAGAAAGACGAGCCGCGGTGGCCTGCCGATCTCGGCGGCGCCCTGCCGGTGCGCGTGATCCGAACCGGGATCGCGCCGCTCGACCCGGTGGATGAAGCACTCCGGGCGATCCGGGCCGCGGCTGCCGGCCTGAGGGCGGCGCAATGAAGCGGCCAGGAGGCGCCGCGAAGCGTGGCGGCAGGTTGGAAGCCGACGTCCTGGTCGTCGGAAGCGGGATCGCGGGTCTCTGTGTCGCGCTTCACGCCGCCCAGTACGCCCGCGTGATGATCGTGACCAAGAGGGAGGGCCACGAGTCCAACACCAACTACGCCCAGGGAGGCATCGCCGCCGCGATCGGCGAGGACGATCAGCTCAAGCTGCACGAGCGCGACACCCTGGTGTGCGGGGCGGGACTCTGTGATCCGGAATCGGTGCGGGTCCTGGTCGAGGAGGGCGCGAACGAGATCGCGCATCTGGTTTCTCTCGGGGTTCGCTTCGACCGGGACCCGAAGATGCCTGGGGCGCTCGCGCTCGGGAGGGAAGGCGGGCATTCGCGCCGGCGCATCGTTCACGCGAAGGACCGCACGGGCCGCGAGGTCGAGACAAAACTCTTGAGTCTCGCCGAGGCGCATCCCAAGATCTCGATCCTCGAGAACCACATCATGGTGGACCTGATCCTCGCGTCGAGGCATCTGGCGGGACGCAAGACCTCTCCCGAGCGCGACCGAGTCTGGGGCGCGTACGTGCTGGACCGCGCGAGCGGGAAGATCCGCGCGTGCGCGGCTCGCGCCACGGTCCTCGCGACGGGCGGCGCCGGAAAGGCATACCTCTACACGACCAACCCGGACATCGCCACGGGGGACGGCCTGGCCGCGGCCTTTCGCGCGGGCGCTCCCGTCGCGAACCTCGAGTTCATCCAGTTCCATCCGACGTGCCTCTTTCACCCCGACGCAAAGTCGTTCCTGATCTCCGAGGCCGTGCGCGGAGAAGGCGCCAAGCTTTTGACGACCGACGGAAAGCCGTTCATGCACCGGTATCACAAGCTCGGCGACCTGGCGCCTCGCGACATCGTGGCGCGCGCCATCGACTCGGAGATGAAGCGGCGGGGGGACAAGTTCGTGCTTCTCGATCTCGCACGGCTCGGAACGAGGCTTCTCAAGAAACGGTTCCCGCACATCACGAGCCGCGTGCTCGGATACGGGTACGACGTCTTCCACGAGCCGATCCCGGTCGTCCCCGCGGCCCACTACATGTGCGGCGGGGTGGTGACCGATCTGGATGGGCGCACCGCGATCCCGGGGCTCTACGCCTGCGGCGAGGTGGCCTGCACGGGCGTGCATGGCGCCAACCGCCTGGCGTCCAACTCGCTCCTGGAAGCGCTGGTCTTCGCGCGGCGCGCGGGGCGCGCGGTTCTGGACCAGCTCCTCTCGGAGGGCCGGGCGCGCCCGCCCAGGCTCCCGGCATGGCGCACGGACGGCGCGATCACGCCCAAGGAGCAGGTGATCTTCGACCACAATTGGGATGCGCTGCGGCGCATCCTATGGGACTATATGGGCATCGTCCGGAGCGATGAGCGGTTGAAGCGGGCCGCCACCATGGTCGGCGCGCTTCGCGACCAGATCGAGCGGGATTACTGGCGTTACCGGCTCGATAGCGATCTGGTCGAGCTCCGCAACATCGGCCTCGTGGCGGACCTCATGGTCGCCTCCGCGCTGAGGCGCAAGGAAAGCCGCGGCCTGCATTACAACGTCGACCACCTCCGGACACTCGACCGATTCCGTAAGGACACCATCCTCACCCGTCGGGACGTGCGCTGATATGGCCTCCGATCTCGAAAACGCGATCCTGGACGTGGCTCAGAAGTTCGGGCGCTACAAGCCGAACGCGTATCGTTTCACGCTCGACGCCGTGGGCTTCACGGTCCAGGGTCTGGGCGAGGTGCGCCACGTCAGCGGCGAGGAGCTCCTGGACGGAATCCGGCGCTTGGCGCTGGACCGGTTCGGCCCCATGGCGAAGGTGGTCTTCGAGCAGTGGGGGATCGTCAAGACGGAGGACTTCGGGGAAATCGTCTTTCAAATGGTCGACGAGGGCCTGTTGGGGAAGACAGAGCAGGACACGATGAAGGATTTCTCGCGAGGCTACGACTTCAACGAGGCGTTCGTTCGGAATTTCGATTGGCTGGGCCGGATCGGAGCGCCGAACGATCCCGCGGCCTGACATGGTCCCGCTCCGGCCGGCCGCCCTGTGAGACGCGACAGCACCTCGCTGCGCCTGTTGCGCTATCTGCGCCCCTACCGCGGTCGGCTGATTCTCACGGCGTTCCTGATGGTCGGGTTCGCTCTCTCCAGCGGCATGACGATCGGAATGATCTCGCCGTTCGTGAAGGTCCTGTTCACGCCGCGCACGGCGGCTTCGGTCGCGGATTCGACGCAGGCTCCTGGGGCCGTCTCGCCCTCGGCTCCCGGGGCCATGATCGAGGCGGTCACGGGCGGAGCGGCCGGGGGAGCCTCCTCCGGCAGCGGATCCTCGGGCAACGCCGCCTCCGCCGGCACGGCGGCCAGGAGCGTCCCGGCGCGGTTCACGGCGTGGAAACAATCGCTTCGAACCTGGTTCGAGCACTTCTTCCTGACCGGGAATCCGCTCCTCTCGCTCACGCGGATCTGCCTTGCGCTTCTGGTCATCTTCCTGCTCAAGAACATTTTCGACTACCTGCAGAGCGTGCTCACCGTGTGGGTGGAGCAGGCCGTGGTGCGTGACATTCGAAACGAGCTCTACGCGCATCTCCACGATCTCTCCCTATCCTTCTTCCATACACGCCGCACGGGCGCGCTCCTGTCCCGGCTCACCAACGACATCTCGCTGGTTCGCGGCGCGCTCGCCGCGGGATTCAGCAATCTGATCAAGAGCGCGCTGCTCCTCGTGGTGTGCCTCTTCTGGGTATTCTTCACGTCCTGGAGGCTCGCGCTTCTCTCCCTCCTCGTGATCCCGCCCTCGCTCTCGCTCATCGTCTGGCTCGGCCGAAAGCTCCGCCGGCGCAGCACGATCACTCAGGAGCGGATGGCGGACCTGAACGCGATCCTCTCGGAGACGCTGGGAGGGATGCGTGTCGTGAAAGCGTTCTCGATGGAGGAATTCGAGAAGCGCCGCTTCGCCGCGTCCGCCGACGATTACTTCCGCGCGTTCGTGAGGCAGAGGAGGATCGGCGCCATGGCGAGCCCCGCCTCCGAGTATCTCGGCGTCGTGGCCGCCACCGCGGTGCTCTGGTATGGAGGGCACGAGATCCTCCTCCAGCGGGCTCTCGAGCCGCAGCAGTTCTTCATTTTCCTGTTCGCGATGCTCCAGCTCATGAGCCCGCTCAAGTCACTGAGCAATGTGAATGCCACGCTCCAGGAGGGGCTGGCCGCGGCGGTGCGCATTTTTCGGATTCTCGACACCGAGCCCGCCATCGTGAGCCGTCCAGGCTCCAAGCCCGTGTCGGGTATCCGGGACGGAATCGAGTTCGACCGGGTGAGCTTCCGCTATGGGACGGGACCGGAGGTCCTGCACGAGGTGTCCTTCTCGGTGCGGGCCGGCGAGGTGGTCGCGCTGGTGGGCCCGAGCGGCGCGGGGAAATCCACCCTAGTGGACATGGTGGCGCGGTTCTACGACCCGACCGAGGGCAGGATTCTCCTCGATGGGATGGACCTCAGGGATTATGACGTCGGCTCGCTCCGGCGCATGATGGGGATCGTCACCCAGGATCCGCTCCTCTTCAACGACACGGTCGCCCGAAACATCGCCTACGGCGTTCTCGATGCCGATCCGGAATCGATCCGGAGGGCGGCGGTCGCCGCCAACGCCGATCATTTCATCCAGGAGATGCCGTCCGGCTACGAGACCAAGGTCGGCGAGCGGGGCATGAGGCTCTCGGGAGGCGAGCGGCAGCGCGTCGCGATCGCCCGGGCGATCTTCAAGGATCCGGCGCTCCTCCTCCTCGACGAGGCGACGTCGAATCTCGATTCCGAATCCGAGCTTCTGGTCCAGGAAGCCCTCGAGGTGCTCTTCGAGGGCCGCACCGTGTTCGTCATCGCGCATCGGCTTTCCACCATCCAGCGCGCCGACCGCATCCTGGTCCTGGATCAGGGGAGGATCGTGGAGACGGGCACCCACGCCGAGCTGGTGAACCGAGCGGGCCTCTACCAGAAGCTCCACCGGCTCCAGTTCCGCCTGGCGGAAAGCGCCCCCGAGTCGCTTTCCGGACTGCCGGGCGCGCTTGCCGCGGACCAGGCAGGGTAGCCCCGCGTGCCGCATCGCCGCGCGGCGGCGGTCATCCGGTTCTCCTCGCTGGGCGATGTTCTCCTGGCCGCCCACGTCCCGGGATTTCTCAAGCGTGAGGACCCTGAACGCCGCGTCCTTTTCCTCACGAAAGCCCGGTACATGGATCTTCTTCGGGACCATCCGGACATCGACCGGGTCTATGCCGTGACCGATGGGCGGCCGGGCCCCTTGGCGTCCGCCGCGGCCGGAGTATCGGGATCGATCGGCGACCTGATCGCCGCGATGCGGGCGGACGGCGTCGAGGAATTCGTCGATCTCCATCAGAATCTACGCTCCGCCCGGGTTCGCGCCGCGTTTCCCGTCGCCAGGCATCGGCTCTCGCCCAAGCACGCGCTCAGGCGCCGTCTCTGGGTATACGCGCGCTTTCTCCACCCGGCGCCCGTGCCCCCTCTCCTGCGCGCGTACCGGGAGTTGGCCGGGCTGAATCCCGATGCCGCGCTCAGTCCCTGGCTCCTGCGCGCGCTCTCGGACTCGGAGCGAGCGCGTGGTCTGGAGCGCTCGGGAACTGAGGCCCGGGAGCGCGGATTCGTTCTGATGGGCACGGGCGCGCGCTGGGACACCAAGCGCTGGCCCGCGGCGAGCTTCGTCCTGCTCGCGGAGCGAATCGAGCGCGAGCGGGGGCTTCGCTCGGTCTTCGCGATCGAGCCGGGAGGGAGTGTGCCCGTGGAGATCCGGGAATACGCCGCCTCGCGCGGCGAGGAGCCGGTCGCGGTCCCGTTCCGGGATCTGGCCGCGGTGGCGTCGCACGCGCTCGCCATCGTTTCCAACGACTCCGCCGTTCTCCATCTCGGCCCCGCGCTTGGAGTCCCGGCTGTCGGAATCTTCGGGGGAACGGTCCCCGAGCTCGGATTCGCGCCACAGGGGCCGCGCGACGAGGCGGTGGGGATCGGACTCTGGTGCCGGCCCTGCGGCGTCCATGGCAGGGCGCGCTGCCCGCTGGGGCACCACGCGTGCATGCGAAATCTGGATCCCGATCTCGCCTACGCCGCGCTTGCCCGCGCGCTCGGCGCCTCCACCGGCGCGCGCTCCGATTCGCCGGACGCGCCGGGTCGCACGCGGGCGGGAGCGCAAGCGTGAGCGAGCGGGAGCGCATCCTCATCACGAGCTCCGACCCGGAAGGGATGGCTCGCGCGGTCGAGACTCTCACCCAGGGACCTCTTTCCTGGTTCCGCCTCGACGCGCCGGGATTCGAACAGGCGACCGTCTGGTTCTGCGCGGGAGCGCCTCCCGAATCGCCGCTCTTGCTGCCCAAGCTCCGCTGGATCCAGAGCGGATGGGCCGGGGTGGACAACTGGTTCTCGCGGACCGAGTGGGCCGGGGAGGTCGAGCTCACCCGCACCGTGGGCGACTTTCCGCAGCGCATCGCCCAGCACGTCCTCGGCTATCTCCTCGCGCGCTCGCTGCGGGTCGACACCGCCCTGCGCGAGATGGCCGAGCGCGGCTGGAAGCGCTGGACTCCCGACTCGATCGCCGGAAAGAATCTCCTCGTGGTCGGGATGGGCGCGATCGGAGCCGAGGTGGCCGCTGTGGCGGGCGCCTTCGGACTGCACGTCGACGGGGTGGCGCGAGGCGCGGAGGCTCCGTCGCGGAGGACTCCCGCCCGGGAGATTCGCGACCTGCCGGGGCTCCTCTCGGGGGCGGACTTCGTCGTGAACCTGCTCCCGCTGACCGCGGAGACGGAGTCCTTCTGGAACGCGGAGCGGTTCGCCGCCATGAAACAGGGCGCCACGTTCCTGAACGCGTCCCGAGGGGGAACGGTGGACGAGAAAGCACTCGTGCGCGGCCTGGGAAGACGGCGCCCCGGATTCGCGATTTTGGACGTGTTTCGCGAGGAGCCGCTGCCGCCCGAGCATCCGCTCCGGGGACGGGACGACGTCTGGATCACGCCGCACGTGGCCGGCATCAGCACGACCGAGCCTTTGGCGCGAGACTTCGCTGCGAATCTGGCGCGCTTCCGCTCGGGAGAGCCGCTCCGGAACCGGGTGGACCGCACGCGTGGATACTGAGCCCACGGGGCCCTGGGAAAGCACTTGATTCCCCGCACCCCTCTCGCATAATCCAGCGGATGCCGCGCGCGACGCTCCCGAAGAGGAGAATCCAAAGGTGACCCTCGAAACCGCCACGCGAACACCTGTGAAGACCGATCGCATGTGGGCGATCGAGAAGTCCAAGCCCGAGCCGGGGCTCTGGCGCATCGAGGCGCCGATCCCCGCCGTCGGGCCGAAGGACGTGCGCATCCGCGTCACGGCGTTCGCGATCTGCGGCACTGATCTCCATATCGTGGACTGGGACCGCTGGGCAGCTTCGCGAATCAAGACTCCACTGGTCTTCGGGCACGAGTTCACCGGGATGGTGGAATCAACCGGATCCGAAGTGAAGGCGGTGAAGCCGGGGGACCGCGTCACCGGCGAGACCCACGTGTATTGCGGCCTTTGCTACGCCTGCCGCCGCGGCCTCCAGCATCTCTGCGAGAGGGTTTCGATCCTGGGCGTGGACCGCCAGGGAGCCTTCGCCGATTACGTGGTCCTGCCCGAGCAGAACGTCTGGAAGCTCCATCCCGACATTCCCGAGGAGATCGCCGCGATCCACGATCCTCTGGGAAACGCGGTGCACACCGCGCTCGCGGGTCCCGTCGCGGGACTCCGCTTCTCGGTTTTCGGCTGCGGCCCCATCGGCTGCTTCGCGGTCGGAGTGCTGAAGGCCGCGGGCGCGGCCTGGGTCGCGGCCGTGGACAAGAATCCGCCTCGGCTGGAGATCGCGGCGCGCATGGGGGCGGACCTGACGCTGAACGTGGAGCGCGACTCGGTCGTGAAGCGGATCCTGGACGCCACGAACGGCCGCGGAGTGGACGGCATGCTCGAGATGTCGGGGCACCCGGGAGCGTTCCGGGATGGATTCGAGTCGCTCGCGAACGGCGGCCGCGTCTCGCTCCTCGGCATTCCAAGCAAGCCGCTCGAAATCGACGTGGCCAAGGAGGTCATCTTCCGGGGCGCGCAGGTGCAGGGCATCAACGGAAGGCTCATCTTCGACACCTGGTACCGGATGGAGGCCCTGCTGCTGAGCGGGAAGCTGGACGTCCGTCCCGTGCTCACGCACGTGCTCGGCTGGTCCGATTTCGAAGAGGCCGTGGAGCTGCAGCGGTCCGGCAAGGCGGGGAAGATCGTGCTCAAGCGGGACCATCCGTGAGCGCGGGGCCGGTCACCGTGAGCCCGCTCCAGTACCTGGACGAGGCCCTGGCCCAGCTCAAGCAGGACGGTCTCTACCGGAGCCTTCGCCAGCTTTCGGGAGAGCAGCTCGCGCGCGCCCGCTTCGACGGGCGCGACGTCGTCAATCTCTCTTCCAACAACTATCTCGGCCTCACGACCCATCCCAGGCTCCGCGAGGCCGCCCTCCGGGCCGTGCGCGATCTCGGGGTGGGATCGGGATCGGTGCGCACCATCGCGGGCACGATGGATCTCCACATGGAGTTGGAGCGCCGGATCGCCGCGTTCAAGAAGACCGAGGCCTCGGTGGTCTTTCAGAGCGGATTCGCCGCGAACGCCGGCACGGTATCGGCCCTGCTCGGGAAGGGAGACCTGATCCTCTCGGACGAGCTGAACCATGCCAGCATCATCGACGGCGCGCGTCTGAGCCGCGCCGACATCCGCGTGTTCCCGCACCGCGACGTGGAGGCGCTGGGCCGGCTGCTGGAGGAAACGGGCGCGGTCAAGCGACGGCTCGTGATCACCGACGGCGTGTTCAGCATGGACGGCGATATCGCGCCCTTGCGGGAGATCGCGGCCCTCGCCCGCGCGCACGGAGCGATCATGATGATCGACGACGCGCACTCCAGCGGCGTCTTGGGCCGCGCGGGGCGGGGGACCGTGGACCACTTCGACGTGCATGGACAGGTGGATGTCCAGGTGGGCACCCTCTCCAAGGCGATCGGGGTCCTGGGCGGGTACGTCTGCGGCTCGAAGAGCCTGATCGAGTACCTGTACCACCGGGCCCGCCCGATCCTCTTCAGCACCTCGCTGCCTCCTGCCGTCGCGGCCGCGTGTCTTGCCGCGTTCGACGTGCTCGAGGAGGAGCCCGAGCGGATCGAGCGACTCTGGGCGAACACGAAGGGCTTCAAGGCGGGCCTCGCCCGGCTCGGCTTCGACACCGGATCGAGCGAGACGCCGATCACGCCGATCTTCGTCGGCGAGGCGGACCTGGCGATGCGCTTCTCCGACCGGCTCTTCGAGCGCGGAGTCTTCGCGCAGGGGATCGGCTATCCCACCGTCGCGAAGGGGAAGGCGCGGCTTCGGACCATCGTCACCGCGACGCACCTGGACGAAGACCTGGATCGGGCGCTCACGGTCCTGGGCGACGTCGGCCGCGAGCTGGGCGTCGTCCGCTAGGGCGCGGCCAGGTGGCGCGCCCCCTTCTGGTCCGTCTTCCGAACTGGCTCGGCGATCTGATCCAGGCCATGCCGGTGGTTCGCGCGGCCGCTCTGGATCCCTCGCGACCGGCCGTCTTCGTCGGGCCTTCGGCTTTCGCGCCGCTTCTCACGCCGCGATTTCCATCCGTCCCGTACATCCCCTGGTCGCGCGACCGGCGTTTCGCCGCCGCGGCAGCGATACGGCGCCACCGTCCGGGCGTGGCGCTCCTTCTCACCGACTCGCTCTCCTCGGCGATCCTGGCGGTCCTTTCGGGAGTGCCGCGGCGGGTGGGGTACGCGGCGGAATTTCGCGGCCCGCTCCTCACGCGTCGCGTGCCGCGGGCGGTGGCCCCTCGGTCGCGGGCGCGCGTCGAGGAGTACGCGGCGCTCGCCCTCGCGGCGGATCTCGTGGTCGAGGACACCCTCCCGCGTCTCACGGCGCTCGATAGCGAGCGCGAGCTCGCGGCGTCGCTCCTGCGCGAGGCGGGGTTCAAGGCAGCCGCCTTCGCGGTGCTCGCGCCGGGCGCGAGCTACGGCCCAGCGAAGCGCTGGGATCCGGAGAACTTCGCGACGTTGGCCCGAGCGCTTTCGGCGCGGGACGGCACACGGTCCATCCTCGTGGGATCGAAAGAGGACGCCGAGCCTTCGGCCGCGGTCGCGCGGCTCGCCGGCGAGGCCGTCCTGGATCTCACCGGGGCGACTGATTTACCGGCGCTCGCGGGACTTCTCGACACGTCGGTGATGGCCGCCTCCAACGACTCGGGCGTGATGCATCTGGCCGCCGCGCTGGGGAAGCCCACGGTGGCCGTTTTCGGCTCCACGAGCCCAGTCTGGAGCGCCGCCCGGGCGCCGTGGGTTCGGGCCCTCTATGCCGCGTATCCCTGCTCGCCTTGTTTTCGCCGCACATGCCCCATCGGATATGGCTGCCTCCGATCGATCCACCCCTCGCGCGCGATCGGGGCGGCCGAGGAACTGCTCAAAACTTCGCGGTGATATCCGTTGGGAGGCGCTGCGGGGACCGTCTACCGGCGCGCGATCTTCCGGTAGGTCGCGCCGTCGCTCTCGTACTGGAAGCGTTTCACGAACGAGGAGACCGCCGAAGAAGGGAGCACCCCGTCCCGGGACAAGGCCCGAAGCTCCGTGGGATAGCTCCCACGGACCGAGCGGTAGATCTCGAGCGCCGTCTCCAGCCGCTGGGACTCGTCCACCGAAGAGCTGGCTTCCGGCGCATGCCGCTCCGCACGCACCGCCTGCGCGTAGAGCGCCGGCGTGGCCCATCGGCCGATCGCGAACGAGAGGGCGAGGAATACGACCGCGACCGGCGCCGCCATGCTCCGGCGCGGAGGCGCCACCGCCTCCTTGACGATCGGAGTGACCTTGGCGGGCGCGGCCCCCAGGGAGACCTCGATCACTCCGAGCTCGAGAAGATGGTGCAGCGCTTCGTAGACCTCGAACTCCACGAGCTTGGATTGGGCGATGATATCGCGGACCGGCCTCAAGCCGTCCACGAGCGGAAGCACGCGCTGCTCGGGAGCCGTCATCTCCTTGGGGGGCACCGCGAGCGCTTTGGGGCGGAGCACCATGGCCGGCGAGGAGAGGATCTGCTTGTAGCGGACGATCTCGTCCAGACGCCGCATGGACTCCATGAGGAGCCCCTCGGTGTTGAGCCGCACGTTCGCCGCGAACTTGGGAACCGTTCGCGCGTCTCCCGAGAAGTGATAGGTGCCCTGCTTCCAGGTGAGGAGCTGATGCATGGTGTCCTGGATCTGATCCTGGATCGCGAGCGCGAGATCCTCGCTCGTGAGGTAGTTCCCGCTCAGGAGCACGTCCGTCAGCTCGCGGCGGCTCTCCGCCTCGATCGTCTCGATCTGCTTGAGGTGCGCCTCGGTGATGCGTCCGGTCTGGACCAGGAAGGACTTGAGCGGGTCCCGCGCGTTCCGGCGGCGATCCCGGGTCGAGACCACGCGGCCCCCGTCGAAGAAGATGACCGCGACGTCGCTGCTCGACGTGAGCTTCAGGACCCCGGATTTCTGCTGGACCGCGATGAGCTGGAGGATCTCCGGAAGACTGAAATCGTCGAGGTTGCCCTGGAGCGCCATGCTACCGCCTTCCCCCTCCGGCCTTCGCCGCAGCGGGACGCCCCGCGGCGCGGCCTATGGAATGGGTGATGCTCGGGGCCTTGTCCGTGGTCTTCGCGTAGTACCGCGCGACCGTTATGACGTAGGTGAGCGCGAAGAGGAGCGCGAGGGGAATTCGTTTCGCCCAGCCTCCGGACGCGACCGGCAGCACGTCGGTCGATGGAACGAGGGCGCCGTTCGCGATCACCAGCATCGCGGCGGCCACCATGATCATGATGGCGACGAAACCGCTCAGGCTCGCGCCGCGCAGCATCTGCCCGGCGCCTGGAAGCAGGAATGTCGTTGCGGTCTCGCGGAAGGTTCTGCGCCGGGCCGCGCGGCTGCCGCGCCCGGTGAGCAGAAGGCGCGTGAACTCCATCGACTTGAGATCCTTCACCGCTCCGTAGCATCCCTCGCAGAACGCGCGCTGCTGCATGCGGAACACGCATCGGCGGCAGACCACCTTCTGACAGTTGGAGCAATGAAGCGTGGGCAAGGCCCGCCCGACCATCTGCCCGAGCCCCGCGAAGAGAAGAAACAGGGCCACCACGAAAAAGATCGAGAAGGGCGGTGGCGGCAGAAGGGAGAGAACGAACCGGAGGTAGGCGTTGTTCCTGGTCGCGACGAAGCCGCGCTCCGGCGCCGTGCGGCGGCCCAGATCCCAGAGCGCCTCGATGGGCGGCATTGCCTCCATGACGGTCCGGTTCAGCTGGGGCGCGCTGATCCGCGACATGTCGCGGACCCGATCGAATGCAAGCGAGGTAGCCGTCGATTGCTCCCGGTTGGCTTCGGTGAACATGAGCTGCTTGGTGTAGGTCTGCGCGAGGTTGAAATGCGGCTCGGCTGCCTGAGGCGCCGCCTTCGCGGCGGCTTCGTATGATTCGCGCGCGTGGACATAGTCCTCGCGCGCGAAATACACGTTTCCGAGATTCACCAGGGCCCAGACCGAGCCCGGCCGCAGCGCTTCCGCCTGGGTGAGCTGCCGCTCCGCCGCGTCGAAGTCCCCCTCGCGCCTCGCGAGGGTGCCCAGCGTGAAGGGATAGAGCGGCTCGGAGGGGTCGCGCATGGCGAGCGCCTGGAGCGCGCCCTGGACCTCGGCGTCGGCGCCGGCATGGAGCGCCCGGTCCACGAGAAGGCTCGGCTCCTCGAGACTCGGCGGTCCGGCCCACGGGGCCACCATCGCCGCCGTCGTGACGAGCGCGATCGATGAGACGACGAACAGACCCACGAGGAACGCCTCGCGCCGCCCGATGCGGAACGAGAGGAGCCCCGCGTAGACCGTCGCCGTGGGAATGGGACCTAGTCCCCAGAGCAGGGGCGAGAGGGCGATCAGGGTCGCGCCCGCGTTCGCCAGGGATCCCTTCGAGCGGCCGGTGAGCTCGGTGACGACGTGGATCAGGTGGGGCAGATGCCGAAGCGTGATGCCCACGACCGCGAAGAGGAGACTCAGGATCCACACGACCAGGAACCCGGTTACCGTGTTCGCGAGCAGATAGCGTTGCCAGGTATAGTTCCGCCCCACGATCCGGGACGCCTCGCCCAGCTCCCCGATCGCGCGCCCCGGATTCCGGAAGGCCAGCTCCCGGGCCAGCGTGAAATGGGGATCGGGATATGCGGGATCGAATTCCGCCGCGGCGGAGAGAAGCCGCTGCCCCTCGTCGGCGTTGCCCGCGCGGAGCGCCAGGAGGGCCTCGCGATAGCGGGCCTGCGCGGGGGCGAGTGCGCGAATCTGTCCCGCGTCGCGCATGCGCTCCAGTTCCTGCTGCACCGCTTCGGTGCCGGCGGATGCGAAGGCGCGGGGAGCCGAGACGGGATCGATGGGAGCTAGCGAGGCGAGCGTGATGAGCGCCGCCGCCGCGGGAAGGAGCGCGTGAATCGATGCGCGTCGATGTCTCGAGGGCGAGAGGTGCGCCACGACCGCAACTTATGTGCGTGGAGGCGTTAGTGTCAAGGGAAATGTCCCCCCGGCATGCTATCCTCTGCCGCGAACGAGAGCATTCGTCAGGCATTGATCGGAGGATCCGACATGAACGGCTCGGTGACCCGCATCGGGGCGCTTCGGAATCGAATCGGCGAGGAAGTGCGCCTCGAGGGCTGGCTCTACAACCGCCGCTCGAGCGGAAAGCTCGAATTCCTCCTCGTGCGCGACGGAAGCGGAACCGTGCAGTGCGTGGCCGTGCAGGCCGAGCTTCCCGAGGAGGTCTTCGCGAAGTGCGCCACGACCACGCAGGAGACGTCGCTCCGTGTGACCGGAGTGGTGCGCGAAGACAAGCGGGCGCCGAGCGGCGTGGAACTCTCGCTCCGGGACATCGAGATCGTGGGGACGAGTGTCGAGTTCCCGATCACGCCCAAGGAACACGGCCCCTCCTTCCTCCTGGACAGGCGCCACCTCTGGATCCGTTCCCACCGGCAGGCCGCGATTCTCAAGGTGCGCCATACGCTCGTGCAGGCATGCCGCGACTGGCTGAACGCGGACGGATTCATTCTCGCCGACGCTCCCATCTTCACGCCGGCGGCGTGCGAGGGGACCACGACCCTCTTCGAGACCGAGTACTTCGACGAGAAGGCGTACCTGACGCAGAGCGGGCAACTCTACAACGAGGCCACCGCGATGGCCTTCGGCAAGACGTACTGCTTCGGTCCGACGTTCCGGGCGGAAAAGTCCAAGACGCGGAGACATCTGATCGAATTCTGGATGGTGGAGCCCGAGGTGGCGTTCGCCACCCTCGACGACGTGATGGGCTTGATCGAGCGCTTCGTCGAGGGGATCGTCGGGCGCGTGCTCGAGGAGCGCCGCGAGGAGCTGAAGATATTGGAGCGGGACACCTCGCACCTCGATCGGGTGCGCGCACCCTTCCCGCGCCTCTCGTACGACGACGCGGCCCGCGCCCTGAAAGAAAGGGGACTTCCCTTCGAGTGGGGCGCCGACTTCGGCGCCGCGGACGAGACGGCGCTCACGGAATCCTACGACCGTCCGTTCTTCGTTCACCGCTTTCCCGCCGCCGTGAAGGCGTTCTACATGAAGCGTGATCCCAGGGACGAGCGGCTGAGCCTCTCCTGCGATCTCCTTGCCCCGGAGGGATACGGGGAGATCGTGGGCGGGGGACAGCGCGAGGACAGTCTCGACAACCTCGTCGGCCGCATCGAGGAGCACCAGCTTCCCATGGAGGCGTTCGAGTGGTACCTCGACCTGCGCCGTTACGGGTCGGTGCCGCACTCGGGCTTCGGCATGGGAATCGAACGAACGCTGACCTGGATCTGCGGGATCGAGCACTTAAGGGAGACGATTCCATTCCCGAGGCTGCTCAACCGCCTCCGTCCGTGACCGTCCCGCGTCCGTAAGTCTCCGGGGAAAAATCCGTTGACAGGATTTCCCCTCCCGCACTAACTTCCAGCCTCTTTTGGTCCGGCAATCCCGTGAGGGCTTCCTGGACGGAGAGCGGCGCGCGGAATAAACCGCGGTGAAGCGGGGTACTTAGGGCAGGTTGCGGGCGAAGCCCGGGAACGCGGGCGGCGTTGACACGGCCTCACAGGGTGGGTACTCTGGAATCGTGAAAGCCACAGGCCGGGCGAAGCGGCTCCGGCCGGTTGGGGCGGCGGTCATGCTGGGCGTCATGTGCCTTGGCTCGTGCTCGTCGCCATCCCCCCCGCGCGAGACCCTTCCCGCACCGATTGTCCTTGCCGGCGCCGAGCATCTGGTTCCGTTGCTTCGAGGAGAGATCCAGGCGTTTCGGGACGTGCATCCGGAGGCCGCCGAAATCCGGGTCGTCTCGAACGGTTCGGCGGAAGGAATGGAGCAACTCGTAAACAATGAAGTCACCATGTCGGTTCTGACCCGGGAGTTGAGCGATCCCGAAATCAAGGCCGCGATGGAGCGCGAGGGGCTGAACGCCGTTCCGTTCGCCTGGGATGCGGTCGCGGTGATCGTGAACAAGCGCTCGCCGGTGCAGCAGATCTCGCGGACGGAGCTGGGTCAGATCTACCGTGGTGACCTGACGGACTGGGCGAAGCTCGGATTCCGGGAGGGGGGCGCCATCGTGCCGCTCACCACGGGGCCGCGGCTGGGGCTCTACGAGTTCGTCCAGCAGGCCCTCCTCGACGGCGCCGCCTACGGTCCCGGTGTCTACGCGGAAGCGAGCGAGCCCGAGATCGTGAATCTCGTGGCCTCCCGCGCTGACGCGATCGGCCTGGTCTCCCGCCAATTCGTGGATGAGCGAGTGCGCGCGATCGGGGTTTCCTCGGCAAAGGGATTCCCCTACGCGCCGCTGGGCCGGGAGACCTTGATGCTCAAGACCTACCCGCTCCTGCGCGGGATCTCGCTCTGCACGCGAGGCAAGCCTCCCGCGACGGCCACCGACTTCGTGAATTTCGTCACCGGCATGGACGGGCAGCAGATCGTCGCTCGATTCGGGTACGCGCCGGCGACCGTGTCCGTGCGCATCGTGCGCACCGCAGAGGAGGCACAGTGAACCGCGCTGTCCGTCGCATCCTCCCCGCTCTCGTCGCGGGTGGACTGCTCCTGGCCGCCTCGGCGGCATACGCCCTTCAGTCGGGCGACATCATCAAGCAGGGCATCGAGGCCTACCGCGCGGGAACCGCCGGGAATGACCCGCAAAAGAACTTCAAGCGCGCGCTCGAGCTCTTCACGCAGGCCCAGAGGCTGGATCCGGGCGGGGCCAAGCCGCATTACTACATCGGAAGCGCGCTGGAGAAGCTCGACGAGCCCGACAGCGCCGCGATCGAGTACCAGACGGCCATCCGGATCGAGCCCAAGTACGTGGAAGCCCTGACCGGACTCGGAAAGCTGCTCCGCAAGCGGGGCAAGCTGGAAGGAGGCACGGCCAAGCTGCAGGAAGCGGTGAAGTACGACTCCAAGGATCCGGCGGCGCTCTACGCCCTGGGCCAGGCATATCTTCAGGATAAGAAGTGGGACGACGCGCTCGCGATCTTCCGCAAGGGCACCCTCCTGAAGCAGGGGCGCGCGCTCTTTCTCGACGGCCAGGCGCTGGCGCTCGAGGGAAAGGGCGACCTGAAGCAGGCCGAGGAGATTTTCATTCGCGCCCGCGAGACCGATCCCAACAATCTCCGGGTGCGGCTGGACCTCGGAGGCTTCTACGAGCGCAAGAAGATTCCGGTCCTCGCGGCCCCCGAGTACGTGAAGGCCGCGGAGCTGGATCCCAAGAATCCCGAAGCCCACTACCTCGCGGGACACGCGCTCGTGGGAATGAACGAGTTCAACGCGGGGCTCGCCTCGTACATGCGGGCGATCGAGGTGGATTCCACGTATGCCCTGGCCTATCTCGAGGCGGGGCGCCTCTATTTCCGCGCCAACCGGTCGGCAGACGCGGCGGAAAAGCTCGAGATCTATATCGGGCTCAAGCCGGATGACCCCGAGGGGTACATGGAGCTGGGGCGCGCGCTCGCGAAGAGCCAGAACCCCGAGGACCGCGAGAAGGCCATCCCGGTGCTCACGAAGGCGTACGAGGCGAATCCGGCG
Source organism: Candidatus Eiseniibacteriota bacterium (assembly GCA_043779525.1). GTDB lineage: Bacteria > Eisenbacteria > RBG-16-71-46 > SZUA-252 > SZUA-252 > WS-7. Next base: position 63,413 of record JAYWED010000031.1, on the reverse strand, counting down.
TCCTGCGAGACCGCCGGCGCGCTCGGGAAGCTCTACTTCGAGCGGCGCCCGACGCCGGATCTGGAGAACGCCCTCAAGTACTACGACCAGTATGCGCAGTGCGCGGATACGCTCATGACCGCCGAGGATCATCTTCGGCTCGGCACCATGTACGTCGCCAACAAGGACTCATCCAAGGCCGTTCCGCAGCTCCTTCACGCCGTCCAGATGGATTCCACGCTGACCAAGGACGCCAACTTCCAGCTCGGTTTCCTGTACTTCGCTCGCAAGGACTTCGCCGGCGCCATTCCGTACTTCGAAGCCGCGCTCCGCTCGGATCCTAATTTCCTGTCCGCGCTCATGAACATCGGGCTGGCGAAATTCGCGGTCAAGCAGCCCAACGAGGGCATCGTGTACTTGCGGCACGCCCTGGACGTGAATCCCAAGGACAATCGCCCCCGCATCTGGATCGCGCAGACTCTGACCTCGCTGGACTCCTTGCCCGAGGCCCAGGAGATGTATCAGGCCGCGATCGCGGCCGATTCCGTGAACGCCGAGGCGTACCGTGGACTCGGGGTCGTCTACCTGCTCCAGAAAAACTGGGGAGACGCGATCCCGCCTCTGGAACGGGCGGCCCAGTTCGAGCCGGACAACCTCCAGGGGCACATCTGGCTCGCGCAGGCGTATTCGAACAGCGGGGACGTCGCGCGCGCCAAGTCGGAATTCAACAGGGCGATCGACATCGATCCGAACAACCAGGACGCCGCGAGGGGTCTCGGGCTGATTCGTAAATACGAAGAGCAGAAGGCGCTGAAAGCGAGCGCTGGATCCAAGGCGTCGGCACAGAGCGCGTCTCCAAAGCAGGGCGCGTCTCCGAAACCGGGCACGGCAACGAAACCGGGCACGGCAACGAAACCGGGCGGGGCGGGCACGAAGTAGGGCCACGACCCCTAGGCCAGGCGGTCCAAAGCCGCGGAGGCGGAGAGGGAGGGAACGATGAGTCTGGATGTTCGAACGGTCGGCGATGTCACGGTGCTCACGCCGAAGGGGATGCTTCTCGGAGGCAAGGAGACCGACGAGCTCCAGGGCAAGATCCGGGAGCTGACGGAGGCCGGGAACAAGAAGCTCCTGATCAATCTGGAGAAGACCACCTTCATGAACAGCGTCTCTCTCGGCGTCCTCATCGGGGGGCATACGAGCTACGCCAAACGGGGCGCCAAGATGAAGCTGGCGGCGGTGGACAAGAAGATCCAGAACATCTTCGTCGTGACCAAGCTCTCGCTGGTATTCGAGGTGTACGATACGGAGAAGGACGCCTTGAAGAGCTTCGAATAGGCGGGGTTGCCGGAGGGGGGCTCTTGGTAGCATACTTGAGGCCCGGCTTCTGGCAGAGCCGCGTTGAGCTTCAAAAGGGTTCCCCTCATGTCGTCTCGAGCAGCTGCCTGCACGGTAAGCGGCTCGCCCAACTGGAAGAGGAGGAGGATTCGGTGAAACAAGGATTGTTCATGACGATTGTGGCCGTCGTCGCGCTCGTCATCGCGATCGTGGTCTACAATTTCCTTCCGGATTACATCAAGAAGGGCGGACCGCTGGTCGCGCTTCTCATCATGCTCTCGATCATGTCGGTGACCCTGACGTTCGAGCGGCTCTTCACGCTGAGCCGGGCCCGCGGCACGATGCCGGTCCCGGCGTTCATGCGGCAGATCCGGCAGAAGATCGACGCCATGGACATCGAAGGCGCCGCCGCCCTCTGCGCCAAACAGCGCGGCTCGCTCGCAAACGTGCTCCGCGCCGGGCTCGACCGGTACGCCGTCATCCGCAACGTGAATCTCGATCTGAAAACCCGCATGGAGGAAGTGCAGAAGGCGATGGAAGAAGCGAACATGCTCGAGGTGCCGCTCCTCGAGCGCAACCTGATCGCGCTCGCGACGATCGCCTCGATCGCCACGATGGTCGGGCTCCTTGGAACGGTCATCGGGATGATCCGCTCCTTCGCCGCTCTGGGCCACACCGGCTCGGTGGACGCCGTGAAACTGGCGCTCGGAATCTCCGAAGCGCTCGTGAACACGGCCGGCGGGCTCTTCGTCGCCATCTTCTCGATCGTTCTGTACAACGTGTTCGTCACGATGATCGACAACTTCAACTACATGATGGACGAGGCCAGCGTCGAGGTCGTCGAGGTGCTTTCCATGAAAGAGGCGACGAAGTAAATGGCCGCCAAGAAGATGCGCCGGATCGGCGTCAAGATCGACATGACGCCCATGGTGGACGTGGCGTTTCTCTTGTTGATCTTCTTCATGTCCACCTCGCAGTTCGATCCGCCGCAGAAGCTGCCGATCACGATTCCGGACAGCCATTCGAACCTGAAAGTGCCGGAGTCGGACGTGATGACGATCGGCGTTGGCAAGGAGAACCAGATTCTCTATCAGATCGGAAAGAAGCCCCAGGAGTTCACGGACATGGCAAATCTAGAGACAATCGTGACCGACCAGCGCCGCCGTAACCCGCGCCTTCGCGTCGCCATCAAGGCGGACAAGATCAGCGACTACGGAACGATGGAAGACATCATGGCCGTGATGCAGAAGACCAATACGATCACCTTCTGCCTGGTCACGGAGCTGGTGACCAGTAAGAAATCCGCGCTGACGCATTGACCCGCGCGGCTGAGACCGGAAGGAGCTCGCTCCGATGGGTGCCGTAGACACCCCTGAATCAGGCGTAAAACACAAGAAGGGCAGACGGCGCAAGCCGAAGCGCATCGGGGTCAAGATCGACATGACCCCCATGGTGGACGTGGCGTTCCTCCTCCTGATCTTTTTCATGTGCACCACCGTATTCCGGAAGCCGCAAGCTCTGGAAATAAATCTCCCGCCCGATCCCCACGCGAAGGTGGAGATCGCGGAATCCAACGTCATGACGCTCCGCGTCATCGCGCCTGCCGACAGCGTCGGCGAGGCGAGGGCCTTCTGGAGGCTGGCCAAGGACCCGTTCACGGAAGTGAGTATCAGCAAGCTCCAGCCCATTTTCGCAGCCGAGGGGAAGAAGAACCCGAAGCTCGTGGTGCTGGTCAAGATTGATCGGAAGGCGAAGTACCGCTACATGGTAGACATCATCGATCAGCTCCAGTTCGCCGAGCTGAACCGGTTCTCGCTGGCGCCGCTGACTCCGGAGGAGAAGAAGGAGGTCGAGACGCTGTGACGGCGACGGGAGCAATGACCACGTCGGGTTTCACGGATACGACCCAGAGGATTCCGATCGGCGCGGCCGATCTCAAGGCGAACTCGCAGCGGATGCTGCGCAAGGCGCTCATCATCTCCGCCGCGATCCACCTGGGGCTCGTCGGGATCTACGTCGCGACGACGCTCTGGCACCCGAAGGACGAGGTGGAGTACACGGGACGCGTGATCCGCATGCAGACCATGCCGCCCCCGCCCCCGCTCTCGGACGCGCCCCCGCCGCCGGTCATCCCGAATCAGCCCATCGTGAAGCCGACCATCGGAACGCCGGTGCCGGTAGCCGATGCGCTCGCGCCGGAGCAGACGATCAGCACCCAGCAGGAGATCGCCGCTATGAACACGCCGGTCGGCCTCAGCGGGTCGGGCAAGGACAGTCTCGTGATCGCCTCCGATGAAATGCCCAACGAAGGGGAGTTCGTGTACTACGAGGACGAGCCGACTCCGATCATCCGCGTGGAGCCCTCATATCCCGAGTTCGCGCGCGAGGCGCAGATCCAGGGCAAGGTGACGCTCCACGTGCTGGTGGGCAAGGATGGCAAGGTGAAGAACGTCAAGGTGATCAAGGGCGTGAAGGGTCTGGACGATGCCGCGGTGGAAGCGATCAAGAAGTGGGTGTTCAAGCCGGCGCTGAGCAACAACAAGCCGGTGGCGGTTTGGGTCGAGGTCCCCATGGACTTCCACTTCTAGCGCGTTCCGGCGCGCGGCGCTGCCGCCCGCCGATCGTTTGTATCGAGGCCTGTCCCCCCCCGGACAGGCCTTTCTTGCTTCGATCCGCCGGGATGGAGCAGCCGTCATGGCATCCGCTCTCGCGTCACCGCCGCCCCCGTTTCTGGGTGGCCCCGCCGATCTGGGTCGAGATCCCTATCTCGTTTCAGCTCGGCGGAGGCCCGGGACTTTCCTTTTGACACTCCGAGGGTGCGGGGCTAGTCTCCCCGGACATGGCTATCCGCCCCAAGTTCCGCTTCCCCAAGTGGTTCCGGATCGCGCCCATAGCCTTTTCGGGGCTTTTCCTGGCCGCTGTCGCCTGGGCCAAGACCGGCGCCGGCGGCCGCGTTCCGAATGAGAGCGGGCTGATCGAGCTCTACGTCACGGGCGGGGTCTTCATGCACCCCATTCTTCTCTGCTCGGTCCTCGGCCTCGCCATCATCCTCGAGAGGCTCTATTTCTTCGCCAAGGCGCGCACCGACACCAGGCGCCTGATGGGGGAGTTGCTTCGTGTCCTGCAGGACGAGGGCTTCGAGGCCGCGCAGCGGATGCTTCACTCGAAGCGCGGCCCGATCGCCGCGGTTCTCCATTCCGGGCTGCTTCGCGCGAAAAAGGGGCCCGAGGCCGTGGAGAAGGCGATCGAGACCGCGGCCTCCATCCACACAGCGGGCCTGGAGCGCGGCCTGATCTGGCTCGCGACCGTCGCGAACATAGCGCCTCTTCTCGGATTCCTGGGCACCGTGTCCGGAATGATCCACGCCTTCGAGGCGATCGCCGGGGCCGAGGAGGTCTCCGCGAAGCTCGTGGCCACCGGGATCTACGAAGCGCTGATCACGACCGCGGCGGGGCTGATCGTGGCGATCCCGGTCCAGACGGCGCACAACTACTTCGTCTCGCGGATCGACAAGTTCGTGATCGACATGGAGGAGTCGGGCGCGGAGCTGATCGACGCCGTCGCCACCTACTCCAGGCAATGGGAGACGTTTCTCTCGACCTTGAAGCCGCCGGGGACTCCCTCGCCGCGATGAAGATCCTCAAGCGGCGCCATCCTCATCCCGAGATTCCGCTCGTGTCCACGGCGGACGTCTCGTTCCTGCTCCTGATCTTCTTCCTCTCGACGACCATCTTCGCGACCCAGCGCGGGATTTCCCTCGAGCTGCCGCGTCCCGGCGAGCCGCCGCTCGTGGTCGCATCCGCGAAGACGGCGCGCGTGATCGTGGCGGCGGACGAATCGGTGGCGCTCGACGGCGTGGCCGTCCCGATGGACGCGCTCGGAGGCGCGATCCGGATGAAGCTCCGGGGAACGCCGGACCTCCTCCTGATTCTCCTGGTGGACGAGCGGGCGCCCTACGCCTCGCTTGTGGAGGCTCTCGACCAGGTCAAGCTGGCCGGCGCGCGCCAGGTCTCGATCCAGACCAAGGCCGCGCCGTGAGGATCCGGCGGCGGGCGCGTCATCACAATGTGATTCCGACCGCTTCCATGGCCGACATCGCCATGCTCCTGCTGATTTTCTTTCTCAGCACCACGATCTTCAAGTCGCGGGAAGCGCTTTCGGTCCAGCTTCCGGGCGCCACGACCGGGGAGCACTTCCAGCGGGAGCGCGTGATTCGCGTCTGGGTCGGTCCTCGCGGAGAGGTGGCGTTCAATGACGCTTCGGTGCCGATGGAGCGCGTCGGGGACACGCTCGCGGCGAAGCTGGCCGCGAACCCGTCGCTCTCCATCGCCCTCTACGCGGACGCCCGCGTGCCCTACGGCACGGTGGCTCGCGTCCTGGACGAGGTGGAGCGGGCGCACGCCGCGCGCGTGCTGCTCACGACCGAACGGTCCCGGGCGCGATGACCTTCTCGGGGCACGACGCAAACGCGCTGGAGCGCGGGTACAACCTGCGGCTCGAGGTCGCCGTTCTGGTCGCGCTGGCGCTCCACGCGGCCGTTCTCGTGCTCGCGCCCCCTTACGTCCCGCGGCCCTACCGGCTCGACGCTTCACCGCTCCGGCTCGTGGCGGCGGGCGGCTCCGGTGCCGCGGGCGGGGATGCTTCGGTCGCCCCGGGCAGAGCGGCCGAGGCGCCGCGCCCGGTCGTCGATCCGGCCGCGCGGCGGGGTCCGGCGGTCCTCACCGAGCAGCTCCGCCTGGAGACGCAGGCCACTCCGGAGAAGCCGATCGGTAATGCGGAGCGCCGGGGCCGGGGCGCCGACTCTCAGAGCGACGGGGGTGCGGGCGCGGGAGGCTCGGGCGCTGGCGGCACCGGCTCCGGAGCTGGCTCCGGAGCCGGCGACGAAACGCCCTCGGTCTTCTACGCGTTCGATTCGCCGCCGCAGGTCCTCGCGCGCGTCGTGCCGGAATACTCGGTCGCGGCAATGGCGCAGGTCGCCGAAGGGACGGTCGTTCTGAACGCGAACGTGGACCCGGGTGGGCGCGTGGTTCGCGTGTGGGTGGCGCAATCGACCGCGCCGGAGATCCTGGTCCAGTCCGCGGTGGACGCCTTGTACCACTTCCGCTTCAGCCCCGGCTCCCAGCAGGGAATTCCGGTCATGTGCACGGTCGCGGTTCCGTTCAACTTTCGCCTGAATGTTCATCTATAATGCATTGGGGGACAATATGAACACCGATGTCGTGCAGATCGAGCCCGGTCCGGAGGCGCCGCCGATGTCCGCCCTGGGACGAATCATCGGCGTCTTCACCAAGCCTAAGGCGACCTTCGAGTCGCTCGTGGCCAGGCCGAGCTTTTTCGCGCCGATCCTGGTCGTCGTGCTGTTTCAACTCGCCTTCGGCATGGTGCTCGCGCAGTCGGGAATCTTGAAGAACGACACGATCGCCAAACTCGAGGCGAAGAACACCGCTCCCGAACAGATCGACGCGGTCACCAAAGCCATGGACGGGCCGCTCAAGTACGTGTTCGCGGTCGCGGGACCGATCGTGCTCGCGTTCTCGCTCCTCATCTCCGCGGCGCTCATCTACTTCATGGCCAATCTCATGCTCGGGGCCCGGCTGCGATACGCGCACTATCTTTGCATTGTCTCTTACGCGGCCGTCGTGGGCACCGTGGACCAGATCGTCCGCATGGGGCTCGCGCTCGGGCGGGGCACCCTCATGGTTCACATGGGGATCGGCGCGTTTCTCGGCGAGGACCTCAATGCCTTCACGCGCATTCTGGACACCTCCACCGACCCGCTTCTCCTCTGGGCGACCGCGGTCCAGGCGATCGGCGTGGCCGCCATGGCGCGCAAGGGTTTCGGATTCGGCCTTCTGGCGGTTCTTCCCGGCTACCTGATCCTGGTCTGCCTCTCGGGGCTTCAGCGTTGAGCGCGGCCACCTTGCGGAAACTCCGGCGGAGCGCACGGCGTATGGATGGAGTTACCGAACCCATGGGAGGTGAATCGATGGTGGAGGGAATGGGGCGCCCCCGCGCGCGCGGGGTGTCCAAGCTCATGTGGATCGCGGTGGCGGTGACGGTCCTCGTTCTGACGGCCGGGCCGGCCGCGGCCCGGACAGATGCGCCGGGATCGCCGGCCCCAGCCGCGGCGCCAGACAGTCTTGGATTCGGCGGTGTCGGGCTGGACCGCGGAGCGGGTCTGGCGGAGCCTTCGGTTCCCCCTGGCGAGCGCTGGAGCCTGGCCCGGGTGGTCGCTGCCGCCCTGGAAGGGAACGTGGATGCGAGGGCGGCGCATGCCCGCACGGTGCAGGCGCAGGGGTCGGCGCTCTCAGCCTGGAGCGGTATCCTGCCTTCCCTGACCGGGAACCTGTCGTACACTCACCAGATTCCCGACAAGCGGAATTCCGTCTACATCGTGGCGGACTCGACGGGCACGACGACCTTCCTGGTCAAGCGCACCCAGCGAAAGATCGCCACCGCCGCCGTGCAGACGAATCTCCTGAGCGTTCCCGCCTGGTCGGAGAAGCACCGGCAGAATCTCCTGAGCCGGACCGCCCGCGAATCAGAAGCAGAGGCGCGAAACGGCGTCGTATACACCGCCAAGCAGCAATACTTCACCCTTGTGAAGGCGGAGCGGCTCGCGGAGGTATCGCGCGAGTCCGAGCGCCTCGCCCGGGATGAGGAATCGCGCGCCGAGGCCCTCTTTGAAGTGGGGACCGTCGCGCGTGGAGACGTGCTCAAGGCGCGCGCACGGCGGGCCACGACACAGCTGGACCGGATCCGCGCCGTGAACCAGGTCGAGATTCAGCGTTCGAAGCTGAAGCAGGTGATCGGTCTGAAGCCCGGGACGCCGCTCTTCATCGACACGGCGCTGGATGAGAACGTCGTGCTTCCGGATTCCGCCACGGCGGTGAGCACGGCGCTTCAGACCCGCCCCGAGCTGTCGCGCGCCGCCGCGGCAGAGCGGGCCGCGCGCGCCGGCCTTTTCGGGGCCCGCGCCAAGCGCCTGCCTTCCGTGACCGGCTCGATCGAGGTGGATCGCTCGAGAAATACGACCCGCGTGGAACAGCTGGGGTTCGGCCAGTTCGACGACACCTACGATGCGACCGAATGGTTCGGACAGGTGCGGCTGTCGCTGCCGGTATTCAACGGGTTCGCGACGGAGGGCGGCGCCAAATCCGCCAAGGGCACGCTCCTCGAGGCCGAGGCGGAGCGGCGCCAGCGCGAGGTGGACGTGGCGGTCGAGGTGCAGCAGGCCTGGCTTTCGGTGCGCGAAGCCGTGGACCGCATCGACGTGGCGAAGGAAGGGCTTGCCTCCGCCCAGGAGGACTACAACTTCTCCAAGGGGCGCTACGAGCTGGGGGCGGGAACGATCCTGGACCTGCTCAACGCCGAGGTCAGCCTCTCCCAGGCCAAGCAGAGCTACGTCGAGGCCCTGGCCGACGCCCATGTGGCCGAGGCGGCGATGGAACGCGCCGTGGGCGCGCGACGTTACTAGAGACATGAAGGGAGCCATCCGAGCATGAAGCCGGCCGTGAAGCGGGGGCTGCTGATCGGAGGAGGAATCATTCTCCTCACCGCGATCGTCATCGCCAATGTCGCGAAGGGGCAGGGCGGACGCCAGGGAGTTCAGGCTGAGCCGGTTACCTTAGGCGACATCTCGTCGACCGTGCGCGCTCCCGCGAAGGTGCAGCCTGAAGTCCTGGTCAAGCTGAGCGCCAATGTGCCGGGCGAAGTCGTGAGGCTCGCGGTGAAGGAGGGGGACCCGGTCAAGAAGGGCCAGTTCCTGCTCCAGCTTGACGCCACGCAATACCAGGCCCAGCTCCGGCAGAGCCAGGCAGCGCTCGACGCCGCAAAATCCAACCTCCGCCTCTCCGAGGTCGCCCTCCAGCGATCGGAGTCGCTTCTCAAGCGCAAGGAATCCCTGTTCGAGCGGAAGCTCGTCTCCCCCGAGGAGATCGAGATCGCGCGCACGGAGCACAACACCGACCAGGCCCGAGCGGACGTGAATCGCGAGGAGGTTGCCCGCGCGACGGCCGCGGTTCAGAGCTCCCAGGACAATCTGAGGAAGACCATTTTCCATTCTCCGATCGACGGCACCGTGACCCAGCTCAACGTGGAACGGGGCGAGATCGTCATGGTGGGAACCATGAACAATCCCGGCACGGTGGTGCTGAGCGTCGCCGATCTCCGCGGCATGAAGGTGGAGGCGGATGTGGACGAGACCGACGTCGCGTCGATCCGGCTGGGCCAGACCGCGACGGTCAAGGTGGACGCGCTGCCCGACACCACGCTCACCGGCAGGGTCGCCAAGATCGCGAACTCGCCCAAGATCTCGGAGCTGGGGACTCAGGAGCAGCAGACCAATTTCGTCGTGGACGTGAGGATCGATAACCCGCCGCCCACGCTTCGGCCGGGAATGACCGCCGACGTGGAGATCAAGACCGCAACCAAGACGGGCGTCCTGCACGTGCCCATCCAGTCGGTGGTCGTGCGGACCGCGGAGGAGCTCTCCAAGGCAAAGGTGGGGAGGGCGGGCCGCTCGCGCACAGGCGCGGCCGCGGCCGAGCCCAATCCTCCGGAGCCGGCGAAGAAGAACGAAGAGATCAAGGGCGTCTTCGTGATGGTCGACGGCGTCGCGCAGTTCCGGAGGGTGCGCACCGGGATCGCGAGCGACACCGACCTCGAGGTCACCGGAGACGTGAAGGAAAAGGAGAAGGTCATCACGGGCCCCAACAAGGTGCTGCGTCAGCTCAAGCCCGGCAGCAAGGTGAAGATCGAAGAGCCGAAAACCAAGAAGGGCGACAAATCGTGAGCCAGGATCAATCGGCGGACGGCACGCTCATCGAGCTCGTCGATATCCGCAAGGTGTATCAGATGGGCGTCGCCCTGGTGAACGCGCTGGACGGCGTCTCGCTTCGCATCCAGCGCGGCGAGTACGTCGCGATCATGGGCCCCTCGGGCTCGGGGAAGTCCACGCTCATGAACATCGTGGGCTGCCTGGACACCCCGAGCAGCGGTTCCTACAAGCTGCGCGGGACCGAGATCCGGGATCGCGAGGACGACGAACTGGCCCGCATCCGCAATCAGGAGGTCGGGTTCATCTTCCAGACGTTCAACCTTCTCGCGCGCGCGGACGCGCTCCACAACGTGGAGCTGCCGATGATCTATGCGGGCCGCCCCAAGCCCTACCGTCGCGAGCGCGCCCGGGCGATGCTCAATCTGGTCGGCCTGGGCGACCGCACCCACCACCGGCCGAACGAGCTCTCGGGCGGCCAGCGTCAGCGCGTCGCCATCGCGCGGGCCCTCGTGAACGAGCCCTCGATCGTCCTCGCGGACGAGCCGACCGGCAATCTGGATTCGAAGACCGGTATCGAGATCATGACCCTCCTGGACGAAGTCCACCGTGGAGGGAACACCGTGATCCTGGTCACGCACGAGGAAGACATCGCGGCGAACGCCGAGCGCATCGTGAGGCTCCGCGACGGCAAGATCGAGAGCGATCAGGCCACCACGCGCGCCGCCCGGAATCCCGCGACCCCGCCCTCAAGCCGCGCCGCGACCCCGACGCCCGCGCCATGACTAGGGCCCCGCGGCCCCCGCGGGAGTTCTGGGCCGCCCAGGGCGAGAATCTCAGGATCGCCCTCGAGGCGCTCCGCGCGAACAAGCTCCGCTCGGTCCTGACCGTCGTCGGCAACGTGGTCGCGGTGATGTCGGTGATCGCGGTGGTCGCCGTGATCGACGGCATGAACACGTACGTGAGCGAGAAGGTGCTCGAGCAGGGCCTCAAGGTCATCTACATCGACAAGTTCGGGCTCATCACGAACGAGGACGCCTGGCGCGACGCGATGAAGCGGCGGGATCTGACCCTTCTCGACGCCGACGCCTTGAAGGACAGATCGCGACTCGCGGGCGAGGTGGTGGGGCAGCTCGAGACGAACAAGCGGGTGCGCGCCGGGAAGGTCGAGCTCCAGAACGTGCGCATCCTCGGCACCACGGAGGGATACGAGACGGTCGGGACCTACGACGTCGATCAGGGCCGGGCGCTCGAAGACGACGAGATCGCGAAACGCCGCGCGGTGTGCCTGATCGGATCCGAGCTGGCCCAGCAGCTCTTCCCGGTGGTGGACCCCGTGGGCCAGGAGATCCGGGTGGCGGGATACGCGCTCAAGGTCGTGGGCACGGTGGCGGCGCGTGGGAATGTGCTCGGACAGAGCCAGGACAACTTCGTGCTCCTTCCCTTCGGCCAGTACCAGAAGATCTTCGGCCCGCACGACTCGATCGTGATCCTGGAGCGCGCCCGTCCCGGGGCGAGCCTGGAGCGCGTCCAGGACGAGGCGCGCGTCATCCTGCGCGCCCGCCGGCACGTCCCGATCGGGAAGACGGACGACTTCGCGATCACCACGTCCGAGACCTACATGTCGCTCTACGAGAGCCTGACGAAGGGAATCTACGCCGGCACGATCGGGCTGGTCGCGATCTCGCTCCTCGTGGGGGGCATCGTGATCATGAACATCATGCTGGTGGCGGTGACCGAGCGGACCCGCGAGATCGGAATCCGCAAGGCGCTGGGCGCCCGGAGGAGCGACCTTCTCTCGCAGTTCCTGAGCGAGACGGTGGTGCTCTCCCTCTTCGGCGGCCTTCTGGGCGTCCTGGTCGGCGTGGCGCTGGCGCTCCTGGTCCGCCTGTTCACGCCGCTCCCGGCCTCCATCCAGCCCTGGTCGGTCGCGATCAGCCTCATCGTCGCCTCCTCCATCGGTCTCTTCTTCGGCGTCTATCCCGCGACCCGGGCCGCGAAGCTCGACCCGATCGTGGCGCTCCGGCAGGAGTAGCGCGTGGCCGTCGACGTTCGCGAAGGGATCTCGATCGCGTTCGGCGCGATCCGGACCAACAAGCTTCGCTCCTTCCTCACCGTGCTCGGGGTCATCATCGGCATCACGAGCATCATGGCCATCGTCTCCCTCATCGAGGGGCTGAACCAGAGCATGAAGGCCCAGATCGCGGCCATCGGCTCCGACGTGCTCTACATCCGCCCGTTCCGGCCGGGGGCCTTCGTGGGCGGATTCCCCGACAGCCTGAGGCGGCGAAAGTGGTTCACGGTGGAGGACGCGGAGGCGATCCGCCGCACCTGCCCGGCGGTGAAGGCGGTGGCGCCGCTCAACTTCGTCGAGGCGCGGCTCCGCTACCGGGATTCCGAGAGCCGGATCACGCAGGTCATCGGCACCACGCCCGACTTCCTGGTCACGAACACGTGGGCCATCGCGAACGGGCGCTTCTTCACCGAGACTGAGGTGGAGCACCGATCGACGGTATGCGTGCTCGGCAAGGACCAGATCGAGACTCTGTTCCCGCACGCCAATGCCATGGGAAAGACGATCTACGTCGGGGGCTATCCCTACACCGTGATCGGCCAGGTGGAGGAGCGCGGCAAGTTCATCGGCATGAGCCTCGACGACATCGTGATCGTCCCGTACAGCACCCTGGAGAAGACCCTGGGCCCCAATCTTCGCATGGTCCTGAACGCGAAGCCGGAATCGCCCGAGCTGATCGACACCGCCATCGACCAGATGACCGAGACGCTGCGGCGGCAGCGCAAGGTGGGGTACCGGCAGGCGGACAACTTCGCGGTGTTCACGGACCAGTCGCTCGTCGACATCTACAAGCAGGTGACGGGCGCCTTCTACCTGGTCATGATGCTGATCTCCTCGATCGGTCTCATGGTGGGGGGGATCGGCGTCATGAACATCATGCTGGTCTCGGTGACCGAGCGGACCCGGGAGATCGGCGTGCGGAAGGCGCTCGGGGCGCGGCGGCGCGACATCCTCTGGCAGTTCCTGGTCGAGGCGATGACGCTCACCGGGACCGGCGGGATCCTGGGCATCCTGGCGGGGATCGGGACGGGATACCTGATCCACGTCCTGGCCAAATTCAGCTTCGCGGTCCCCGTGTGGGGGATGGCGCTCGGGTTCATCTCCTCGACCGTGATCGGGCTCTTCTTCGGGATTTACCCGGCCGTGAAGGCGGCGCAGCTGGACCCGGTGGATTCGCTCCGCTGGGAGTAGGGCCGGCGGCCGGCGGAAAGTGCGGCGCCCGCGCCTTGACACGCCGCGGCGGCGCCTCTACGCTCGACGACTCATGCGCTTCGTCCTTCCCCTCACGCTCCTCATGCTCCAGCTCGTCGGCTGCGGCGGCCCCGGGCCGACCGCGGAGCGGCAGTCCACGATCGACAGGATTCTCGCGGCCAAGGTGCTCCGGGTCGGCATGAACCCGGGCTACGCGCCCTTCGAGATGGTCGACACCGACGGCAACATGGTCGGGTTCGACGTGGACGTGGCGCGCTACGTGGCGGGGCAGATGGGAAACGGCGTCACGGTGGAGTTCCGGAAGAGCGACTGGGACCCCATCATCGCCAATCTCAATTCCGACAAGTTCGACATGATCCTGTCCGGCATGACGCGCACGCCCCAGCGCGCTCTGCGGTGCGACTTCACGGATCCTTACTTCGAGACGGGGCAGGCCCTCCTCGTGAACCACGTCAAGTACAAGCCGACCCCGGGGCTCACCGTGCGGAGCTTCGACCGGCCCGGCGTGATCGTCGCGACCCGCCTCGGCACGACCGGCGAGATCGCCGCCCGCAAGTTCTTCCACAACGCGACCATCAAGACCATGGAGTCCGAATCGGACGCCGCGCTCGAAGTCGACGCGGGCCGGGCCGACATCATGGTGTACGACAAACCCTACGTCGCCATCCGCGCGCAGGAGTCGCCGGACCGCACGTTTGCCATGCTCGAGCCCTTCACGAAGGAATACCTGGCAATCGCCGTCCGAAAAGGGGACATCGAATTCCGCGACTGGCTGAACCTCACGATCTTCGAGCTCCGCGCGAGCGGCACCTGGGACTCGCTCTACGACTCGTGGTTCGTGAAGATGCCGTGGCGCGCCCGGGTGAAGAAGCCCTCCTCCTGAGCGCTCCGTGTACACCTGGCATTGGGAGCAGATCCCCCAGTATTTCCCCCTGATCCGCGCGGCCACGCTGCGCACCCTCGAGGTGTCCGTCGTCTCGATCGTGTTCGGAACCGCGCTCGGGGCGGTGGCGGGCATGATGCGGGTCCAGCCGCTCCGGCCGCTCAAGTTCCTGGCCGCGGCCTACGTGGAGCTGCTCCGGAACATCCCGCTCATGCTCGTGCTGTACTTGATCTACTTCGGCGCGGGGGCCTTCCTTCCCGTGAGCCCCTTCTGGGCCTCCGTGATCGGGCTCTCGGTGTTCGAAGGGGCCTACATAGCCGAAATCGTCCGTGCCGGCATCCAATCGGTGGACCGGGGGCAGATGGAGGCTTCCCGCTCCCTGGGCATGAGCTGGCTCCAGAGCATGCGGCACGTCATAGCACCCCAGGCGGTCCGGCGCTCGCTTCCGCCCCTGACCGGGCAATTCGTCTCGCTGGTGAAGGACAGCTCGCTCGCCTCGCTCGTCTCCTACGAGGAGCTGATGCTGGTCGGAAGGCAGGTCAACTCGCGGATCTTCTCGCCGTTCGAGGTTTTCCTGACGATCGGCGCGATCTATTTCGCGATCTGTCTCACCCTCTCGCTCCTGAGCCGCTGGCAGGAAGCCCGGTTGCCGCCCTCGTGAAGGCACCCGGGCCGGGAAAGGCGGCGCGCGCGTGAGCCCTTCGCCGATGGTTCAGATCCGGGGCGCGTCGCGTCGCTTTCCGGGAGGCCACTACGGGGTCCGCGGCGTCAGCCTGGACGTGGAGCGCGGGGAGACCCTGGTCATCATGGGTCCCAGCGGCTCGGGCAAGAGCACGCTCCTCCGATGCGTGAACGGGCTCGAGACCCTTGACGAGGGTGAGATCATCATCGATGGAATGCGGGTCCATCACGGGACCACGGACTGGAACAAGGTGCGCGAGGAAGTGGGCATGGTCTTTCAGGGCTTTCACCTCTTTCCCAACCGGACGGCGCTCGAGAATCTGACGCTTCCGCAGACGGTCGTCCGCCGGCGGCCCCGGGCCGAGGCGGACCGGAACGCGCGCGCTCTCCTGGATCGGGTGGGGCTGGCCGGCAAGGAAGCGCGCTTCCCCACGGAGCTGAGCGGCGGCGAGAAGCAGCGGGTCGCCATCGCCCGCGCGCTGGCGATGAATCCCAAGATCATGCTCTTCGACGAGCCGACCTCGGCGCTGGACCCCGAGATGATCCTCGAGGTCCTCGAGGTGATGCGGGACCTGGCGCGCGAGGGGATGACGATGCTGGTGGTGACGCACGAGATCGGGTTCGCGCGGGAGGCGGCGCAGCGGGCCGCGTTCCTGGACGAGGGACTTCTCGTGGAATCGGGAACGGCCCTGGATTTGATCGACCGGCCGGAGACTTCCCGGTGCCGCTCCTTCATGCGGCGCATTCTGAAACGCCCCGAGTCGGGACCGGAGACGGCATGGACCTGATCAAGATTCGCGGGGCCCGCGAGCACAACTTGAAGAACCTGAGCCTCGACATTCCGCGGAACGCGCTGGTCGTTCTGACGGGAGTGTCCGGGTCCGGCAAGTCCTCCCTCGCGTTCGACACGCTCTACGCGGAGGGGCAGCGCCGCTACGTGGAATCGCTCTCGGCCTACGCCCGGCAGTTCCTGGGACAGATGGAGAAGCCCGACGTGGATCAGATCGAGGGGCTCTCGCCCGCGATCTCCATCGAGCAGCGCGTCGCCGGAGCGAATCCGCGCTCCACGGTCGCGACGGTCACCGAGATCTACGACTACCTGCGCCTCCTGTTCGCCCGCATCGGGGTGCAGCACTGCCTCACGTGCGATCGCCCGATCCGGGGACAGACCGTGCAGGAGATGGTGGACCAGCTTCTGGAGGCGCACGCCGGAGACCGCATCCAGGTGCTCGCCCCGGTGGTTCGCGGCAGGAAAGGGGAATACCGGAAGGAGCTCGCGCAATTCCAGAAGCTGGGCTTCGTGCGCGCCCGCGTGGATGGCGCCTGGCACGAGCTGGAGGAGGAGATCCCGCTCGACAAGAAAAAGAAGCACACGATCGAGATCCTGGTGGACCGCCTCCAGGCCGAGCCCGCGCGAAAGAGCCGTCTCCACGAATCGATCGAGACCGCGACCAAGATCGCCTCGGGCCTCGTCGCGATCCTCTCCTCGAAGGGTGCGGAGACGGTCCTCTCCACCGCGGCGGCATGCCCGGTCTGCGGCGCTTCCTACGAGCCCCCGGAGCCTCGCTCGTTCAGCTTCAACAGCCCCTACGGCGCGTGCAAGACGTGCGACGGGCTGGGCACGGCGTTCGAGATCGACGCCGAGCTGGTCGTGCCGGACCGGTCGAAATCGCTGCGGGAAGGAGCCGTCGTGGTGTGGGGGGATGCGGAAGGAACGTGGATCAAGGGAACGATCCAGGCGTTCGCGAAGCGGATGAAGATCTCCATGGACACGCCCTTCGGGAAGCTCCCCGCGGCCGCGCAGAAAGCGCTTCTACACGGGCTGGGCGACGAGAAGATCGAATACAAGTTCAAGATGAAGAGCGGAAACGTCTGGTCCCACAAGGGAAGGTTCCGGGGCGTCATCCCGGAGCTGATGCGCCGCTACCGCGAGACCACCTCCGACCAGGTTCGCTCCCACATCGAGCAGAGCATGAGCAAGAAGCCATGTCCCTCGTGCGGCGGCGCGCGCTTGAGGCCCGAGTCCCTGGCGGTCCGGGTCGCGGAGCGGTCGATCGCCGATTGGGCCGCCATGTCGGTCACCCGGGGGCTCGCGTTCGTGAGCGGCCTCACGCTGGGCCCGCGCGATAGCATCATCGCCGCGCCCATCGTGAAGGAGCTGCGGCAGCGGTTCCAGTTCCTGGAAGACGTGGGCGTCGGCTACCTCACGCTCGACCGGACCGCCTCGACCCTGGCGGGCGGCGAAGCGCAGCGGATCAGGCTCGCCACGCAGATCGGGTCCCGGCTCACCGGAGTGCTCTACATCCTGGACGAGCCGAGCGTGGGGCTCCACCCGCGCGACAACCGGAAGCTCCTGCGCACGCTCCTGGCGCTGCGCGATCTCGGGAATTCGGTGCTGGTGGTCGAGCACGACCGGGAGACCATGGAGGCCGCGGACCATATCGTGGACCTGGGCCCCGGCGCGGGACGGCACGGCGGGCACCTGGTGGCGCAGGGGACCCTCGCGGATATCCGGGATACGCCCGAGTCTCTGACCGGGCAATATCTCTCGGGAGCGCGCGAGGTGGAGATTCCGGAGACCCGGCGTCCGGGCAACGGGGACTTCCTCGCGATCGTCGGGGCGCGCGAGAACAATCTCAAGAATGTGCGCGTGCGGTTCCCGCTCGGGACCCTGGTCTGCGTCACCGGCGTGTCCGGCTCGGGAAAGAGCACCCTCGTGCAGGACATCCTCTACCGCGCGCTCGCGCGGCACTTCCATCAGGCGAAATCGAGCCCCGGCGCCCACGACCGGATCGAAGGGCTGAAGCACATCGACAAGGTCGTGGCCATCGATCAGTCGCCGATCGGACGCACGCCGCGGAGCAATCCCGCCACGTACACGGGCGTCTTCGGATTCATCCGCGATCTTTTCGCCACGCTTCCCGAGGCGAAGGTGCGCGGATACAAGCCGGGGCGGTTCAGTTTCAACGTGAAGGGCGGCCGCTGCGAGGCCTGCGCGGGGGACGGCCTGGTCAAGATCGAGATGCACTTCCTGCCCGACGTGTACGTGACGTGCGACATCTGCCGCGGCAAGCGGTACAACCGCGAGACGCTGGAGGTCACGTTCAAGGGGAAATCGATCGCCGACGTTCTCGAGATGACGGTGGACGAGGCGCTGGAGTTCCTGACCGCGATCCCGTCCGTGAAGCGGAAGCTCGAGACCCTGAGCAGCGTGGGCCTGGGCTACATCCACCTGGGGCAGCCGGCGACGACCCTGTCCGGCGGCGAGGCGCAGCGGGTCAAGCTCGCCACCGAGCTGTCGAGGGTGGAGACCGGGCGCACCCTCTATCTTCTGGACGAGCCCACGACCGGGCTCCACTTCGAGGACGTGCGAGCGCTCCTCGACGTGCTGAACCGGCTGGTGGACAGGGGGAACACGGTGCTCGTGATCGAGCACAACGTCGACGTGATCCATTCCGCCGACTGGATCGTGGACCTGGGCCCGGAGGGCGGGGACGCAGGTGGAAGGGTCGTGGCCGAGGGTCCTCCGGAGCGAGTCGCCGGGGTCCAAGGCTCCCACACGGGCGAGGCGCTTCGGGCGGTCAAGCCGGCGAAGCATCGCGGCGGCCGGGCGCGGGAGGCGGTGGTTTGAATCCCGGCGCGGATGTGATACCGTCAGATCTTCTCGATCCACCTTAACCTCAGGCAAGAATTGAGGATGCTCGACACCACTTCCACGCTGAAACGAACGCCGTTCTACGCCCGCCACGTGGCCCTCGGCGCCAAGATGGTTCCATTCGCCGGGTACGAGATGCCGATCCAGTACGAGGGCATCGTGGCCGAGCACCGGGCCGTGCGCGGCGGCGTCGGTGTCTTCGACGTCTCCCACATGGGGGAAATCCGTCTCACCGGCTCCGGGGCCCGCGCGTACGCGAATCACCTCGTGACGAACCAGGTCGATTCCATTCCGGACGGCAAGGCCGTGTACACGCCGATGTGCCTCGAAACAGGCGGGATCGTGGACGACCTTCTGGTCTACGCCGCGGGCTCAGACCGGCTCCTCGTCGTGAACGCCGCGAACTTCGAGAAAGACCTGGCGTGGGTGCGCGAGCACGCGCCTCGCGACGTGCGTGTCGTGGACGAAAACGAGGAGACGGCGCAGCTCGCGGTTCAGGGGCCCAGGGCCGAGGAAGTCGTGGCGCGGATCTACGGCGAGCGCGTGAAGAGCCTGGAGTTCTACACCTTCTTCGAGGAAGGAGAAGGGGAGGACCGCACGCTCGTCTCGCGGACCGGCTACACGGGAGAGGACGGCTTCGAGATCTACGTCAAGGCCTCCCGCGCGCTCGAAACCTGGGACCGCGTATTCGAGGCGGGCCGCCCGGCCCTCATCCGGCCCATCGGCCTGGGAGCGCGCGACACGTTGCGCCTCGAGATGGGCTACTGCCTCTACGGGAATGACATCGACGAGACGAAGCATCCTCTGGAAGCCGGCCTCGGCTGGACCGTCCGGCTCGAGAAAGCTTCCTTCATCGGAAGGGACGCGCTCCTGGCTGCGGAACGTGAAGGCTATCCACGCAGACTGGTGGGCCTGGTCCTCGAGGGCGAGCGGATCGCGCGCCACGGCTCGGAGGTGCTGAGCCAGGGGGCACCGGTCGGCACCGTCACGAGCGGATCCATGGGCATCAGCATCGGAAAACCGGTCGCGATGGCCTACGCGGAGCGCGACCACGCGCGGGCCGGATCGAAGGTGGACGTGCGCACCCGTGGAACCGAGTCGCCGGCGTCGGTCACCGCGCGGCCGATGTACCGACAAGGAAGCGTGCGCGCCCCCAAACCCAGGAGAGCGACATGAAGGTCCCGAGGGATCTCAAGTACACGAAAGAGCACGAATGGGTGCGCGTGCGCGGCCAGGAAGCGGAGGTCGGCATCACCGATTTCGCGCAGGGCGAGCTGGGAGACGTCGTCTTCGTGGAGCTGCCGGCGGTGGGCGCGACCCTCGCGCGGACGAAGAGCTTCGGCACGATCGACGCGGTGAAGACCGTGAGCGATCTCTTCGCGCCTGTTTCGGGAGAGGTGTCCGCGGTCAACACGGCCCTGAAGGAAGATCCCTCGCTCATCAACCAGTCTCCGTACGAGAAGGGCTGGATGATCCGGATCAAGATCGCGAACCCCTCCGAGATGGACGCGCTCCTGAGCGCGGAGGCCTACGAGAAGGCGCTGGGGGCCCACGCGTGAGTTTTGTGGGGCGAAGCGAAGCGGAGCGCCGCGCCATGCTGGAGAAGATCGGCGCTCCGAGCGTCGAGGCGCTCTGGGAGGCGATCCCGCCTGAGTTCCGCGTCCTGGGTCCGCTCCCGGTCGATCCGCCGCTCGCGGAATACGAGATCGCCCGGCGCTTCGCCCAGTGGGCGGAATCCAACGCCGACGCGCTGCACTACGCCTGTTTCCTGGGCGCCGGCATCTACGACCACTTCATTCCCGCGGCGCTGCGGTCCTTGATCTCCCGCTCCGAATTCGCCACCGCCTACACGCCCTACCAGCCCGAGGTCTCCCAGGGCACCCTGCAGACGATCTTCGAGTACCAATCGATGATCTGCGAGCTGACCGGCATGGAGGTCGCGAACGCCTCGATGTACGACGGCGCGACCGCCTGCGCCGAGGCGGCGCATCTCGCCATGGGCGCCACCGGCCGGCGGGTCCTTCTCCTCTCGCGCGGCGTTCATCCGCACTACCGCGAGGTGGTCCGGACCTATGCCGCGGCGGGCTCCTTCGAGGTGCGCGAGGTTCCGCTGGAGCGCGGCGCGACTCAGGTCGCGGCGCTGGCGAAGGCGCTGACCCCTGAGGTGGCAGCGTTCCTGTGGGCGCAACCCAACTTCGAGGGGATCGTCGAGGACGGCGCGGGCGTCACGAAAGCCGTTCACGCGGCGGGCGCCTATTCCATCGCCTCGGCCGATCCGGTCGCGCTCGCGCTGCTGAAGCCGCCGGGCCAGGATGGAGCGGACATCGTGGTGGGCGAGGGCCAGCCGCTCGGAGTGCCCATGGGATACGGCGGGCCGCTCGTGGGCTTCTTCGCGATTCGGAAGTCCGACGTGCGCCGCCTGCCGGGCCGGCTCGCGGGCGCGACCGTGGATCTGGAAGGGCGCCGCGGCTACGTGCTCACGCTGCAGACGCGCGAGCAGCACATCCGTCGCGAGCGGGCGACCTCGAACATCTGCACCAACCAGGGCCTGATGGCCCTGGCCAACGCGATCCACATGGCGCTCCTGGGCGCGCAGGGGCTTCGTGACGTCGCGACCCAGTCCATGGAGAAGACCCACTATCTCGCGAAGCGCGCCACACAGGTGCCGGGCGTCACGCTCGCGAACGGGGACGCGCCCTTTTTCCGGGAGTTCGTGCTCCGGCTTCCGGGCCCCGCGGCCGGGTTCCTGCGCGCCGCGGAGAAACGGCGCATCCTCGCCGGCGTTCCACTCGAGCGCTTCGACCCCGCGCGCGCGCGCGACCTGCTCGTGGCCGTGACCGAGAAGCGCACGCGCGAGGAGATGGACCGTTACGTGGAGACGCTGGCCGACTGGGCGCGCCACGCCGCGAAGGCGCCCGTCCAGGAGGCCGCGTGGCGGAGCTGACCCTGCGCGAGCTGTCCGTGAAGGGCCATCGGGGTCCGAGGCTCGCTCCGCTCGACGTGCCCGGGGAGGGCGCGGAACGGCTTCTGCCGCGGGAGCGCCTCCGCGCCGAGCCCCCCGGTCTTCCGGAGATCTCGGAGCCCGCCACGGTCCGGCACTTCGTCAACCTCTCGGTTCTGAACCACCACATCGACAAAGCCATCTATCCGTTGGGCTCCTGCACCATGAAGTACAACCCGAAGCTGAACGATGAAATGGCTCAGATGCCGGGACTTGCGGGCATCCATCCGTTCCAGCCGGAGGAGCTCTCCCAAGGGGCCCTCGCCGTGATCGGGGAGTTGCACGAGTGGCTGAAGACGATCATGGGCATGCCCGCGATCACCACCCAGCCGGCCGCCGGAGCGCAGTGCGAGCTGACCGCGATTCTCATGACGCGCGCGTATCACGCGCAGCGGGGCGACCCGCGCGAAGAGGTCATCGTGCCGGATTCGGCCCACGGCACGAACCCTTCGACGGTGAACCAGGTCGGGTACCGCGCCGTCACCGTCCCCTCGGGTCCGGACGGTTGTGTGGACCTCGAGGCCTTGAAGCGCGAGGTGTCGGGGAAGACCGCGGCGCTCATGCTCACCAACCCGAACACGCTCGGCATCTTCGAGCGCCAGGTCGGCGAGATCGCGCGCATCGTGCACGAGGCGGGCGGACTCCTCTATCTGGACGGCGCCAACATGAACGCGCTGGTAGGGCTCGCGAGCCCGGGCGCCATGGGCTTCGATTTCGCGCATATCAATCTTCACAAGACCTTCTCCACGCCGCACGGCGGCGGAGGGCCCGGAGGAGGGGTGCTCTGCGTGCGGCAGGATCTGGAGCCGTTCCTGCCGACTCCGGTGCTGGAGCGCTCGGACGAGGGGTACCGCTGGAACTACGACCGGCCGCGGTCCATCGGCCGCGTGCACTCCTACTACGGCAATTTCGGAATGCTGGTCCGCGCGCTCTGTTACGTGAAGAGCCTCGGCGCCTCGGGCCTGGCGGAGGTGAGCCGGGAGGCGATCCTGAACGCGAACTACCTGAAATCCAGGCTGGCCGAGGCCTACGCGCCGTCGCACGAGGGGTATTGCATGCACGAGTTCGTGCTCTCCGCCTCGCGCCAGAAGGCGCGGGGGGTGAGGGCCCTGGACATCGCCAAGCGGATCCTCGATTTCGGGATGCACGCCCCCACGACCTATTTCCCGCTGATCGTGGACGAGGCGTTGATGATCGAGCCGACCGAGACGGAGACCAAGGCGAGCCTGGATTCCCTGGCCGAGGCGCTCCTCGCGATCGACCGCGAGACGAGAGAGGATCCGGAGCGGGTCAAGCAGGCGCCGACGATGACGCCGGTGCGGCGACTGGACGAAGCCCGTGCGGCCCGGAAGCTCACCTTGACCTGGCGGGATCTCGAGGCTGAGGGTGGCGGCGGTTGAGGAACGCGTCCCCGCGCCCGTCGCGCGGGAGACGCCGCAAGCGCTGGAGTGGTCGGTCTGGCCGGCCCGCGAGCGGCCGTGGGCCGCGGCGGTGCTGGTGGCGTCGCTCCTCGTGCTCGGCGTCCTGATCGCTGAGGGGACGGGCGACAAGGTGCTGGGAGCCGCGGCGCCGGTGTTCGTCCTCCTCTCGGTCGGGTCGTTCATCGCGAGGACGCGCTATCGTCTCACGCCCGAGGCGATCGAGGTCCGGGCGCTGGGAGTGGCCCGGGCGAGACCGTGGTCGGAGATGCGGCGCGCGACCGTCGATCGGGGCGGGGTGTTCCTGAGTCCATTCGAGAAGCGAAGCTGGCTCGAGGCGTATCGGGGCGTGAGGCTTCCCTTCGGAGGAAACCGAGATCAAGTCGTGGCGTTTGTGGAAACGAAGCTCCCCGTCGTCTTCGAGCGCGGAGGAAGGGAAGGTCCCGGACGCCGGGGCCGGGGTCGGCGCGCCGCCGCGGGCTCCGGAGGATGAGGCGCTCCTCGACAGGCTCGCCGAGCTCACCGTGCGGCACCGCATGACGGTGCCCGCCATCTTCTTCCTCGAGAGCATGAAGCCGCTCTCCTTCGTGGGGAGCCAGGCGATGCACTTCTTCGAGCCGATGGTGAACGCGTTCTTCCCGGTCCGGGACTACGAGCGGTTCGCGGTCCTGATGGAGCAACGGGAGAATCTCGAGGTCCTGCTCGTGAAGATCGAGGCGCGGGACGACGCGGCGCGCCACGAGGAGCGGGAGCGCCGGGAGCGGGAACGCGCGGAACGAGGCGCCCGCAAGGGGAGAAAGGGAATTTCGTGAGCACCATCGATCCCGAAAAACTGAATTCGATTCTCGCGACGGATTGCGGCAGCACCACGACCAAGGCGATCCTGATCGAGCGCCGCGGCTCGGAGTACCGCCTCATCGTCCGCGGGGAAGCGCCCACCACGGTGGAGGCGCCCTTCGAGGACGTGACCCGCGGTGTCTTGAACGCGATCATGGAAGTGGAGGAGCTGGCCGGGCGGAAGATCCTGGACGGGGAGCGGATCATCACGCCCCAGAACGGGACCGAAGGAGTCGATCTCTACCTCTCCACCTCCAGCGCCGGGGGCGGGCTCCAGATGATGGTATCGGGCGTGGTCAAGAGCATGACGGGCGAGAGCGCGCAGCGCGCGGCGCTGGGCGCCGGCGCGATCGTGATGGACGTGATCGCGAGCAACGACGGCCGCCTCCCCCACGAGAAGATCAAGCGGATCCGCCATCTCCGCCCCGACATGATCCTCCTCTCCGGGGGCGTGGACGGCGGCACCACGTCGCACGTGGCCGAGATGGCGGAGCTTCTCGCCGCGGCGGACCCCAAGGCGCGGCTTGGGGCGGGATACGAGCTGCCGGTCATCTACGCCGGAAACAAGAACGCGATCGACATCGTGAAGGAACGGCTCGGGAAGAAGGTCGCGCTGGTGATCACCGAGAACCTGCGTCCCGTCCTCGAGCGCGAGAACCTGGGTCCGGCCCGCGACAAGATTCACGATCTCTTCATGGAGCACGTGATGGCCCACGCGCCGGGATACCGCAAGCTCATGACGTGGTCTCCGGTGCCGATCATGCCGACGCCCGGAGCGGTCGGGCTCATCATCGAGACGATCGCGCGCGAGGGAGGCATCCAGGTGGTCGGCGTGGACATCGGCGGGGCCACCACGGACGTGTTCTCGGTCTTCGAGGGGGTCTTCAACCGCACCGTGAGCGCGAACCTCGGCATGAGCTACAGCGTCTCCAACGTCCTCGCCGAGGCGGGCCTGCCGAACATACTACGCTGGGTGCCGTTCGAGATCGAGGAGCGGGATCTCAGGAACCGGATCAAGAACAAGATGATCCGTCCGACGACCATTCCCCAGTCGCTGGAGGAGCTGATCATCGAGCAGGCGATCGCGCGCGAGGCGCTCCGGCTCGCCTTCGAGCAGCACAAGTCGCTGGCGGTCGGGCTGAAGGGCGTACAGCAAGAGCGCACCATCTCGGACACCTTCGAGCAGACGGCGAGCGGGGAGACCCTGGTCCGGCTCGACCACCTGGATCTTCTCGTGGGAAGCGGTGGCGTCCTCTCCCACGCGCCGCGCCGTGCGCAGGCGGCCCTCATGATGCTCGACGCGTTCCTTCCCGAGCACGTCACCGAGCTCGCGGTCGACTCGATCTTCATGATGCCGCAGCTGGGCGTGCTCTCCACGGTGCACCCGCGTGCCGCCAAGGAGGTCTTCGAGAAGGACTGCCTGATCCGGCTCGGGAGCAGCGTGGCCCCGGTCGGTCCCGGCAAGGACGGCATGGCGGCGCTCCGCGTGACACTCGAGCTTCCAGGCGGGAAGCGCGAGGAGATCTCGATTCCCTATGGATCCCTGAAGCTCGTGCCGCTGGATCTCGGCGAGACCGCGAAGGCGACGCTCCGCCCGGAGAAGGCGTTCGACGTCGGCGAAGGGAAGGGCCGGGAGCGCGTCGTGACGCTGAAGGGGGGCGTGGTGGGGCTCATCTTCGACTGCCGCGGACGGCGGCCCTTCCGCCTGCCCGAGGATCGCGCCGCGCGAATCGCGAAGCTGAATCTCTGGAACGAGGCGCTCGACATCTATCCGCCGCGCGAGACCGCCAAGGTGTCGACGGCCGAGTTCCGGCCGCTCGCGGCGAGGGTCTGACCCATGGCGCACTCCTACACTCCCGGCCTCAAGGTGACCGCCTCCACGAGAATCCGGAGGGAGCGGAAGCTCCCGCTCCCCGGCGACGTGCTGGTGAGGGTGGGACAGACGGTCACGGCGGACACCATCGTGGCGCGCACGGAGCTTCCGGGGAACGTGCAGACCGTCAACGCGGCGAACCTTCTGGGCGTCCTTCCCGAGGACGTGGAGGAATGCCTCACGAAGCCCGTGGGATCCAAGATCGACAAGGGGGAATCTTTCGCCGAGAACCGATCCTTCTTCGGGCTCTTCCGGTCCAAGTGCCACGCGCCCGTGAAGGGCACCATCGAGAGCGTCTCGAAGATCACGGGACAGGTTCTTCTCCGTGAGGAGCCGATCCCGGTCGAGGTGGACGCGTACGTGGACGGAACCGTGGTGGAGGTCCACCCGCGCTCGGGCGTCACCGTGGAGACCGAGGGGGCGTTCATCCAGGGGATCTTCGGCGTGGGCGGGGAAACGTGCGGCCAGCTGCATGTGGCCGTCTCCGATCCGGCCGAGCCCCTCGAGGAGCGCGCCATCGACGCCGAGAGCAAGGGGAAGATCGTCGTCGGCGGGGCGTACGTGACCGCCGCGGTTCTGCGTAGAGCTGTCGCGCTGGGGATCAAGGCGGTCGTGGTGGGCGGCTTCGACGATCATGATCTGCGCGAGCTCCTGGGGTATGACCTGGGCGTCGCGATCACGGGATCGGAGGAGCTGGGCATCACCCTCATCGTGACGGAGGGGTTCGGCTCGATTCCCATGGCCACCCGGACCTTCGAGCTGCTTCGCGCCTGCGAGGGGCGCCGCGTCTCGGTGAGCGGGGCGACCCAGATCCGCGCCGGAGTGCTGCGTCCGGAGATCGTGGCCCCGAATCCCAAGGGTTCCGCCCCCGCGCGAAGCAGGCAGGAGGAGGAAGCCGACGGGGGTCTCAAGGCAGGGGACATGGTCCGCGTGATCCGGCAGCCCTATTTCGGCCGGATCGGCCGGGTGACGGCGTTGCCGCCCGAGCTCATGCCGCTCGAGACCGAAGCGCGGGTGCGGGTCCTGGAGGTGGATTTCGGGAGCGATTCCCGGGCTCTCCTGCCGCGAGCCAACGTGGAAATGATCGAATCATGAGCCGCTTGCGGCTTGACATACGCCCGTTCCGAGCCTACCGTCCGCTTCGAGCGCTCGCCGGCACTACCCCATGAGGAACGCTACGGCGTGACATCCGCGGCCCGGATTCTCGTTTTCTTCCTCGGCGTTCTCGTGACCCCTGCTTTTGGATTTCCGCTCCAGGCGGTCGACACCCCCAACGACGGCGGGTCGAGTGTGACGCTGCGCTGGGCGGTTCCGCCGCGTCCGCCGGCCGAGTGGGTCCTCTACCGGGCCGAGCCCGGGAAGCCGTTCGCTCCCATCGACACCATCGGCGGCGACCTCGCGGGCTACACCGACCAGCCCTCGGCGACCCACGAAGTTCGGAACGGCGTGGCCTACCGCTACCGCCTGGTTCCGCTCTTAGCCGACGCCACGCTCTTCTCGGATGTATCGCCGGCCGCGACCTCCCAGGCGAGCTGGTTCGACACGGGGAAGCTGAACGTCTTCATCGTGATCACGCTCTTCCTGGCCCTGGTCCTCTATTACATCCGTCAGGCGGAGCGCGGGACGAAATGGGCCTTCCGCACCATCGCGGGCCTCACGGCCATCGAGGAGGCCATCGGCCGCTCGACCGAGATGGGAAAGGGCGTCCTCTACGTGCCGGGCGTGCAGGACATCGACGACATCCAGACCATCGCCAGCATGATCATCCTCGGCAACGTCGCCCGGATGACCGCGAAGTACGAGACGCCGCTCATGGTTCCGACCCCCTCTCCCGCCGTGTACACGGTGGCGGACGAGGTCGTGAAGGGCGGGTATTCAGACGTCGGAAGAATCGACGCGTACCGCTCCGACATGGTGCGCTACATCACCAGCGAGCAGTTCGCCTACGTGGCGGCGGTGAACGGGATCATGCTCCGGGAACGGCCGGCGGCGAATCTGCTCCTGGGCGCCTTCTTCGCCGAGTCGCTCCTCCTGGCGGAGACCGGGCACGAGATCGGCGCCATCCAGATCGCCGGCACCGCGAACGTCCATCAACTTCCGTTCTTCGTCGTCGCGTGCGACTACACGCTCATCGGCGAGGAGTATTACGCGGCGAGCGCCTATCTATCGAAAGACGCGAAGCTCCTGGGGAGCCTCAAGGCTTCCGACGCGGTCAAGATCCTCCTCGTCATCACCATCGTGCTCGGCGCGATCCTCCTGACGCTCGGCCAGCGCGGCCTGGCCGAGTTCTTCGCCACCCAATGAGGACGAGAGCGTGAAGCGCGAAATTCCGCTGTTGATCTCGATGGTCGCAGGTATCTTCGTCCTCATCGGGTTCTTCGTGCCGCATCCGTTGATCCGCACGGGGTACGACAAGATCCAGCAGTGGGTGATCATCGTCGTCGCGTTCACCTACGTTCTGGGCATGGCGAACATTCTCCGGCTGAACGTGGAGCAGATCCGGCGCCGCGCGAAGGACTGGCCCTACAAGATCGCGCTCGTCATGGGAATTCTGGTCACGATGACGGTCGGGTTCTCCGAGGGGACCCACTACCTGGATGACGGCACCCATTTCTCCTGGATCTACAACAATCTGTATTCCGCCATGTCGTCCACCATGTTCTCGCTGCTGGCGTTCTTCATCGCCTCCGCCGCGTTTCGCGCGTTCCGCGTCCGCAGCGTCGAGGCGCTTCTCCTCGCGGTGGCGGCCTTCATCCTCATGCTCGGGCGGGTTCCGATCGGCAGCATGATCCACCCGGCCCTGCCGCAGGTGGCGGACTGGCTCATGGAGGTGCCCCAGAACGCGGCCAAGCGCGGCATTCTCATGGGCGCGGCGCTGGGCGTGATGGCCACCGGTTTCCGGATCATTCTGGGCATCGAGCGGACCTACGGCTCGGAGGGAGGCGGATGAGCTTCTCCCTCTCTTCGCTCCGCCGGCTGGACCGCCGGTGGATCTTCCTCGCCGTGGGGCTGCTCGTCGTGGTGCCGCTCATGAGCGGGTTCCACATCGCCCCCGTGCGGCCGAGCGTCCGCGCGAGAGGCTTCTACGACGCGATCCAGCGCGTGCCCGAGGGCGCCACGGTGCTCCTGGCGGGCGACTACGATCCCGGCACGATCGCCGAGAACTATCCGATGCACCTGGCCGCCGTGCGCCACCTCATGTCACGAAATATCAAGATCATCTCGGTCGAGCTTTATCCGGGGGGACCGCCGCTCGCCGACCGCGTGCTCCGCATCGCCGGCGAGGAATTCCACAAGCGGGAAGGCATCGACTATGTGAACCTGGGTTTCAAGTCGGGGAATGAGGCTGTGATGTCCCAGCTCGGGAGCAGCATTCCGGTCACCTATCCCGCCGATCGGCGGGGCATTCCCGTGAACCAGATCCCGGTGATGAAGGGCGTCGAGAACTTCGGCCAGATCAAGCTCCTGGTGAGCATCAGCGCGGGCTACCCGGGGACGAAGGAGTGGGTGCAGCAGGTCGTGTCCCGTTACCACGTCCCGATGGTGGCCGGGGTGACGGCCGTGAGCGCCCCCGAGTACTACCCGTATCTCCAGGCCGGACAGCTCCAGGGCCTGCTCGGAGGCATGGCGGGCGCCGCGGAGTACGAGGTCCTGGTCGGGCATCCGGCGCTCGCGACGCGCGGGATGGACGCGCAGTCCCTCGCGCACATCTTCATCGCCTTCATGATCCTGCTCGGGAATCTAGCGGCGCTTCCTCAGCGCTCAACTGCGGGGAAGAAGTAGCATGCATCTCAGCTCGGACCTCGGCGTCTGGATCGCAGCCCTCCTCACCCTCGGGATCTTCAGCTTCCTCTACAAGGACAACCCAGCCTACAAGCTCTGCGAGCATCTCTTCGTCGGGGTCTCGGCCGGATATTACGTGGTCCTCAACTACTACTCGGTGGTGAAGCCGAATTTGCTGGATCCTCTGTTCCACGGAGCGGGCGGCCATCGGGATTACCTGCTCCTGATTCCCCTCGCGCTCGGCGTCCTCCTCTTCTCGCGCTTCTTCCCGAAGGGGGACTGGCTCTCGCGGTGGTCCATCGCGTTGATCCTGGGTGTCTACCCGGCGCTCCGCATCACGGGATTCGGGCAGGGGGATTTCGTGGAGCAGATCCACGGCACCATCCTGCCGCTCTGGGTGGCGAACGACCTGGGCGCGACCATCGGCAACTGGATCCTGATCGTCGGTCTGTTGACGACGCTCATCTTTTTCTTCTTTTCCAAAGAGCACAAGGGCGCTCTCGGCGGGACGGCGCGGGTCGGCGTCTACTTCCTGATGGTGAGTTTCGGCGCCTCGTATGGCTACACCGTGATGGCGCGCATCTCGCTCCTGATCGGACGCGTCATGTTCCTTCTCCATGATTGGCTGGGGGTTCTTCACCTCTAGCGGGATAATCGCGGGAGGGTTGCCCGCAGTGCGTTCGCCGTACCTGTTCTATCGCCTTCCGCATGTCGTGGCGGCCGGTTCCTGGCAAATGGCGGCGGACCGGGCGCTCCTCGGATGGGTCTCGCTGGGCGAAGCCCGCCTCGTGTACCGGACGTATTCCTGGGAACGCCCGACCCTGAGCCTCGGCCGGAGCGAGCCGTACCCTGAGGGCTGGGACGAGGATGGGCTCTCCCGGGCCGGGATCGAGGTCGTGCGTCGTCCCACGGGAGGGAATGCGGTCCTCCACGTAGAGGAACTCACATTCGCTCTCGCGGCGAGCGTTCCCGGTCCCTGGGGTCTCACGCCGCGCGGTTTCGCGAACGCCGCCGCGGAGTGCCTGTCGGGAGCCCTGTCCGCATGCGGCGTGGGAGACGCGCGGGTGGCGGCGGACCGCAGCCCGAAATCAGCCGCCGGAGCTTCGCTGTGCTTCGCCGGGAGCGCGCCCGGCGAGGTCCTGGCGGGGGGATTCAAGGTCGCCGGGATCGCGTCGCGCTTCGGCCGGACGGGCGCGGTTTGCCACGCATCGGTCCCGCTCACGGCCCGGTCGCGCTCCATCTCGCGGTTCCGGCTGGCCGCGCGGCGGGAGTCCGAGGCGCTGGAACGAAACGCGCGGTCCCTGGGAGAGATCCTGGGTCTTGGCGCGGAAGAGCATGGCGATGCGTCTGACGGGCGGCTCGAGGCGGCTCTCGCTGAGAGCCTGGCCTCGGAGATCGCGTCCTGGTTCGGCGCGCGGTGGACGGAAGCCGGATTCGACGCGGTGGGCCTTGCGGCGGAGCCGGTGCTCGCCGAGTCCGCGGGCGGGTGAATCCGGGCGTGTGGGGCCGTTCGGGCCGCGAGAGTCGCGTGGGGTTTGTCGCGCTGACGGTCTTCGCGTGCGCGATGGCGCTGGTCGAGGCGGCCTGCGTGGTCACGCTCAAGCGGCTCTATTTTCCGGAGGGATGGGCCGCGCCGTTTCATCCCATTCCCGAGGCTGGGCTTAGGCTCGAGCAGTGGCGCGAGGCGGCGACTCTGGTCATGATCGCGGCTGTCGCGTCCCTGAGCAGACCGCCGCTCCGGGTGGCCCTGGCGCGGGGGCTGTGGATCTTCGGGCTCTGGGATCTTTTCTATTACGCGTTTCTGAGGCTCTGGACGGGGTTCCCGGCCACCCTTGCCGATCTGGATCTGGTGTTTCTCGTGCCCAGGCCGTGGATCCTGCCCGTATGGTCCGCGTGTCTGGTCTCGATCGCCTGCGCGGCGTGCGCGCAGGTTCTTTCCCGAAGAGGAGGATGAACGCGATGGCTGAGACTGGGAAGGTCAAATGGTTCAACGAGGCGAAGGGATTCGGCTTCATCGAGCGCTCGGG
This sequence comes from Candidatus Eiseniibacteriota bacterium, assembly GCA_043779525.1. Classification (GTDB taxonomy): domain Bacteria; phylum Eisenbacteria; class RBG-16-71-46; order SZUA-252; family SZUA-252; genus WS-7. The sequence goes on along the minus strand of JAYWED010000031.1, from coordinate 31,879 downwards.
CGGACCCGACGTATTCGTCCACTACAGCGCGATCGTCGGAGACGGGTTCAAGAGCCTGAAGGAAGGGGACGAAGTGTCCTTCGAGGTGACCCAGGGACCGAAAGGACCGCAGGCGGCGAACGTCACGAAGGCCTGATCGCAGGCGCCGTAGAGGAGGAGGACGTCGCGCCGGCCGCCGCGTTTCCGCGCCCGACCGCCCGGCGCGCCTGTGCTAACCTCGGCGCATGTCCACGTCATCATCGTCGCTCACGGGCCTCATCATTCTCGACGGCTGGGCGCTGAACCCCCGTGCCGAAGGGAACGCCGTGCTGATGGCGCGCACTCCGGTCATGGACGCGCTGACGCGCGAGTGTCCGCACGCGACGCTGGTCACGTGGGGCGAATCCGTGGGGCTTCCCGCCGGGCAAATGGGAAACTCCGAGGTCGGGCACCTGAGCCTCGGGGCGGGGAGGATCGTCTACCAGGACCTGACGCGCATCGACCGGTCGATCGCGGAAGGAACGCTCTCCCGGAATCAGGCTCTCGTCGACGCTCTGGCGCGGACCCGGAAGCGGAATGCCGCGCTCCACTTCGTCGGGCTTCACTCCGCGGGCGGCGTCCACAGCCACACCCGCCATCTCCATGCGCTCCTCCGCATCGCGAAGTCCGCGGGCGTGGAGCGCATCTTCGTGCACGCCATCACCGACGGCCGCGACGTGCCGCCGCGCTCGGCCCGGGGGGACCTCGAGGCCACGGAAGCCGTCCTTCGCGAGATCGGCCGGGGCCGCATCGCGTCGGTCGGCGGACGATACTACGCGATGGACCGGGACAAGCGTTGGGATCGGACCGAGCTGGGCTACCGCACCCTGGTTCAGGGCGAGGGGTTCAAGGCCGGGAGTGCGGTCGAGGCGCTCGAGAAGGCCTACGCGCGAGGCGAGAACGATGAGTTCGTCAAGCCGACCGTGGTGTCCGGCTTCGGGGAGCCGGCCCTGATCGCGCGCGGAGACACAGTGCTCGCGTTCAATTTCCGCCCCGACCGGATGCGTCAGATCACGCGCGCGCTGGCGGAGCCGGCGTTCGACGCCTTTGAGCGGCCGGGCTGGCCCCTGGACCTGGACTACGTTTGCATGACCTCCTACGACGAGACGTTCCCCTACCCGGTCCTCTTCGCCGACGATCCGCTGCGTGGGACCCTGGGCGAGGCCGTGAGCCGCGACGGGGTCCGGCAGATTCGATTGGCCGAGACCGAGAAGTACGCGCACGTCACGTACTTCTTCAACGGCAGCCAGGAGACGCCGTTCCCCGGTGAGGACCGGGTGCTCGTGCCTTCCTCCAAGGTGGCCACCTACGACCTGAAGCCGGAAATGAGCGCGCGCGAGCTGACGGACGAAGCCGTCCGCAGGCTCTCCGACGGAACGTACGGCTTCTTCGTCCTCAACTACGCCAACGCCGACATGGTGGGTCACACGGGGGTGATCGAGGCGGCCGTGAAGGCGGTGGAGACGGTGGACCGGTGCCTGGGGCGCCTGATCGAGGTGGTCCGGAGCCGCTCGGGAACGGTTCTGGTAACCGCCGACCACGGGAACGCCGACCAGATGATCGACTACGAGACCGGGGGGCCTCACACCGCCCACACGATGCACCCGGTTCCGATCCTCTGTGTGGGACCTCGCCGCTACCGGATCGGGAACGGCATTCTGGCCGACGTGGCGCCCACGCTCCTCTCCATCATGGGAATCCGCCCGCCGGCGGAGATGACCGGCAAATCCCTCCTCGCTCCGGAGCCGGCTGGGGCAATTGCCCCCCAACCTTGAGCCATCCGGCTCAGATGTAGGGCCCCGCGCCGGCCCCTCGGCGGGTTACCGCTCGACCCGCCCCGGAAGGGTGTTCAAGGAAGGTAGAAAACACATTCGAAGTATCCAATAAATGATTGCGATAGTGATGTTTACTGCGCCCCATATTTTCACCATTATTTGCCCGCCGCTTTGTGTCCCCGCGCTCCTCCTCGGTACACCGATTGCTTTGGTAAGGGTGCACATACGCACTGCGCCATATGTTCCCTGCGGTGCCCGCGAGAATCGCCTGGTCCTGAGCTGATCCCCTCGACGAGACGACGCAGTTTCACTGGCACTAGGCGCGCGGCACAGGTGGGGAACAGACTATTCGGCCGCTGGGCCGGCACGGGGCGTTCGGGCAACCGGACGCCCCGTTCGCAATTTACGTACACCGCGTTGATTGAATTCCCCCCGGCGCTTTGCTAGCGTATTCGGCAACCTCCTCGAGTTGTTGGACCAAGAGCGGGACCAAACGAGACCGAATGGCCGTCAAGCGCTGGCTGGTGGGCTGTATCGTCCTCTTTGTAGGCACCCTCGTGACGGTCAGCCTCGCGTTCCTGGTCGTGAACCTCTCCCTGAATCACGATGATCTGGCGCTCGGCTCGCTGAACAAGCGGGTGGGGTTGGTCGAGATCGTCGGCGATATCGAATCCTCCGAAGGAATCGTCGATCAGCTCGAGCACATGCGCCGCGATTCGAGCATCCGGGCGGTGGTCTTGAGGCTCGACAGCCCCGGGGGCGGCGTCGCCGCGTCCCAGGAAATCTACGACGCGGTGCTGCGGGTACGGAAAGAGGACAAGCCGGTCGTGGCCTCCATGGGAAGCGTCGCGGCGTCCGGCGCCTACTACGTCGCGTGCGCCGCGGATTCGATCGTATCCAATCCGGGCACGCTCACCGGCAGCATCGGCGTGATCCTGAGCTTTCCGAACACCGAGGAGCTGTTCAAGAAGGTCGGAGTTCGTTTCGAGGTGGTGAAGACCGGAAAGTACAAGGACATCGGATCGCTCTCCCGCCCGATGACCCCCGACGAGAAGGCACTTCTCCAGGGAGTTCTTTCGAACGTCTACGAGCAGTTCGTGAACGCCATCGCGGATGGACGCGGCATGGAAAAGAGCGACATCCTGCCGTATGCGGACGGCAGGATCTTTTCGGGGAGCCAGGCTCTGGAGTACGGATTCGTGGACCGGCTCGGAGATCTGGACGACGCGATCAGGCTGGCGGGAGAGTTGGGCAAGATCCAGGGGCGGCCCGTCGTCGTTCGCAAGGAGCGCCGCCGGATGTCGGTCCTCGACCTGTTCCAGGACAAGATGCGCCTGGTGCCCGGCCTGAGCCAGTCCGGTCCTCAACTCGAGTACCGGCTGCGTTAATTGACGGGTGCGCGGCCCGGTGCTAGAGTGCCGCCCTCGACGACCCGGCGGTAGGATGCCGCCAAGGAGGAGCCCGTGACGAAAGCAGATCTGGTAGACGAGATCTCGGGCAAGACTCGAATCTCCAAGAGCGAAACGGCGACCATCGTGGATCAGCTGCTGAACGCGATTTCCCGGGCGCTGAGCGAGGGGAAGCACATCGAGATCCGTGGATTCGGCACGTTCAAGGTTCGGGAGCGCAAGGCGCGCAAGGCGCGCAATCCGCGCAGCGGGGCGGAGGTCATGGTGCCCGCCAAGCTGGTGCCGGTCTTCAAGGCGTCCAACGAACTCAAAGGGGCGGTGCGCGGCTGAGCCCGGGCCCGCCCCCGAAGGAGAGCGATGGGAAGCGGAAAAAAGCGCAAGCGTAAGAAGATCGCGACTCACAAGCGGAAGAAGCGTCTCCGCCGCGATCGCCACAAGAAGAAGAACCGCTAGCCCCAGATTCCAAGCTCCGCCCACAATGCACCGCCCGTGACGACACGTCCTCGCGTCGGCCGCCTCGAGCGAACCCGCTTCGGCTATGGGTTCGTCCGGGTGGGCGATGGCGAGGACGATCTTTTCATCCCGCCCTTCGCGATGGGGACGGCGCTCCACGGTGATCTCGTGGTGGCGAGCTATCTCGAGTCCAGACGTGAGGGGGACGCTCACGAGATCGTGGAAGTGCTCGAGCGCTCCCCGTCGGGAATCGTCGGCCGCCTCGAGGCACGGGGCCGGCAGACGCTGCTCCGGCCTGAGCGTCCGGAGTACCCGCGCGAGATCCTCCTGACGCTGGAGGGAAGGGCCACCGTCCCGCAGGGCCGGCGCGCCGTGGTGCGCCTGGACCGCACGCCCGCCGAGCCGCTCCGGGGCCGGGTCATCGCGGTGCTCGGTGTCGACGACCCCCGCGAGGACAGTTACGTCGTCGCGTTGGAGGAGGGTCTCCATACCGAATTCGGGCCCGACGCGCTCGCGGATGCGGCGTCCTTCGCGGAGTCCTCCGTGGACCACGCGGTCCACGGCAGGACCGACTTCCGCAGCGACCTCACGGTCACGATCGACCCGGAGGACGCGAAGGACCACGACGACGCGCTCTCCATCCACCGCTCCGCCGGGGGCATCCACGAAATCGGGATCCACATTGCGGACGTGAGCCATTACGTCCCGCCCGGGGGAGCGCTCGACCTCGAGGCGCAGGCGCGGGGGAACAGCGCGTACCTGGCCGATGCCACGTACCCCATGCTCCCCGAGTCGCTCTCCGGGGGGCTCTGTAGCCTCGTCGACGGAAAGGACCGGCTCACACTGAGCGTTCTGGTCGAGTTGGACGAGGAAGGCGGGGTCGGCAAGAGCCGGATCGTGAGCGGGGTCGTGCGCAGCGGGGCCTCGCTCTCCTATCCGGAGGCCGCGCGTCTCGCGCGCGAGGGGGGCTCGGGTGTGCCAGCGGCGCTGGCCGGGCTCGATCGCATCGCGCGCGGGTTGCGGCGTCGACGTCTCGAGGAGGGCGGGTTCGATCTCGACCTTCCCGAGCTGCGCCCGCGTCTGGACGCGCGCGGTGAGCCGGAGGCGTTTCAGGAAACGAAACGACTTCCCACGCACGAGCTGGTCGAGGAATTCATGCTGCTCGCGAACCGCATCGTGGGAGGGCGCGCGCTCGCGCGAGAGCTCCCGTTTTTCTATAGGGTTCACGAGCGGCCCCGGTATGATAAGCTGCGGGCGTTCTTCGAAGCGGCCCGGTACCTGGGACGCTCGGGGGCCGTGCCGTTCGTGACGGAGGCGAAGCAGCTCCGTGGGTGGGCGACGTCGGGAAAGACGACGCGCGACCGCATCGTGAATCTCTATCTCCTGCGGGCGATGGAGAAGGCGCGTTACGATCTCGTGGACGTCGGCCACTTCGGGCTGGGAATGCGCGGGTACGCGCACTTCACGTCTCCGATCCGCCGCTATGCAGACCTCGCCAATCATCGAATCGTGAAACGCTTTCTTCTCGACGGCTCCAAACCGGCCGGCGATCCTTGGGCGTTCGCGGGCGGATGGATGAGCGCGGGCACGGCGGCGCACATCTCCGCCACCGAGATGGCTGCGGACGATGCCGAGCGCGCGGTCGTCAAGATGAAGGCGGTCCGCTTCGCCTTGCAGCGGCTGGGCGAAGAGGCGCGCGGCACGATCGTTGGGCTCACGCCCGGCGGGCTGTTCGTCTTTCTCGAGGGCCTGAATATCGAGGGGTTCTTGCCGAAGCGGGCTATCGGCGATCCGTCGCTCACGCTCGCGGAGCACGGGTTTTCGTTTCGATCGAAGAGCACGCGGCACCGGTTCGGATTGGGAGATCCCGTGGACGTCGTGATCGCCCGCGCGGATCTGGAGCGAAGGGAAATCGAGCTGGGTCTCAGGACGCGCGCGGCGCGACGGTCCAGGCGGCCGGAGCGCGCGAATAAGAAGGCGCGCGGTGGCCGTCAGGGAAGGCGTCGCTGAACGGAGCGGCCGCAAGGCCGCGGGGAGGGTGAGGGTCATGTCCAAGTCGACGAAGGAACGACGCCGGGCGCCACGCGTCATCGCCAAGCTCGCGATGCAGATCACGGGAGTGGGCGAGGACGCTTCGGTGCTCACCACCGAGAGCATCAATCTTTCCGCGGGAGGTCTCCAGTTTCAGAGCAAGACGGCGCTTGCGCCGCTGACCCGTGTGGCCCTCACGCTGCTCCTGCCACCCTTCGGGAGGCGGCTCCGCCGCGGGCGGGTGGTTCAGTGCCAGGGCGTGATCGTGCGGGCCGTGGAGATCGAGGTCCCGCGCCAGAAGCGGAAGTTCGAATTGGCCTGCTGCTTCACCGACATGGCCGAGGAGGACCGCGAGTTGGTGGAGCAATACGTGGTGTGGCGGTCTCTGCGGCGGGTGTCGACGTCGCGACCCGCCGACGACGCGGCGCCCGCGAAACGGCGGTCTGCCGCCCATTGACCCCGGGAAGCCGGGGGTCTCGACCAAGGAACCCCGCGATCCGGGGTGGGGTACAATCCCTTGTCCGGATCCAAGCGATGGTTTCCCTTGCCGGCGGCGCCTGATGCGGCTCGTTCCCGTTTTCAAAACCTGTCTCCTTCTCGCGCTGATCGCGGCCCTCGGGCCGTGCCGGCCGGATTCCGCGTGGGCCACCCGCTACGCGGGTGAATTCCTTCGCATCGGAGTCGGCGCCCGGGCTCTGGGGATGGGGAGCGCCTTCGTGGGGCTCGCCGACGACGGGACCGCGGCCTACTGGAATCCCGCCGGGCTCGCAACGCTGACCGAGCGTCAGGTCACCGCGATGCACGCGGAGCAGTTCGGCTCCATCGTGCAGTACGACTTCCTCTCCTACGTCATGCCGGTCTCGGCCCCGGGGAAACCGCGCCAGGCGCTTTCGGTCTCGCTCGTCCGTCTCGGGGTGAGCGACATCCCGGACACGCGCGGCCTCCAGCTCCAGACGGATATCAACGGGAACGGAAAATTCGATTATCCCGGCGATCTCCTCAACGTGGACGAGAGCCGGTTCGTATTCGACAGCGATAACGACGTGGCGCTGCTTTTCAGCTATGCTCGCGACGTCCGCCCCGGTCTCTCGCTCGGCGGAAACTTCAAGTACATCCGGCAGTGGCTCGGCGACAGTCTCCGCTCGAACGGCTTCGGGATCGACCTCGGGCTGCTCTATGTCGGGCGCAGCGGGTTCTCCCTGGGGGCGACGCTACGTGACGCGACGACGACCCGGATCCTCTGGAACACCGGGACGGGCGAGTTCATCGCACCGTCCCTGCGCCTCGGCGCGGCCAAGACGCGCTCGTTCCGGGATCGGCGGCACCTGGTCACGGCGGCCCTGGACGTGCAGGTCGGGTTCTCCGACGAGCGGCTCTCGAGCCAGGCGCACCTCGGCGGCGTCACTTTCGAATTCCATCCCGGGCTCGAATACTGGTTCGACCGCCGGCTCGCTCTGCGCGCAGGCTTCGAGGCGCAGAACTTCACCGCCGGCGCGGGGCTTCGGTACCGGAAGTTCGGACTCGACTACGCGTATCTGGATCATCGCGACCTCGACGCGAGCCATCGCGTCTCGGGCTCCTACCGCTTCTAGCGCGGCGCCCCGGATCGCGGCATGACCGCGATCCCCCCCGTGCTTACGCTCGTGCTCGCGGGGGGACGAAGCGAGGCTCTGCGCGCTCTGGGACGCATCCGCACCGCCTCGGCGCTCCCGTACGGCGGCAAGTACCGGGTCATCGATTTCACCCTCTCCAACTGCGTGCACTCCGGCCTCGCGCGGGTCGGAATCCTGACCCAGTACGCGCCGCTCTCCCTGCACGGGCACATCGGCATCGGCCGCGCCTGGGACCTGGACCGCCGTGACGGCGGCATTCAGCTTCTCCAGCCCTACGTGCGCCAGCGCGAGACCAACTGGTACCGGGGCACCGCCGACGCGCTCCTCCAGAACCGAAACGTCATCGAGGACGCGCAGGCGCGGCACATCCTCGTCCTCTCCGGGGACTTGGTCTACAAGATGGACTATGCCGAGCTGATCCGCTTCCACGAGGAGCGCGACGCGGCGCTCACGCTGGTCACGACCCAGGCCCCGAGCGAAGAGCCCGAGCGCTATGGGTTCGTGCAGGCCGACCCGGACGGGCGCGTCACCGCGCTCGAGGAGAAGCCGAAGCGCACGGGCGGCCGCGTGGTATCCGCTGCCATCTACGCCTTCCGCGCGCGGGACCTCCTGGAGCGCCTGCGCCGGCCCGGGAGCGGCCCGGATCTGGTAGGGGATGTGATCCGGCCCATGATCGCGGAGGGCGAACCGGTGTGGGCCTATGCCCACCGGGGCTACTGGCGCGACATCGGAACGCTCCATTCCTACTACGAATCGAACATGGACCTTGTCCGCCCGTTCCCTCCGCTCAATCTCTACGATCCCGACTGGCTGATCTACACACCGAGCGAGGACCGCGCTCCCGCCGTCGTGGGAGCGGAAGCGGTGGTGAGCCAGAGTCTCATCTCGCACGGAGCGAAAGTGGAAGGCGAGGTAAGGCGGTCGGTGCTCTTCCCTGGGGTGCACGTCGGCGCGGGCGCCGTGGTCGAGGACTCGATCGTGATGCACGACGCGCGGATCGCGCCCGGGGCGCGCCTTTCCCGCGCGATCGTGGACAAGCGCGTCGTGATCGGTCCGGACGCCAGCGTGGGGAGCGCGGGCGCGTCCGAAGGGCGCTCCAAACAGGGAATCTGCGTCGTCGGCAAGGGATCGGTGGTCCCGGCGGGCTCCCGCATGGAACCGAGCGTCCCATGAGCTTCGTTTCCTACGCCATGATCCTCGCGGGCGGCCTCGGCAGCCGCCTCTGCATTCTCTCGGAAAAGCGCGCGAAGCCCGCGGTGCCGTTCGGCGGAAAGTACCGGATCATCGACTTCTCGCTCTCGAACTGCGTGAATTCCGGGATCTTCGACGTCGGAATCCTCACGCAATACCGCCCGCTCTCTCTTCGGGACCACATCGGCATCGGCCGCCCCTGGGACCTGGATCGAAAGCGCGGGGGCGTGGAGCTTCTGCAGCCCTTCCAGGGCTGGGCCGAGACGGACTGGTATCGCGGAACCGCGGACGCCATCCACCAGAACTGGACCCGCATCGAGGAGCGGGAGGCGGAGCACGTCCTGATCCTGTCCGGCGACCACGTGTACCGCATGGACTATCGCCCCATGATCGAGGAGCACGTGGTGTATGGAGCCGACGCCACGATCGCGGTCACCGAGGTGCCTCGCGAGGAAGCGCGCGGGTTCGGTGTCGTGGACTTAGACGGTGACGATCGCGTTCGCGGCTTCCTGGAGAAGCCCGCGTCGCCCCCGTCCGGGACCATCTCGATGGGCGTCTATGTCTTCCGCACCGCGGCGCTCCACGCCGCGCTGCGCCAGGACGCGGAGCGCGACACGGCCCACGACTTCGGCAGGAACATCCTCCCGGAGCTGGTGCGGCGCGGCCGGGTTCGGGGCTACCGCCACCAGGGGTACTGGCAGGACATCGGCACCCTCGATTCCTACTATCGAGCGAACCTCGACCTCCTGAAACCGCACCCGTCGTTTCCGCTCGAGGATCCCCGCTGGCCGGTCTTCACGCCGAGCACTGAATTTCCCCCCGCGCGGATCGGGCCGCGCGCCCTGGTCCGCTCCTCGATCCTGACGCACGGCTCGATCGTGAACGGGGTCGTGGAGCGCTCGATCCTCTTTCCGGGCGCCGTGGTCGAGGAGGGTGCCACGGTGAGGGACTCGATCGTGATGGGGGAGGCGTGGGTCGGCCCCTCGGCCGCGCTCGACCGCGTGATCCTGGACAAGCGCGTCCACGTGGGGCCACGGGCGCGCGTGGGCTTCGGGGACGACCTGACGCCCAACCGATCCTGTCCCGAGCACCTGAGCTCCGGGATCACGATCGTTGGCAAAGAGACGCGCATTCCGGAGGCGGCGATCATCGGAAGGAACTGCCGCGTGTCGGCGAACCTGATCGAGGAGGATTTCCCGTCCGGCGCGATTCCGAGCGGTGGGGTGATGGAGCGCGAGCTGAACGTCGCGCACTGAGGGGGCCGGCCAGGAGGCCGCGCCGCGGCTACTGGATGCGGAGCCTCTGCCCGGCCCGGAGCTGTCCCGAGTCGCTGAGTCGGTTCAAGCGGGCGATCGAAGCCGGCGTGGTCCCGTAGCGTTTTCCGATCTGGGAGAGCGTCTCTCCGCGCCGTACGAGGTGCGTATGCCCCCGCCGATGGTGGCGACGCGAGGAATGGCGCATCTCCTTGCGCTGCGCCCTGTCCGCGTCCCGGCGCTCGGACTTCGTCAGAGCCTTCGGCTTGTAATACGTCTGCAGAAGCTCCTGCACCTCGTCCCCTTTGCCCTTTGGAACACGGATCGCCGTTCCGTCCACGCCGGCGGGCGAGCGATGGCGGACGAACATGGGGTTCAGCTGCTGCAGATCCTCGAACGGGATCGCCGTGATCCCGGATACCAGCTTGAGATCCACCGGTCCACGGAGCAGCACCTCGTCGAAGCGAAACGGAGAATCGGTCGGCAGCTCGAAGCCGTACCGCTCCGGATCGGATGCGATCTCCATGGCCGCGAAGAATTGGGGCACGTACTCCTGGGTCTCCCTCGGGAGGCGAAGCGACCAGTAGTCGTCGGTGCCCTGACGCCGGATCGCGCGCTGAACGGTTCCCTCGCCGCTGTTGTAGGCGGCGAGCGCCAGAGGCCAGCTTCCGTCGAACATGATGTTGAGGCGGCGCAGATAGCGGGCCGCGGCGCGCGTCGCCAGCTCGGGATCGCGACGCTGGTCCACGTAGGGCGTCATCTTGAGGCCGAACAGCTTCGCGGTTCCGCGGATGAATTGCCACGGACCCACGGCGCGCGCCATGGACTTGGCGTGCATGTTGAATCCGCTCTCCACGAAAACCAGATTCGCCAGCTCCTCCGGAACACCCTCGGCACGAAGATTGTGCGCGAGCAGCTCCATGTAGACGCCGGAGCGGGCGAGGTATTTCTGGAATTGGTCGCGCCCGCGGCCCGTGAAGTAGTCGACCCATTTGTCCACGCGGTCGTTGTGCTCGATCTTCACCGGGCGGAGCTTGGAGGGCTCCGTGCCGGCTCCGTCCGCGCCATCGTCGGTCTTAGGCGGGGCGTCCCTCGCGGCCAGCCTGTCGCATCGGTCGCGAAGATCGTCGAGCTTCCGACGCACTTCCTTGACGCCGGGGTCGCTTTTCGGCACCCCGTCCAGGCTCAGCAGGGCCGCCTGAATCGCGGACTGGGCTTCGGCCTTCTTGCCCGCCTGGACCATGTCCTCGGCCTTCGCGACGCTGGCGAGCGTGCGCTCGAGCGTGTCGGAGACCGGAGTCGACTCGTGGTTCGAGTCGAGCAATTCCTTGCCGGAATCGTGGTCGGAGCAGGGCTGGATGGTCCACGCAGGCATGTCCGGCCCGAGCGCTTCAGCGCGCGCGGGAACGTGGACGAGCAGCACGAGTGCCGGGAGGAGAGCGATCGCCCGAAAAATGCTTAAGCGAGTTCTGATTGCCAACGGGGCCTCCGTGGGTTGAAGAGCAACGTATTCGCGGACTCGAGGCCTCGTCGTGAGTCGTCCGCGAACTATACCGATCGCGTGAATGCACGAGATTGATGGGGCAGTTCGCGCACACTACGAGCCGGCAGTGCAAAATGCAAGCGACAAGTACCTGATTTCCGGGTTCCAGACCCCCGTGCGGGGGTCTTTGCCTTCCAGCGAGCCCTCGCCGCTAAGTCATTGCAATACTGGTGCCAATAATGAAGACAACGTCCGATTGACACGATCCCGACGGCCCCCATATTGTGGCGTTCTAATGAACACTGCGGACTCGACGCAGGTCCTCATTAAAGGCCTCGTGAGGAGCCCCGATCGGGAGGGAGCGCTTGCGCACCTCGATCCCGAGCGGGGCTTCGCGTTCGTGGGCCGCGGCGCGATGACCTTTTCCGACGTCATCGATCCGACCATCTGGGTTCGGGAAAAACTCTCCCTGGCGCTCGGCGAGGACACGGATCCTCGCGAGCCCCCTCTGCGCCGCGCGATCGCGACGCTCCGTGCCGTGCACGCGGATCTCATGGCGCGCCCCGACCGGGAGCGGACGTGGATCTCGGTCCTCGTCGTGCTCTTCAAGGACGGCGAGGGAATGGCGCTGACGGCGGGGGACTGTCCCTGCTATCGGCTCCGCGCCGGAGTCCTCTCCCGGCTGGGGCGTCCCTCTCCCGAAAGCTCCGACGCTTCTCCGGAAGGCTCGCTCGGATCCGAAGCGCAGGTAAGGCTCGAGATGGTTCCCCTGAACGCGCGGGCCGGCGATTGCTACATCCTCGCGACGCATCCGCTCCGCGATGGAGAATTGAGCCTGCTCGCGCGGGACTTGGCCTCGACCCGCGACGTCATGTCGCGTCTTCGCACCGCGTGCTCGGGCGCGCCCGCGAGCGGACGCGTCGCCATCGCGGCGCTCGCCGGAGAGCACGAGCGGATCTCGGATCCCGACGTTCTCGAGCCGGGAGAGCTGGGTCCGCTGGAGCTGGAGCCGATCGAGCCGGCCGCGGTCCATCCGGCCGCCGGTCCGTCGCAGGCGGAGGAGGCCGATGCGGAGGCGGCGGCGCAGGTAGCCGAGGCGGAGGCATTCGAGCAGGCGCAGACGCAGCCGGACTCGCGGCGCGCCGGCGCTCCAGCGTTCGCGCACGCAGAGCAGGGCGAACCGGAGAGAAGTGCTTCGGAAAGCGCCAGCGGCGAACCCGCCTCGCTGGAAACCGCATCGGCCGTATCCGCCGTCCCGGAGGCCGCCGCCGCGGGCGCGGCCGCAGGCGCGGGGCGCGACTTCGCGTTGCCGCCGCCTTCCTCCATGGGCGCGTTCGCCGAGCGCCGCCCGTGGTACGAGTGGATCGCCCTCTGGGGCGGTGGGGCGCTCGCCATCATCGCGCTCGCGCTCCTGATCCGCGCGATCATGCCGGGGATCATCGGAACGAGCCGGCCAGCCGCCCAGGAAGCCGCGTCTCCCCTGGGCACGGGAGCCGATCTAGATCTTTTTTCCGACCCGCCCGGGGCCGCCGTGAAGGTCGACGGTGTGCGGCTTCCAACGCGTACGCCCGCCACTGACGTCGCGGTCGCCCCGGGAACGCATCACATCGACATGGACTGGGGCGTCTACGGCACGCGGCGCGACACGGTGGACGTAGCCGCCGGCGGCCGGGTCACGCTCCGCCCGCGCGTCCTGGGCTCGGTCGGATTTCGCTCCTCGGAGCCCGCGCGCGTCCTCGACGTCTACGTGGACGGTGCCTATGTCGGTTCGACTCCCGTGGCGCTCGAAAGCTTGGTCGTCGGGAGGCACCTGGTTCGCTTCGGGGGTCCGGGGCTGAATTCGAGCGCGCAGGAGGTCGAAATTCTCCAGGGCACGCGGGTGGAACTCATCGGCAGTCCCGGAGCCCTCCCCGAGGCGGGCAGGGTCACGATCCGAAGCGCGGTCCTGAGCGACACCGGATTCGAGGACGGACGGGGCGATCCGGTCTGGGTGGACGGCGACATGCGCGGCGTGACGCCGCTCACCGTCAATCTGAAGCCCGGCACCCACAGCTTCCGCGTGCTGCGCCGCGGATTCCCGCCGCAGATCTCGGTGCTGGAAGTGAAACCGGGCGGCGAGCAGTTCCTCTCAGCCGAGTTCGGCGCAAGGTCGGAGGATCCGCTTCGATTCACGCCCCCCGCCGCGCTCTCCATCTCCGATCCGCTTCCGATCACGATCGCGCTGCCGGAAGGGGAGTGGGACCAGTCGATGGCGCTCTGGGCCTACGCCGCGCCTCCTGGAGGGTCGTTTCAGGCCCGGCGGATGACGCGGATCGACGCATCATCCAAGGTATTCGCGACGCTGCTTCCTCCCGCGGTGCTCCGGAACAGCGCGCGCCAGGTGAGGGTCTACTTCAAGGGCGTGGGCGCCGCGGGGCGCGAACTCTACTCCGAGATCTACACGATCCCAGTCAAGAACTGACGCGCCGCCGCTCCCCGCGACGCGTGCACGCTCCACGCTCCCCGTGTCGGTGCATCCGTGCGCCTCGCCCTGCCGTCCGCTCGCCTTCCGTGGCCCGTCGTCCTCTGGGTTCCGCTCCTGTTCGGGCATGCGCTCGCCCGGCTCGCTCCGGTCCCCGCGGCTCACGAGGAGAGCCTGCGGACGGTGTCCTGTGTGTGTGGCGCGCTCTTTCTGGTTCTGGCTCTGGCGAAAGGCTGCATTCACGCGCGCGTCCGATCCTCGCTCTGGCTGCGCCGCGGCGAGATTCTCCTGGGTGTGGCCGCCCTGATCGCGGCGGGGGGTTCGCTGTGCGGGGAGGTGGACCGCATCGAGACGCCGCTCCCGGTCCACCCACGCGGCGTCACGGTCGCGCTCGAAGGCAGGGTGGCCGACGCCGTGGCCGCCGACGCCGCCCATCCGGTGGTCACGTTCGATGTGACCTCGGTGCGCGTGGGAGACGCCTGGGCGCGCTGCGCGGCGACGCTTCTCGTGCGGTTCGGCGACGACGGTCCTCCTCCGGCGTGGGCGACACCGGGCCTCACACTCCGCTTCACAGGCCGCTACCGCCCTCCCGAGGACGCGCGGAATCCCGGGAGTGCCGCGCCGGGGCGCTGGCTCACGCGCCTCGGGATCGCGGGCACCGTGGACGCGGACCCGACGTCGATCGCGGTGCTCCCGGACGCACAGGACCCGAGCGTTCCCTGGAGCGGCATCCCTTGCGCCTCCGCCTGGCCCGGTTCTTCTCGCGCGATCTGAGCGCCCCTGTCGCGGCCCTGGCGCGGGGCATGGCGCTCGGCGACCGCTCGGGAATCCTGCCTTCCATTCGGGATTCCTTCCGCGACGGCGGCACGATCCACATCCTATCGATATCGGGGCTCCACGTGTGCGTGCTCGCCGGCATCGTCGCCGCGTTCGCGATCGCGTTCCGGATTCCCGCGGGGCCCGCGCTCTGGCTGGAGCTTCTCTCGCTCTGGGGCTACGTGCTCCTGGTCGGCGCGCCGGCCTCGGCGGTTCGCTCGGCGATCCTCTGGTCGGCGATGAGGGCCGGCCGGATGCGCGGGTCCTCGGTCCGGCCGTTTGCCGCGTGGGGAATCGCCGGACTCCTGATCCACCTCTCGGTCCCGGACGTTCTTGGCGACCCCGGCTTTCAGCTCTCGTTCGCGGCGGTGCTGGGCCTTCTGGCTTCCGGGGGACTCCGGCTCGCGCTCCCCGAGAGCCCCGGGACGCGAGGATTCCGGGCACGCGCACGAATCGCCTCCTCCGGGCTTCTCTCGCTCGCCCAGCAGAGCGCCTTCGCCGAGGCGGGCACACTCGGGATCCAGGTCCTCCAGTTCGGAGCGATGCCGGTCGCGGGCCTTCTCCTGAATCTCGCCGTCATCCCGCTATGCGGCCTGTTCATGTCAGCGCTACTACTGCACCTCGGCTGTGCTCTGCTGGCGCCTCCGTTCCAGCAAGCCGCCGCTGGCGCCGTGGAGCTCTCGGGGC
This sequence comes from Candidatus Eiseniibacteriota bacterium, assembly GCA_043779525.1. Lineage (GTDB taxonomy): Bacteria > Eisenbacteria > RBG-16-71-46 > SZUA-252 > SZUA-252 > WS-7. The sequence continues at coordinate 16,689 of JAYWED010000031.1, read as the reverse complement.
TTCTCATGTTGCGGCTGACCGCGTCGGCCGCGTCGGCGATTCCGCCGCTTCCCGCGCGGTCGCTTCCGGCGGCCGGCGCCATCGCGTGCGCGCTCGCGCTGCTCCTTCTCGCGGCCGCCGTGTGGGAGCATGCGCGCGTCGAGCGCCGGCCGGAGGACCGGAGAAACGCGCGCGTCTGCGCGCTGATCGCGCTTCTCGTCGCGTGGGCCGTTCCGTTCGCGCCCGCGCCGCGCGCCAGGGATCGCTCGGAGTGGATTCTCATGCTCGACGTGGGGCAGGGCGACGCGACGATCGTCCACACGCGCCGGGCGGCGATCCTCCTTGACGCGGGGCCCTCCACGGAGTCCCGCGACGAGGGGCGTTCCGCCGTCGAGCCCGCGTTGCGCGCGGAAGGGATCACGAGGATCGATGCCGCGATTCTCTCGCACGCGCACCGCGACCACTATGGCGGGCTTGGATGGCTCGCGAATCGGGGCTTCCTGGGCGCGCTCTTCGAGAACGGAAGCGATCGCCTGGGCGGCTGGCGCCGCCCGCTCCGTGCCGGGCTCTCGCGCCATGACGCGCGGGATGTGGCGATTCGCGCCGACACCATGGTGACGATCGGAGCGGGGCAGCGCGTGCGGCTGTCCCGGACGGAGGAGGGCTCGAGCGCCGCGGGCAGGAGCGGAAACGCCGGCGAGAACAACCGCTCGCTCGTCTCCTTCCTCGAGATGGACGGGACCGCGGTCTGCTTCGCGGGGGACGTGGAGCACGATGCCGAGATGGAGCTGCTCGGGCGGGGGCCGGTTCCCTTTGTCTCGGTCATGAAGGTGCCGCATCACGGGAGCAAGACCTCCAGCGATTCAGCCTGGATCGCCGCCATGAAGCCGCGAATCGCGCTCATCTCATGCGGTGAGGGAAACAGATTCGGACACCCGGATAAGGCGACCGTGGGCCGATATCTGAGAAGCGGAGCGCGGGTGTTTCGCACGGACCAGGAGGGCGCGATCCGGGTCACTTTCACGCGCGGAGGCGCCTTGGTCTCGACGCGGGCGCACCCTTCGCCCGAGCCCGTCCCATGGCGCGAGCCTCCGCCGGTAACTCCTTCCGGACAATCCCCTTGAGAAGATCCCCCAGGCGGTGGTATACCTAAGGCAGTGAAGGGTTTTCGGCTCCTCGTCCTGGCTTCCGGCCGTGGATCCCACGCGGTCAATTTGATCGAGGCCACGCGGGACGGCAGAATATCGGGCGAAGTGGCTCGTGTGGTGAGCGATCGTCCGGATGCCGCAGTACTCGTGGAGGCTCGCGCGCTGGGCGTTCCGATCCTGGCGCTCGAACCGGCCGTGCCGGGGGTTCGCCTGGGCAAGGACGCGGAGGAGACGATCCTCCGCGCCGCGCGCGAGGACCAGGCCGATCTCCTGGCTCTATGCGGTTTCATGCGTCTTCTCAGCGCCGATTTTCTCGAGCGCGTCGCAGTTCCGGTCGTCAACGTGCATCCGTCCCTGCTTCCCGCGTTCCGGGGACTCAACGCGCAGCGTCAGGCCGTGGAGGCCGGAGCGCGCGTCACCGGAGCCACCGTCCATTTCGTGGATCCGGGCATGGACACCGGGCCGATCCTGCTCCAGGCGCCGCTCGAGATTCTGCCTGAGGATACCGAGCAGACGTTGTCGGAGCGCCTGCTGCCGCTGGAGCATCGTCTGTACGTGGAAGCGATTCGATTGATCCAGATCCGGACGGAGGAAATGAGATGAAAGCTGTCGAGCGCGCCATGCGTCAGGTTGAGATTCCCGGAAGAAAGCCCGACTACAAGGGCAAGGTCCGCGACATCTACGAGCTGGGCGATTCCCTCCTGATCGTGGCCACCGATCGGGTCTCCGCCTACGACGTGGTGCTGGAAGAGGGGGTGCCCGGAAAAGGGCGGGTCCTCACGCAGATCTCGCGCTTCTGGTTTCAAACGCTGACCAAGCTCGTCCCGAATCACTACGTCACGACCGACGTGGCCTCCTTCCCGGCGCCCTTCTCGCAGCACGCGGCGCTTCTCGAGGGACGCTCGATGCTGGTGCGCCGCGCCAAGCGTTACGACGTGGAGTGCGTGGTGCGCGGCTATCTCGCGGGATCGGGCTGGAAGGAATATCAGGCGTCCGGAGAAGTCTGCGGCGTCAAGCTCCCGCCGGGGCTCAAGCTTTCCTCGAAGCTCCCCGAGCCGATCTTCACGCCCGCGACCAAGGCGATGGAGGGCCACGACGAGAACATACCCTTCGAGCGGATGGCGGAGATCGTGGGGAGGCCCGTCGCCGAGAAGCTCCGCCTGGCCTCGCTCGCGATCTACAACGCCGCGGCGACGCATGCGGCATCGCGCGGGTTCATCCTCGCGGACACGAAGTTCGAGTTCGGCGAGCGGGACGGCGACATCCTCTGGATCGACGAGGCGCTCTCGCCCGACTCCTCGCGTTACTGGCCCGCGGCGGACTATCGCGAAGGGGTCGCGCAGGACAGCTTCGACAAGCAGGTGATCCGCGACTATCTGGATTCGATCCGGTGGGACCGGAACCCGCCCCCGCCGCGGCTGCCTGACGATGTGATCGAGAAGACCAGTCGTCGTTACGAGCAGGCTCTGTCCGGAATCACGGGGAGCACAGGGACACGGTGAGCGACATCCGGGTCGGCCGCGCCCTCCTGTCCGTCTCGGACAAGACGGGCCTGGTCGAGCTGGCGATCGGCCTCGCCCGCCACGGGGTGAAGATCATCTCCACCGGCGGCACCGCCGCCACGCTGCGGGACGCGGGCATCGCGGTCCGCGACGTGAACGAGATCACAGGGTTTCCGGAGCTATTCGGCGGCCGGGTCAAGACGCTCCATCCCGCCGTGCACGGCGGCATTCTCTATCGCCGCGGGAACCCCGTGGACGAGGAGGAGCGCCATCACCACGGAATCGTCTCGATCGAGATCGTGGTCGTGAACCTGTATCCCTTCGAGAAGACCGTGGAGCGCCCCGGAGTCAGCGAGCCCGAGGCGGTGGAGCAGATCGACATCGGAGGCCCGACCCTGATCCGCGCCGCGGCCAAGAACCACGCGCACGTCCTCACGGTCGTGGAGCCCGCTCAATACGCGGAGGTGCTCGAGGCGCTCGATCGCGGGAATGGCGCCTTTCCGGGATCGCTGGCCCGCAAATTCGCGCGCCGCGCGTTCGAGCGGACCGCCGCCTACGACGCGGCCATCACGCGCTACCTCGCCGCCGGCTGCCCCGAGACCATCCCTGGCTCCCGCGCGCTGCCCGAGCGGCTGGAACCCCGCTACCGAATCTTGCATAAACTCCGTTACGGCGAGAACCCGGGGCAGGAAGGCGCCGTCTACGGCCGGGAAGACGGGGGAGGGGGCGGGATCGCGTCGCTCGCACAGCTCAAGGGGAAAACACTCTCGTACAACAACTACCTCGACATCGAGGCCGCCCTGGCGCTCCTGCGCGAATTCGAGGAGCCGGCCGCCGTCGTCATGAAGCACCGGAATCCCGCGGGAGCGGCGGTCGCTCCGACGATCGCGTCGGCGATTCCGCTCGCGCGTGACGCGGACGCGCTCTCGGCCTTCGGAGGCATTCTCGGCGTGAACCGCCCTCTGGACGACGCGGCGCTCGAAGCGATCGGGAGCATCTTCCTCGAGGTCGTGATCGCGCCCTCGATCACGGCGTCGCCCGATCGGCTCGAGAAGACGCGCAAGAATCTCATGGTCCTCGAAGCGCCCGACCTCCTCCGCGGGGCCTCGGACCCGGTGGCCACGCGGAGCCTTCTCGGAGGGCTCCTCGCGGAGACGCTCCCCGGGACGCCTCAGTTCCAGAGCTGGATGGCGGTCACGGCCAGGCAGCCGAGCGAGGCGGAGACCCGCGATCTGAGATTCGCCTGGCGTGTGACGCGCCACACCATCTCCAACGCCATTGTGATTGCGCGGGACGGCCGCACCCTCGGGATCGGAGCGGGACAATCCTCGCGCGTGGACGCGGTCCGGCTGGCGCTCCTCAAGGCGGAGCGGGCGGGGCACGACGTGCAGGGGGCGGTGCTCTGCTCCGACGCCTTCTTCCCGTTCCCGGACTCGGTCGAGATGGCCGCGAAGGCGGGCATCACCGCCATCGCGCAGCCCGGGGGCTCCGTGCGCGATGAGGAATCGATCGCGGCGGCGGAATCGCGCGGCCTCACGATGCTTCTGACCGGAGAGAGGTGCTTCCTCCATTGAGCCACGAATTGCTTCTCATTCTCGACTACGGATCGCAGTTCACCCAGCTCATCGCGCGTCGGGCGCGGGAGCTGGGCGTCTACGCCGAGATCGTGAGCCCTCGCCTCACGCGGGAGGAGATCAAGCGGCGCGCTCCGAAGGGGATCGTGCTCTCCGGAGGACCGATGAGCGTTCTGGACGAGGGCGCTCCCGGATTGGACGAGGGAGTCCTGGCACTCGGGATTCCGGTGCTCGGCATCTGCTACGGCTTCCAGCTGCTCGCGCGGGATCTCGGCGGCCGCGTGACCCCGAGCGCGCGCCGCGAGTACGGCGAGGCGACGCTCGCGATCGAGACGGAGGGCCGCCTCCTCGCGGGCCTGGACCGCACGAGCCGGGTGTGGGCGAGCCACGGCGACGTGGTGGAGTCGATGCCTCGCGGATTCACGCGGCTCGCGAGCACCGAATCCGTGGCGGTCGCCGCCGTCGAGGATCCGGACCGGGGCGTTTACGCGGTCATGTTCCATCCCGAGGTGGCCCACTCCACCCAGGGCGCGCGCATTCTCAGGAACTTCCTCTTCGAGGTGTGCGGATTTCGCGGCGACTGGACGATGGGGCAGGTGCTGAACGAATCGGTCGCGAAGATCCGGGCACAGGTGGGCAAGCGCCGCGTGCTCTGCGCGCTGAGCGGCGGCGTGGATTCCTCTGTCGTTGCGGCGCTCCTCCACCGGGCCGTCCCCGGGCAGATGATGGCGGTCTTCGTGGACCACGGCCTCCTGCGGCTGGGCGAGGCGGACCAGGTCGGCCGCTCCATGGGACAGATCCTCGAGCACGACCTCGTGACCGTGGACGCGAGCGAGCGTTTCTTCGAGGCGCTCCGGGACGTCGAGGACCCGGAGCGGAAGCGGAAGATCATCGGCGCCCAGTTCATCGAGGTCTTCGACCAGGCCGCTCAGGAGCGGGGAGGGGCCGAACTCCTGGCCCAGGGCACCCTCTATCCGGACGTGATCGAGAGCACCTCCACCCTCGGGCCCTCATCCAAGATCAAGTCGCACCACAACGTGGGCGGGCTTCCGGAGCACATGAAAATGGAACTTGTGGAGCCGCTCCGGGAGTTATTCAAGGACGAGGTGAGGGAACTAGGGGCGCTTCTGGGCCTTCCCCCCGCGATCGTCCAGCGGCATCCCTTTCCGGGACCGGGGCTTGCGGTCCGAATTCTGGGACCCGTGACGCCGGAAGCGGTGAAGACGCTGCAGCTTGCGGACGATATATTCATCACCGAGCTTCGCCGCGCGGGGCTCTATGATCAGGTGTGGCAAGCCTTTGCGGTTCTTTTGCCCGTTCGCACCGTGGGGGTGATGGGAGACGGCCGGACGTACGACCAGGTCGTCGCGCTGCGCGCGGTCACCTCGAGCGATGGGATGACGGCGGACTGGGCCCGGCTCCCGGACAGCTTTCTGGCCCGGGTTTCGTCTCGGATCGTGAACGAGGTCGTCGGGGTCAGCCGCGTCGTGTATGACATCAGCACCAAACCTCCCGCGACAATCGAGTGGGAGTGAGCCTGCGCCAACTCATTTCCGGGAGGTTTTCTTGAAGCGAACGCACTTCAAAGCGCTCCTGTCCCTCGTGCTCGCGGTGGCGGCCCTTCTCGCCGGTCCGGCGCGCGAGGCCCGCGCGGCCGCGATCTCGCCCCGCGTTGTCGCGGCGGTGCGCGGCACCCCATACGAAGCGCTTCTCGCGCAGCACGCGCAGCGTTACCAGATGAGCCGGGCCTGGGGCGTGGACAAGATATACAAGCAGTTCGCGCTCGACATGGCCAAGTTCCCGCGCGGCGGCGTGGCGCACCGGAACATCCTCGTGGTCCTCTGCGATTTCGACGCGGACGCCTTCGGCGGCACCGTGCATCACGACAGCCGGGACACGCCGGGCTACTACAACAAGCTCCTGTTCAGCGACGACCCGAACGACGGGATCATCAGCCTGCGCGAATACTACCGGCTGAACTCGCATGGCCGCCTCGTCGTCTCGGGGCGCGTGACGTCCGACTGGCTCGTCATGCCGCACTCGTACGCCTACTACGCCAACGGAACCTCGGGGCTGAATTTCGGCTCGTATCCGCGGTCCTCGCAAAAGCTGGCCGAGGACGCGATGGCGGCCGCGTACGGCTCGTTCGGACAGAACCTCTCCTACTTCGACAACGATGGACCCGACGGCATTCCCTCGAGCGGTGACGACGACGGCTACATCGACGCGACGATCGTGATCCATCCCGGGCAGCCCGCCGAGGTCACCCCTCCGCAGGTCTCGGACAATCTCCTCTGGTCGCATGAGTCGGGGATCGGCATCTATCAGGATTGCCCGCCTCCCAGCAGCCCCAATTGTCTCCCCGGAATTCAGCTCGGGAACGTGCGCGGCTTTCTCTACACGCTGAACGGCGAATACAACTACGGTCCCCTCGACAACGCGAACGGCACCTACCTGCACGAGTTCGGCCACACGCTCGGGCTCGCGGACCTCTACGAATACAGCCTGTGCGGGAACGGGGTCGGAAACGGACTCGGCGTCTTCTCCCTGATGAGTCTCGGAAATTACCTTCCGACCAGCCCGGCAAGCGCGCAGGGAACGCGGCCGGGCAACCTCGACCCCTGGTCGCGGGCGTTCCTCGGATTCGAGCAGCCGACGGTCGTATCGGGCTCGGCCCATTACACGCTTCCGCCCCTCACGCAGGGAGGAGGAGTGCTAAAGGTCTGGAAGAACGGTCAGCCCGGCAGCGAGTATTTCCTCGTGGAGAACCGCGTCAACGAGGGCTCCGACCAGTATCTTCCCGGGCAGGGGCTCCTCATCTACCACGTGGACGACACCCTGATCGATAACTGCAGGGATTGCGACAACACATCCTGCTCGGCTCCGCCCGCCCCGCACTATCGCGTCTCGGTGGTGCAGGCGGATGGCTTGAACCAGCTGCAGGCGCCGGGAACGAACTACGGCGATTCCAACGATCCCTTTCCGGGCGGTCTCGGAGTGCGAACCTGGACGGAGAGCACGAGCCCCAGCTCGCGCGACTATTCGGGTGCGGACACGGGGATCCGCATGACGAACATCGTCGGGGCCTACGACAACGCGACCACCGCTTCCTTCGATCTCTCGGTCTCGCTGACCCCGGACATCCAGGTGGCGGGCGTCACGGTGCGGGACTCGGGAGCGGGAAACGGGAACGGGATTCTGGACAACACCGAGACGGATTCGCTCGCCATGACCCTCACGAACGCGGGCACCGCCTCGGCGGGGCTCACGCTGACGCTCAGCACCTCCGACGCCGGGATCACGATCGTGAACGGCGCCTCCGCCTCGGGCGCCGTGGCGACGGGCGGTTCGGTTCCTGCCGCGACGCCGTTCGTGATCACCGTGGGGACCTACCCGATCCTTCCGCACGCCGTGACCTTCACGCTGGGCTGGAACGATGGGACCTACTCCGGAACGCAGACCTTCACGCTCGCCGTGGGCATGGGCGCGGGCCTCTCCGAGGGCTTCGAATCCGGAGCGGGGAGCTGGACGTCCGGAGCGGTGGCCCCCACCGCCATCAACCAGTGGCACCTGTCGTCCACGCGCGCTTACGGCGGCTCGATCCAGAGCATGAAGGTGGGAAGCATCCAGGATCCCGCCAGCGGCGTTTCCAACGACGCCAAGACCTACGCAAATCTCGAGGACGCGGCGCTCGTCTCCCCGATGTTCTACCTGACGCCCAACTCGCAACTCGCGTTCTCCTCCTGGATGGACGCGGAGACGAACGGCGGGACCATGGCGTTCGACGGCGGCCGCGTCGAGATCTCGGTCCGCGGCGGGGCATGGAAACCGCTCGGCGTGGACGGAGGCTACGACCATCAGATCACGTTCGATTCCGGAGCGACGCTCCGGGGCGCAGACGTCTTCTCGGGATCGCCCCAGGCGTGGAGGCGGGTGGTCGCGGACCTCTCCGCGTATTCCGGTCCCGTCCAGGTCCGGTTCCGGTTCTCCAGCAACGAGCAGAACCAGCCCTTCGATTCCAACTCGAGTCTCCTTGCCCGCTTCTATGAAGGCTGGTACGTGGATCAGGTTTCGGTGGGTCCTCGCGTGGATCCGGGTCCCGGGCGCCGGATGCTCTCGCTTCGGGGAGGACCGAATCCCTTCCGCGTGAAGGGCGGCCCCACCTCCGCCGTCACGTTCCGGTTCAGCGCTCCCGACGGTCTGCCGCATCCCGGGCTGGCTCCGAAGATCAAGATCTACGATCTGCGCGGTCGCCTCGTGAAGTCCATCGAAGCGGCGCCCGACGGACTCGCACCGAGCGAGTTCCGCGGCAGCTGGAACGCTCAGACCGACAAGGGCGGGCTCGCCGCTTCGGGAGTCTACTTCGCGAGAGTCGACATCCTGGGCCAGGCGCAAACCTTCCGGCTCGTCCTGCTCCGGTAATCGCCTTGAGGGTGGGGTGGGGCGTGTGGGTGGGGGCAGCGGCCGTCGTGTGGTTCCATGCCGCGCCCGCCCATTCCGCTTCGCCGCCCGCCGCGGTCCGTGGCGCGCCGGTGTCTTCCGCGGTTCGCGCCGCGCGAGGCGCCCGCGAGATCCTGGCAGCCCGTGCCGGCCGCGATTCCTCGCGCACGGCCTGGCTTCGCGAGCGGTGGAGCGGATCGCTTCACGGCCTCGAGGCCGCGCAGGCGCGCCTGGATCTCGCTTCGGAGCGCTACTCCCGGGCGCTGGATCAAGCGCCCTTGCCGGCGGTCGTCCCGCCGCGCGAGCGCGCGGCCTGGACCGAGGTCGCCATGGATCTGGCGGAGCGGGGCGCGTGGCCGAGAGCCCTGTCGCTCCTCCGCGGTCCCCTTCATTCTCCCGCTTCGCTCGCGCCCGTCGAGGCGCTCGCCGCGGCGAACGTCGAATCGCCGGCCGCCGGGCTGGCGGCCCTCTCCTGGCGTCCCGATCGCTCCGCGAAGGGCGGGGCGTCCCTGGACGAGGCCGGACTCTACATCGCAGCCTCGCTCTCCGACTCCGCGGGGATTTCTCGCTCGGCGCGCGCGGCCCGGTGGCTCCTCCTCGAGGATCGAAGACCCGAGACGGCTCGCTCATGGGCCCGGCTCACACTCGTGAGGTCCCTGGCCGCAGGAGGGGAGCCTCTGCTGGCCCGATCGATCCTGTCGAGGGCGGCTTCGCGCACCACTCCCGAGACCCTTCTCCTCGCGGACCTGACCGCCGCCTCGGGCGACACGACCGGCGCCGCTCGGCTTCTCGTCGCGATCGCCTCGCGAGCCGATATTCCGACTTCCGATCGTTACGCCGCCGGGAAGAAAGCCGCGGGATGGCTCCAGGGTCCGGCCGCGGACTCGCTCGCGGAGCGCGAGTGGATAAGTTTTGTCCGCGCGCTTGCCGATATCGGCGAGAGCCCGCTCTCGCTGCGCCTCATGGATGCGCGGCACAAGGGGGCTCCCGATTCCGCCTCCGTCGCGGACCGCGCGGACCTGAGGCCGTCCCTGCTCTACAAGGCGCATCGCTACGACGCGGCGGCGGCTGCCTACAGGAGCCTTCTCGCACATTCGCGCCGCTCCTCGTCCTCGCGCGCGGACCTGACGCTCGGGCTCGCTCGCGCGCTCCGCGCCCAGAAGGTTTTCGGCCCTTCCGACAGCGCGTTCCTGCTCGCGGCCGCCCCGGACGCGGCGGGAGCAACGCGGGAGGCCGCCGCGTGGGAGCGGGCACGCGAATGGGAGGACCAGAAGGCGCCGCGCGATGCGGCGCTAATCTTGAGGTGGGCGCGCGCGCGCATCCGCACCGAGCCCTCGGCTTCGACCGCGCGCGTGCACGAGGCCGTCTCCTGGATCCGCGCGGATTCGCTCGCTGCCGCCGACTCGGCCCTCGCCGGGCCTGGCCCCGAAGACGTGCGCGTCTTCTTCTGGCGCGGCTGGATCGCGTCGGCGCGCGGAGATTCGGTGAAGGCGCGCGAGTCCTACCGGCGCGCCTGGGAGCTGGACCCGTGGTCGTACGAGGGCGTCCGCGCGCGCGAGCTGTCGGGACTTCCCGTCGATGCGGCGCAGGGAACGCCCGAAGCCAGGGCGAAACACGGCGCGAGGCCGGTCCTCCCTCCGCCGCTCGTGGCGCGGGTCCTGGACGTGGTCGGGTTCCACGATCTCGCCCTGGAGACGATGCGCTCCTGCGCGATGGGGGAGACCGAGCCCCGGGCGAACGGGTGCATCGACGCGCTCGAGAACGAGGGCGTCTTCCGCGTCGGACGCTCGGACCTGAACCTCGATCTCAGGCTCCGGTTTCCTCCCGCTTTCGCGGGCCCGGTGTTTCGGGGGTCGGACGCGGAGAGTCTGAGCGCGTCGTTTATCTGGTCCATCATGCGTCTCGAAAGCGGGTACAATCCGGCCGCTCGCTCGCGCGCGGGGGCGCTGGGGCTCCTCCAGCTCATGACGCCGACGGCTTCGCGGCTCGCGGGACACGCGGTCGCCGGGGAGGCCCTTCTGGACCCTGACTTGAACGTGCGACTGGGCGCGATGTATCTTCGCCAACTCGTCCGCGAGTTCGGCGACCTTCGCCCCGTCGCCGCGGCGTACAACAGCGGGGAAGAAGCGGTGAGGCGCTGGAACGCGGCGCGCCCGCGGATCGACGATTTGTGGGTGGAGCTGATTCCTTACTGGGAGACGCGAGGCTACGTGAAGCAGACCTATGCCGCCATGCGGCGCTACGAGGCGGTCTATGAAGCAGCGCCGACGCGCTGAGGGCCGGCCGTGCTCCTAGCGGCGGAGCTGAAACGCAAAGCCATCCATCTCGCTTCACTCACCATCCCCATCGCCTATTACCTGAGCCCGCCGTCCTGGTCTCGGACCTGGGAGCGCGCGCTCCTCGCCCTCGTCATCCTCTCGCTCGCGATCGAAGTATTCCGGCTGAACAATCCCCGGATCCGAGGGGTGTTCCGTCATTTCTTCGGGGAGCTGCTTCGGAACCACGAGGAGGCCTCGCTCCTGGGGTCGACGTATCTCCTCATCGCGGTGCTCCTGACGCTTCACCTCTTCGACAAGCCGGTCGCGGTGCTCGCGCTCGGATTCCTGATCCTGGGCGACACCGTGGCGGCGATCGTGGGGAAATCGGTCGGCACCCATCGGTTGCTGGGAGGGAAGACAGTGGAGGGAAGCCTCGCCTGCTTCCTCACGTGCCTCGGCCTGACGTTTCTCATGCCTGGGATCCCGATTTACGTGGGGGTCGTGGGGGCCCTGACGGCGACCGTGTTCGAGCTCCTACCCATCCCTCTGGACGACAACTTCCGGATTCCTCTCTCGGCAGGATTCGCGATGGAGCTTTTGCTCCGCTGACCCACCCGGTTTCGCGCACCGGAGTTCTTCTACTATCTAGATGGGTGAATCTGCCTTGACAGGGCCGGCATCCGATCCATAGACTCCGGTCTCGGTCGGAACGCGGCCAGCCTTGCCAGGAGGATCCTAAGAGCTGTTATACCAATGCGTTGCGATTTTATTCCGACGTCATGAACCCCGGCAGCTTCGCGCTCCTGGGGTTTCACTGTATGCGGCTGCCGGGTAGGCCAAGACCCGTCCCGGACGGTCGCGAGACCGCCGCTGAGACGGCGGGAACAGACAAGGAGCCATGGTCCTCAACCTGATCTCACGCGTCTTCGGGACGAAGCATGAGCGCGATATCAAGCGCATGTGGCCGCTCGTCGGGGAGATCAACGAGCAGTACGCTCGGCTGCGCGAGCTTTCCGAGGAGGCGCTCCGCCAGAAGACCGCCGACTTCCGCGCCCGCCTGGAGGCCGGGGAGACCGAGGACGATCTCCTCCCCGAGGCGTTCGCTGTCGTCAAGGAAACGTGCCGTCGCTTGAGCGGGCAGACCTGGGACGTCTGCGGCATCCCCACCACGTGGGACATGATCCCGTTCGACGTGCAGCTCCTCGGGGCGCTGGTGCTCCACGAGGGGAAGATCGCCGAGATGGCGACGGGCGAAGGGAAGACGCTCGTGGCCACGATGCCGATCTACCTGAACGCGCTCTCCGGAAAAGGCGTCCACCTGATCACGGTGAACGACTACCTGGCCCGGCGCGACAGCGAGTGGATGGGGAGGATCTACACCCACCTCGGGCTCACGGTGGGCTGCATCCAGAACGGGATGGACTTCGCCGAGCGCCGCGGCGCCTACGCCGCCGATATCACGTACGGCACCAACAACGAGTTCGGCTTCGATTACCTCCGCGACAACATGGCCCGCAGCCGCGAGCATCGCGTCCAGCGGGGCCACCACTACGCGATCCTGGACGAGGTGGACTCGGTCCTGATCGACGAGGCGCGGACGCCGCTCATCATCTCGGGGCCGGTCGAGCACAGCATCCAGAAGTACGACGAGATGAAGCCGGACGTGGAGCGGCTGGTCCGCACGCAGGGGCAGCTGGTGAACCGGATCCTCGCGGACGCGGAGGGCATCCGGCAGGATCCGGAGCGCGCGTGGGACGCGGGATTCAAGCTGTTACAGGTGAAGCGCGGAGCGCCCAAGAACAAGCGCTTCGTGAAGCTCCTCTCGGACGATCCGGGGGTGAGCCGCCTCATCACGAAGGTCGAGATGGAGCTCATCCGCGACAAGCGGATGCAGGAAGCGGACGAGGAGCTCTACTACTCGATCGACGAGAAGAACCATTCCATCGATCTCTCCGAGCAGGGCCGGGATCTCCTCTCCCAGCACGACCGGAACCTGTTCCTCCTGCCCGACCTCGCGACCGAGCTCAGCGCGATCGACGAGGAGGAGTCGCTCGATCCGGCCGACAAGGTCTCGAAGAAGCGCGACCTCGAACGGCTGCACGCGGAGCGCAGCGAGCGGGTGCACAACATTCTGCAGCTCCTGCGCGCGTACTCGCTGTACGAGAAGGACGTCGAGTACGTTGTGCAGGAAGGGAAGATCCTGATCGTGGATGAGTTCACGGGCCGGCTCATGCCGGGCCGCCGCTACTCGGATGGCCTCCATCAGGCGATCGAGGCGAAGGAGAGCGTGCGGGTGGAAGGAGAGACCCAGACGCTCGCCACGATCACGATCCAGAACTACTTCCGTCTCTACGAGAAGCTGGCGGGCATGACCGGCACCGCGGAGACCGAGGCGCAGGAATTCTGGCACACGTACAAGCGGGACGTGGTCGTGGTGCCTACGAACCAGCCGGTTCGCCGCACGGACTACGACGACGTCATCTTCAAGACGCGCCGCGAGAAGTACAACGCGCTCGTCGAGGAGATCGCCGAGCTTCACGGCGGGGGCGTCCCCATCCTGGTCGGCACGATCAGCGTGGAAGCCTCGGAGACCCTGAGCCGCCTCCTGAAGCGGCGCGGCATTCCCCATCACGTGCTGAACGCGAAGTATCACCAGCAGGAGGCTGAGATCATCTCGGAGGCGGGCCGGAAGGGAGCGGTCACGATCGCGACCAACATGGCCGGCCGCGGAACCGACATAAAGCTCGAGGCGGGCGTGATCCGCTGCGGCCGGGAGTGCTTCGCGGGCTCCGTGAGCACGCTGGACCACGGCGTCTGGAAGCGGGTCGCGCAATGCAAGGAAGAGGCGCCCTGCGGGCTCCACATCCTCGGCACCGAGCGCCACGAGAGCCGGCGGATCGACCGGCAGCTCCGCGGGCGCGCGGGGCGGCAGGGGGATCCGGGGTGCTCCCGGTTCTACCTCTCGCTCGAGGACGACCTCATGCGGATGTTCGGCTCGGAGCGGATCGCCGGAATCATGGAGCGGCTGGGCGTGCAGGAGGGGGAGGTGATCGAGCACGGGCTCGTCACGCGCGCGATCGGCCGGGCGCAAAAACGTGTCGAGGCTCACAACTTCGACATCCGGAAGCACCTTCTCGAATATGACGACGTCATGAACCAGCAGCGCACGGTGATCTACGCGCAGCGGCTCCGGGCGCTCGAGGAGGGCGACCTCAAGGAGTCTGTCCTCGAGATGATGGAGGAGATCGTCGACGAGCGCGTCACGTCCTACCTTCCCACCAACGAGCGATGGGACGAGGAAGATCTGAGTCGACTCATGAACGAGATCAGCCAGGTCATGCTTCGCGCCGTGGAGATGCCGGATTCGGGAGATCGCCATCCGACCGCCCAGGAGGTCTCGGAGTGGCTCCAGGAGCGCGTGCGCGCCGTCTACGAGGAGAAGGAGCAGGAGATCTCGCCCCCGATCATGCGCGAGCTGGAGCGGCAGATCTTCCTGAACGTGATCGACGAGCACTGGATGGACCACCTCCGCGAGATGGACCACCTCCGCGAGGGGATCGGGCTACGGGCCTACGGGCAGCGCGATCCTCTGGTGGAGTACAAGCGCGAGGCGTTCTCGATGTTCGAGTCGCTGACGCATTCCATCCGCGAGGAGACCGTGCGCACCCTGTTCCGCGCGAACCTCGTCATGGAGCCGGCGCCCGGCGGCGCCCCGCCCGCAGGAGTCGCGCGGCGCGGGCCCGAGATCGGGGTGGCTTCGCCGCGAGCGCTCCCGCCCCGGGTGCGCGCGACCCCGAAGTCGGAATCGCACGCCGCGGTGTCCGCGTTCGGCACGCCCGCGGCAGCGGGAGGAGCGCCCGCGGCGGAGCCCATGGACGCGCCGCGCAGGCCGTCCACCACGCAGGACCCGAAAGTCGGCAGAAACGATCCCTGCCCGTGCGGCAGCGGGAAGAAATACAAGAAATGCCACGGCGCCTAGACCAGGAGGGGACCCATGGATGACAACGTTCGCGAGATGATGTTTCTCATCGTCGAGCAGCTCAAGGCGTACGTGGACGGAAACGAGGATGCCCTGCTGGAACTGACGCAGGTGCTGGATTCGGGGAACCACGACGCCGATGTGGTGAACCAGGCGTTCGAGATGATTTTCCGCGCCCTGGAGCCGTACTCCCGGGAGGATTATCCGGGCGAGCCGCGCGCCACGCGCAAGAACGTGAGGGTGCCGACCGGGCCCGAGCGGGCGCTCCTGTCCTCACCCGCGTACACGTACTTCTTCCGTCTGAGCGAGTCGGGCAGGGTCACGCCGGAACAGTTCGAGGAGATCATGGCCCGCGCGCGCGAAGAGGGCTCCTCCCTCGACAGCGAAGCGAGAGCGGAGGAATTGGCGACCGAGGTGCTGATCCACTGGTTCGACGAGGAGCATGGAGTCCCGTCCGAGCCGGGCGCGCCCCAGACAGCCCACTGACCGTGACCGAGCCGACCAGGAAATCGAAATCGAAAGCGAAGCCAGGAGCGAGGCCCGACCTTGCCACGCCGAAGGCCGAGGGCGCTCCGGCCGCGGGCCCGGCCACGCCGGCGAAGGCCGCGAAGGGGAAGGCTTCGAAGGCCAGAGTCGTCGCGCCGAAGGCCGCTTCCCGGAAACGTGCGGCGGCTGCTCCCGAGGAGGACGACGCGTCCGAGGATGAAGCGTCCGACGAGCCGCGCGAGTCGAAGGCGCCCTCACGGGGAGGCAAGCGCGGCAGGAACCTCGTGATCGTGGAATCGCCGGCGAAGGCCCGCACCATCGGAAAGTACCTGGGGCCCGGCTTCGAGGTTCGCGCGTCGAACGGGCATGTCCGCGATCTTCCCAAGAGCAAGCTCGGCGTGGACATCGATAATGGGTTCCAGCCCTCCTACATCCTCATCAAGGGGAAGGCGAAAATCCTGAAAGAGCTGAAGCAGAGCGCCCGGGCGGCGAACACGATCTACCTCGCTCCCGATCCCGATCGCGAAGGCGAGGCGATCGCGTGGCATCTGGCCGAGACGCTGGGGAACGGCTCAGACGGCAGGATCCAGCGGCTCGCGTTCTACGAGATCACGAAGCGCGGCATTCTCTCGGCCCTCGAGTCGCCGCGTGCGATCGACATGAACAAGGTGCACGCGCAGCAGGCGCGCCGCGTTCTCGACCGGCTCGTGGGCTATCAGGTGAGTCCGTTCCTCTGGAAGACCGTTCGCTACGGTCTGTCGGCCGGGCGCGTGCAGTCGGTCGCCCTGCGTCTGATCTGCGAGCGCGAGGACGAAGTCCGCGCATTTGTGCCGCGCGAGTACTGGACGATCGACGCGGACCTCGCCACCGCGAAGGACGAGCCGTTCCGCGCGCGCGTGCAGAAGAAAGCGGGGGAGAAATTCCTGCTCGAGAACGAGGCGCAGGCCAAGGTGGCCGCCGCGGAGCTGGAGAAGGAATCGTTCCGCGTCACGGGCGTGCGCACGCAGGAGAAGAAGCGCAATCCCCTGCCGCCCTTCATCACGAGCACGATGCAGCAGGAGTCCTTCCAGAGGCTCAGGTTCAGCGCCCAGAAGACCATGGTGGTGGCGCAGCAGCTCTACGAGGGAATCGACATCGGAGCCGAGGGGTCGACCGGGCTCATCACGTACATGCGAACCGATTCGACGCGCACCTCGCCCGAGGCCCTGGCTGAGGTCCGCGATTTTGTCCAGGCGTCGTTCGGACCGGGTTATCTTCCGCCCGAGGCGCGGCACTTCCGCTCGCGCGAGACGTCGCAGGACGCGCACGAGGCGATTCGCCCGA
>JAYWED010000030.1:0-72116 GCA_043779525.1 Candidatus Eiseniibacteriota bacterium | reverse complement strand
TCATCGGCTTCCCCGATGGAGCCTCGCAAGGTGAGGCGCGCGATGAGCTAACGGCCCAACTGGGATGCAGCCTGGAACTTAGCACGTTCTCATGGACTCTGCTCCGAGGTGCTGGGTTGAGACCAGGAATCTGGAAATGCGGGCTTCTTCCGCCGAACATGCGGGCTCCCCGGAACGTGATGTCCTGGTATTATCACGGTTCTATTCCATTCCAGCGTGAGAACGTGGCGCAGAAGCATACCGGCGGTGCCGCCGGCGGGCCCGCCCGGGCCTCCGACCACCGGGTGGGTCACTCCGATCCTGGTCGGGAAGGATGGATCCATGACACGCCTAAAACTCACGGCATTCGTTCTGGTCCTCATGTTCGCAATCACCCTCGTCGGCATGTTCGTCACGAGCCCGCCGAAAGCGACCGCGACAGGTCCCTATCAATCGGCGCTCTCGAGTGTCGGAGTCGCAACCGCCGAGGCCGCAAGGTGCGCCAACCGGGCGTGCGAGTTCGCCTCCCCCGGCTATGTTTGCCTCGAAGGCGTTGGCACGAAGTGCGTGCTTAGTGGAGGCTGCACCACGGTCGCCTGCCCGTAGCAAGAGTCCAGCGGGTGGATCGGTGGCACCGCCGATCCGCCGCGTTGATTCCCGCATCCATGTCGCCCCGCTCCAGCCGCCCTTCGCTCTTGCTGCTCCTCCTCGCCGCGCTCCTCTCGGGCTGCGGCTCGGCGCCATCGGTTCGGTACCTGGTCGCGATCTCCCCCTCGAGTCCCGGAAGCGTCCTTGTCACGGCCGAGTGGGAGGGGGTGCCGCGGGATTCCCTCGTGCTCACCGGATTCGAAAGCACGGAAGTGCTCAGGATCTCCGGGCTGGAGGCTCTGGACGCCTCAGCCGCGCCCGCACCCGGCGCTCGCGACGCAGGCTTCGGGACCGCGCTCTCCGTGCGCTCCTCGACCGGCACCCTCCTTGCGGAGGGCCGAAAGATCTCGGTGCCGACTTTCATCATCCGCGGGCCGCTTCCGTCACACATTCGGGTCCAGTATCGCGTCGATCCCGATGTCCGCGAAGGCGACGCCCATGTGGGATTCAGCGGGGTTCGCTACGGTTATCTCGGTCCGGATTTTGGTGTGATCACGGGCCGCAACCTCTTCCTCCTTTCAGCCGGCCCGAACCAGCCCCCTCGGGACATCCGGGTTCGCTTCTCGTTGCCCGCCGGCTGGTGCGCGGTCACACCGTGGCGACAGGAGGGAGACGGCTTCCGCCCCGGAATCGGCGGGCGATTCGCGGACGAGGACTTGATCGCCTCCACGCTGGCGTTCGGTCGGTTCTCGGAGCGATCCATCTCGGTCGGGCGAACACGGTATCACTTTGCGTATGAGTCCGACCGCCCGGGCGCACCACCCGACTCCGCGACCAGCGCGTGCCCCGACTCCGCGCTCGCCTCGCTCGAGAGCGCGACGCGGGCCGTGCGGGCCCTCTTTGGCCGCGATCTCGGCCGCGAATACGTCACCGTCGTCTTGCCGGCCACTCCCGACGGCGCCGAGATCCACGGCGAAGCGTGGGCCGGAGGTCAGGGCGGAACCCTCTCGCCCATGACGCCGAGCCGGCTGCGACGCTACTCGCAGGGCTTGCTGGAGGCGTACCTGAAGTTCTCGCCGTACCGCGACGAGATCTCACGGCCCGAGGAGTACTGGGTCATGGACGGGATCGCCAATCTTTACGCATGGCGCGCCGTCGCGGCCGCGGGGCTGGTGGACGAAGAGGAGGTCGAGCGCGATCTCGCGTCGTCCTACGCCGGCGCCCGACGCGTCCAAGGGGTAGAGCGCGATCTGGAGAAGGTCTATCAGACGAAGCTGGACACGGAACTCACGCGCCGCGTGGCGGCGCCGTTCATCCTCGCATACCTCGATGGCGTGATCCGCGAGCGGTCTGGCGGCCGCGAGACGCTCGACCGGGCCGTGCGGCGAATGTTCCGGACGAGGCCCGCAGCCTCCCTCTGGGCCTCGATCTCGGGAACAAAGCTTCGCGACTGGGAAGTGTTCCGGGCCCGTTACATCCGAGGCAAGGAAGCCATTCCTGCAACCCGCCTCTTCGGTCTCGCTCCGACCGAACCCAATCCCTCTCCGCCAGCGGGAAAGCCAGTTCGCCATCTTACCGTCATCTTCACCGGAGACACGAACGGCTTCCTCGAGCATTGCGGCTGCAAGGTGAACCAGTCGGGAGGCGTGGCGCGCCGCGCGACGGTCCTCGAACGCCTGCGGCGCGAACACCCAGGCGCGCCCGTGGTCGATCTCGGAAACGCCTTCACGCGGCCGGAGAACCAGACCGAGCTGGACTACCTCTCACGCCAAGAGCAACGCCTCTATCTCGAGACCATGGCCGCGATGCGCTACGACGCGTCCGCCATCGGCATGAACGAGCTTATCTTCGGAACCGGGTGGTTCCGGGAGGCGACCAAGGGGCTGGCGATTCCCTACGTCTCCTCCAACGTCGCGGAGCGCGGGGTCGGGCTCGCGCCCGCCTCACGCATGCTTCGCGTGGGCAGCCTCCGGGTCGCCGTTGTCTCGGCCTTCGAGCCACCACACGGTCCGGGAACGCTTCCCCAGTTCGAGGCGAACACGGCAGCGCTCTCGATCGCGGACCCCATGTCCTCCCTCGCTTACGCCGTGTCCGAGGTCCGCGAACACGCGGATCTCGTGATCGCGATCGGGAGGCTCGAGCCTGGCACGATCCGGCGTGTCGCGCGCGCGGTGCCCGGCATCGACGTGATCCTTTCCAACGCGAGCGGAACGTCCGCGCTCATCCGGTCTTCCGGCACTCCAGAGACGAGCAGCGATCAGGGATTCCTGGGAAAGACGCTGGTGTTGTACGAGGACAGCCGGAACTACGGTCTCGAGTCGGTCGATCTCCTCCTGGACGCGTCGAACCGCGTGGCCTCAGCGGGAACGACGCACTACTGGCTCTACGAGAATGTGCCCGACCAGCCCGGGATTCGCGCCATGCTGAATCGCTTCTACGACCGGGTGGGAACGCGCGACTCGGCCCAGGCCAGCGTCCAGCCGCTCTTCGCGAATTCCGCCGCGCGGATGACCGGCGTATACGTGGGCGCGGCTCGTTGCGCCGGGTGCCACAGGATGGAGTTCGATCAGTGGAAGACCACGCGCCACGCCACCGCCTACAAGACCCTCCTGGACGCCCATCGCCACTACCAGCCGAGATGCGTCGTCTGCCACGTGGTGGGCTTCCGCACCCGGAACGGGTACAAGCTGGGGAGTCCCGAAGAGCCTCTGGCCAACGTGCAGTGCGAAGTCTGCCATGGGCCCGGAGGCGCGCACGCGGCGGAGCCGGTGCACACGCGCATGGAGCGCACTCCGCCGGAATCGACCTGCCTCGAGTGCCACAACCCGCAGCACTCGGATGCCTTCGTGTATGCGGAGAAAATCCCCCTCGTGCAGCACCGGCCCGGGGTGGCCTCGGCGCGGTGAGGCCTAGCTCGACCGATTCTCAGCCGAAGAGGGCGTTCTCAGCCGCATTTCCATCCTGGATCCCGGAAGGCCGCTGCCGGTTCTCGGCGTGACTCGAGTGGACGCTTCGGCTTCTCCCGAGCACGAACGCGAGAGCGATGCACGCGATTCCAATCGCGCCGATTCTAAGGGCTCTGCTCAGCTGCCGCGCGAAGAGGAAACGCAATGCGAAGCCGGCAGCGAGGAGACCGGCAAGCAGGAGCGCCATTTCGGGAAAGAACTCCGGGAGAATTGCTCGCTCTCGACGCGATCCGGAGGCCAGTTTGAACCTGGTTGACCCGTCCGTCCACCCGTGTGATTTTTCCGAGCCCTTGGCACGGCCGGCAACTCCACGCTTGACACATGACCGTTAAGTGCGGTCATATAGAGTCTAATGAAGGTCATCGACACATCCAGTCCTTTCGGGAGCTCGGCGCGCACGCGAGTGCTGCTCGCATTGCAGCTGTTGACGGATAGTTATGCGCGCGAGTTGGCGCGGTTCCTCGAAATCAGTCTCTCCTCCGTGCAGAAGGCGCTCCGTTCCCTGGAGCGGGATGGCTTGGTCGCGGGCCGCGCGGCGGGACGGACTCGCCTCTTCCGACTGAACCCTCGCAACCATGCCCGAAACGAATTGGAGCGCTATCTCGAGCGGCTGGTCGAAGCGGAGCCCGGGCTGCGAGTCCGGGCTTCCGAATTACGTCGCAGGCCACGACGGACCGGGAAACCACTGTGAAGATCACGGCCCGATCGTCACTGGCCGAGGTCGCGGTGGGAGTGGGCGATGCTCTCCGGAGATCGGGCATTCACGCGGTTCTCACGGGAGGCGCCTGCGCGAACCTCTATTCCGGCGGGGCGTACCAATCCATGGATGCCGACTTCGTGCTCTCGGGCTCCCCTACCGTGGACGATCTGGATCGTACCCTTGGCACGTTGGGCTTTCGCCGGAGGGGCAGCCGGTACGTTCACGGGCGGGTTCCGTTCTTCGTGGAATTTCCCCGCGGGCCCCTGGGGATCGGAGAGGACATTCGCATACGGCCCATCTGGCGGAGTCACCATGGCGCCAAGACGCTGGCCCTCTCGGCCACTGATTCGTGCAGGGACAGACTCGCGGCTTATTACCATTGGAGCGACCGGCAGAGCCTTACAGCAGCCGTGGCGATTGCCTTGAGACATCGCGTGGCGCTCCGCAAGATCCGGAAATGGAGCCTGCGCGAGGGGCATCCGAATGGCTATGCGGCGTTCCTCGCCGAGCTGGGTCGCTCGCGCAGAGCGAGACGACGGCCAAGAATCTCGCGCGGGTAGCCCTAGTCGGAGACTTTCACCCCCGCGGCCGTCTTCCCTCCCGCGACCGCCTTCCCGCCCCCATCCGTAGTGACCGGCCCCGGCGTGAGCAGATGCAAGCCGCCGGCTGACGATCCGGCCAGGAGCCGTTCGGGTGCTAAGGGATCGATGCACAGCGTCCACACGCGATCGGAGCCCAGGCCGTCTGTGGGCATCCGGTCCCATGTCGATCCGCCGTCAACGCTCCGGAAGATTCCGCCCCAGGTAAAGTCGCTCACGTAGATCGTGCGGCCGTCTGGATTGATCGCGATCCCTGTGAGGTCGGAGCGCGGAAGCCCTCCACTCACGCGCCGCCAGGAAGCGCCCAGGTCGCCGGAGCGGTAGAGCCCTCCCGAAGTCGTGGCGAAAAGCACGCGATCGTCGGTCGGCAGAAAGGCGACGGTGTGCGGTGTCATGCCCGGCGCGGATGATATCTGGCGCCATGTTTCGCCGCCGTCCTTGCTCCGGAAGAATCCGGAACGCGTCGCGGCCACGACCAAATCGGAGTCCTCGCGGGACACGGCGAGATCGAGGACTTGGGGCTGGTCATCCCCGAGCGTCGGCTTCGTCCAGGTCAGGCCTCCATCGGCGCTGCGTATCAATCCTTTCGACGTCGCGGCAAGGACCCGACCCGACGGAAGGGCGAGCAGCTCGGTCACGCGGCAGTGCGTCTCCTGGCCGTCGAAAAGAATCGGCGCGCGCGTCCAAGCTGTCGCCTCGAGCGACCGCGTGAAGATTCCATCGTCGGTCCCGGCGAGGATGGTGTTGCCCAGAAGAGCCACCGACAGCGCTTGGCGCCCGCCCATGCCCTTCCCGACGTGGGTCCAGGATTCTCCCACGCCCGACGAGACGAAAATCCCGCCGTAGCGGGGGGTGCCCCATACGGCGACGATCAGACGTTTGCCATCGTCCCCGAACAGAATCTTGGAGACGAACCGCTCCGAGAAGCCGCTATTGCTCGAGAACCAGGTCCGGCCGCGATCCGGGCTGCGCAGAACGCCAGCCTCCTCGGTTCCGAGAAGGATGGCACCGTCGGGCTGCGCGATCACGGCGTTCACAACCAGCCCCTTGGGCGTCACCCTGCGCCAGGTCCCACCGCTGTCTTCGCTGATCCAGAGTCCTTCCGTCGTACCGGCCAGCAGCATGCTTGCGTCGTCGATGCCCTGGGCGAACGCCCGCGTCCGCCGGCTCGAGAACGGGATTCCCGGCAGCTTGGTCCACTGCGGGTCGGCCTCCGTGGAGCGGTAGATGCCGCTGCATGCCGTGGCGTAAACGGTTTGTGAATGCCGGGAATCGATGGTCAGCGTCATCACATCGGAGTCCTCGATCATGCCGCGGTGCACCGGCATCCATGAGCCGCCGCTGTCGAGCGTCTTCCAGGCCAGATGCCACGTTCCGGCATAGATGGCTTTCGAATCGGTCGGGTCGAACGCCAGCGACTCGATGTAACGCAGGTCGGGATGGCCCTTGGGGGTGATACGAGTCCAGGTTTGTCCCGCGTCGCGCGAGAGGAACACTCCGGTGAGCGTCCCCGCCGCAATGAGCTTCGAGTCCGATGGCGCGAGCGCGAGCGCCCGCACCGATTCGCCCTGGATGCCCTTTAGAACCGTGAATGTCTGCCCGCCGTCGACGCTCCGGGCGACACCGCCGCCCTGGCCATGAACCTCCCAGTATCCGACGAACACGACTCCGCGCGGATCGACGACGACCTCGTCCAGGCTGCAGTCGCGTAGCGGGAATCCTGGATCCAGCCGTTTCCAATGGAGTCCTCCGTCATTCGAGCGATAGAGGATGCCTTCGGCGGTACCGAGGTAAATGCGCTGCGGGCCTCGTGGGTCTGTAGTGAGGGCACGGACATTTCCACCCGGCGCCCCCACCGGGACCCAGCTCCGTGCTTCAACAGATGTCGCATGGAGTGCGAGGGCCAAGACGAGGGGGACGAGGAAGGAATGACACGCTTCTACCATCCGCTTTCGACAAACTTGCAAGTGCTTCAAGTGCTTCAGTATAGCATTAAACCATTGATTCATATAGATATCCCGCGCAGTGGGGCCCTTTTTGGCACACGATCAAGACATCACTGATCTCGCATACTGCAATGCCCGTGCCGATTGCGCGGTACGGACACCCTCGCCGGCCGCGCGGCAAATTAAACAATCGGGGCGGGCCCTTTCGGACTCGCCCCGATTTGCGATAACAACTTTCAGCTTCCGTCGTTGCCCTACATCCAGCCGTCCTACTTCGGCTCGGTCGCGCCATTGGGCACGAACCAGACCTCCACGCGACGATTGGCCGCCTGGGCGGTGACATCCGCGCCCTTGCCCGGCCGCGCCGAGCGAGTCGTAATGCGCGACTCCTCGATGCTCCGCTCCTTCGAAAGGTAGGCCTTCACCGCGTCGGCGCGCTTCTGAGCGACCGTCGTGGAGGTTTCCTTCGAGTCGGAATGACCGATGACGACCACGTGCGCCCGCGGATCCGTGGTCAGCCGCTGCGCCACGTCGTCGAGGCAAGCCTTGTCGACGTTGCTGAGGCGCGCGAGGTTCCGTGGGAACCCGCCGGCGATACAAGAAACCGCTTCAGCGGGCTTGACCGGCTCGAGCAGGCGCACCGAGCAGTCGGACGTCGCCGTATTGCCGTGGTCGTCGGTGACGCGAACCGTGATGTTGGCGGTCGCCGGCGGCGTCGCGCCGGTGAAATCGAGCGATCCGGTGGCGGCGGTGCCGCTCACCCTGCCGGCCGTGGTGCTCCAGGCGTAGGTCAATGGACCACCCTCGGGATCGCTTGCGGTGGCATGGACGTTCACGGTCTCGCCGGGCAGGATCTCCGTCCGTTCGGCCGCGCAGGTCACTGTCGGCGATTGATTGGGAGCCGGAGCGGGAGCGGGAGGCGGCGCTTCTTCGACGTGCTCCTCCTTGTGGCCTCCGCCGAACATCAGGCCGAGACCTAGAGTGGCCTCGATGTTCTTCTCGGTATCGTCAACCACGCCGCCCACTTTCGTGTGGACGTAGCGGCCGTCCAGCCGGAGATTGACGTGGGGCGACATGAAGATGCGGGTGCCCAAGCCTGCGTTCCAGCCAATGTCGCAAGACTCGCCGTAGTTATCGACATCGATTTTCTCTTTGCCAATCCCGGCGGTCAAGAACGGCCGGAACGATTTGCCGGGCGCGAAGTTGTACAGGAGGTTGAAGCGATAGGCGCTGAGATGCACGTCCACGTTCTGCGCGCCGACAATGGCGAAGTCCGTGTGCGTGGCGAGGCGTTGCGCAGAGACTTCCGCATTCCACCGCGGGGAGAAGAAATACCCGATTCGCCCCCCGAAGAGCGCGTGGTTCTTCGGCTGGAATATGCCGTAGTCGTCCAGCCATCCGTAGCCGCCATAGATGCCCAGCTCCAGGTCGCCCTTCTCACCGCCACCTGCGAAGGCAGGTCCCGCAGCCACAAGCAGTACGGCGACAAGTGCCAAGATCGTGCTTCGCATTGAATGCCCTTTCCTGTTTGACGCAGCGTCACGCTCGAGCACCCAGTCACCACGACGGGCGGACCTCATTGGGTCACGATGGCATTGGTATCCAATGTCACCGCCCCTGTCCGAGCCAACGCTCTGCCGTCCAGCCGCGCCCCGGTCTTCAACGTGATGGACTGTTGAGCCATGATGGTTCCCTTGAACACGGAGTTGGTGCCGAGGGTCGCCGAAGATCCGACCTGCCAGACGATATTGGACGCATTCGCGCCGCCGATCAGGATGATCTGGCCCCCGGGACCCGTCGTTAGAGTGGACGCCACCTGGAAGATGAAGACCGCGTCCGAGTGACCAAGACCGTCGAGCGTGAGCGTCCCAGTTATCGCGAGTGAGGAAGTGGACTTGTAGAGACCAGGCGCGAGCGTCAGCCCGGTCAAGTCTCCGGACACGGTGATGGCGCCCGTGGTGCGTCCCATGGCATCGTTGTAGGCGGCCGTCAAGTCGGTCTGTGCAGTCGCAGCGGCGGGATCGGCCGCGTGAATGCCTCCGCTAACGGTTCCGGGCGGGAATCCGGTCACGGCAGAGCCGGGCCAGACTCCAAGGGCTCCGGTGATCGCGGTGGCGCCTGTGTTCGTCACCGTTGAGCCCGCGAGAACGCCGAACGTTGATGTCGATCCGAGCGCAACCGCTGCCGGGCCTCCGGCGCCGCCTTCCCGAACCCCGAGCACTCGATTACTGTCGCAGCATCCGGCCATGGCAATCGCGAGCACCGATGCCGCAACCCATGTGACTCTCATGCCTATACGCATTATGAACCCCTCCTGATTGCCGCTCGGCTAGAGCTTCCAGTGGAAGACCTCCGAACCAGCAGAGTCTAACCGTACTTGCTCTACTTCGGGGGGACGGTAACGCCCATCCCGACAAATTCCGTAAGTCCACGCGGTAGGGCCGGAACGATGCCATTAATCGGAAACAGCCTTTGCTCCTGTGGTAGTGCGTTGTGGCGTGGAGAGCTAGAGTCGTTTCATATGTGAGGCGGGTATTGGTCGAGCGGGAATGAAAGCAGCAACACAACAGGAAAGAGATTCAGAATCGCGCCGCAAGATCGTCGCCAGGTAGGAAGTCGGAGCGCTCTTCAGCCGCTTTTTCGTGTCGGCGCGGTCCTTGGCGTAAAACTTGACGAGCGTGTCGGCACCGATCGCGCTCATCCCCGGCGGGACCTTCGCGGCCGCGCGGCCCCTGGGGGCCGGATGCGTCGCTGGCGCTCCGCGCGCGGGCGTCGCGCTTCAGACTTGGGCGTACCTTCCGTCGAGGTTACTTCGCGCGAACCAAGGGAACGTCGACGACGTGCTCCGCGACGAACCACACCTGGGCTTCGTTCGTGCGAATGACGGAGCTCACGAGGAGATCGTTCGTGCCATCGTCGCCGCGATCATCGGCCAGCCGCGCCATCGCACGAGCCTCCTTGAGGACGATCTGATGCGCGTGAAGAAGCCGGGATATCTGCGCCGGCGCGGCCTCGCGGCCCTTGGGCGGGCGAGGGATCAGGGTGGCTTCGGCTACGTCGTGAGCCATGGCGAGGCTCACTCCGCCCAGTGTCTGAATCCGCTCCGCGATGGCGTCCACGAGCGCCCCCTGCTCCTCGAAGTGCTTGTCAAAGAGCAGGTGAAGGGAATAGAACGTCGGCCCGGCCACCTGCCAGTGGTGCTTCTTGTAGAGGTCCCGCAGCGTCATCGTGTCGACGAGGATCTGGTTCAGGTTTTCGACGCTTTCCTCGCACGCTGATTCTTCCAGGGCTATCGGCATCTTCACCAAGTGTCCGTACGGCTGGATCTCCGGGGCGCGCTGGTTCTGCAGTGGAGTTGCTCGCTGCATGATCTCATCGGCGTCACGTGTCTTGGGCATTGGAGTCGTTCTCCTTTTCGCCTGATTGTCTTTGCAGGGCGCAGCAGGAGCGTCCGCAAAATCATGCCACAAATCGCGACCTCGGGGGGATTGGAATCCGGATCAACGCAGTGCTTTCGAAGTCGTCGGCGGTGTTGAAGAAACGAAACCGGCCACGACCTTGCGATCGTGACCGGCTCGGAACGGGAGGCGTTCAGTATGCCGAGATGTCGGAGGGTCCCGCCCCCCTTCACTGTCCTGCGTTCGCTAGACCGCGGCGGCGACCACGGGCTTCGCGTCCACGAACCATGTGCCGATTTCCGCAAGCGTTGGCATCGGGCTCGTCAGCTTCTTCTCGGCCGTCACTTCGCCCAGGCGCTTCATGAGGGACTCGGCCGTGTACTCGAAGAGGCTCTTCGGCCCATCGATACCCGCGGCCATGAGCACGTCGACGTACTTCGGTCCGACGTTCTTCACGCGCGCCAGGCGAGCCATCGACGCGAATCCCGCGAACTGCTTGATGTCGATGCCGGTTTTCGTCGCCAGCGATTCGCGATTGGGCTGATCGGCCCAAATACGAAGCATGTCGTCGGTGTTCTCGATGCCGGCATCGAGGAGCTTCGAGACGTGATCCTGACCGATACCCGAGAACTCGCTCATCTTGTAAGTCATGTTGCTGATCCTTCCCAGTCCATCGCCACCGCGCGCGCGATTGATCGCGACGGGCAGTAGCCCATCGTGAAAACCGTGCGAATGGCCTCTGACGGGGTGATTCCCCGGAGGCGCTCGGACCAGTTTGAGTGGGGATGCGGTGGGAACCGATTCGACTGCGGACGGCTCGGGACACTTGGTCCCCGAATCGTAGGCGCTCCACCGTTCGGACCCGCGCGCGGATTCTCCGCCGACGCGGGGTTCGACCACTTCATGGGCAAACTTCGAGGTGGCCTGGAGGCGCGTTCCAGCGGGTCGAGGCGATAACCCGGTGCTGGGCGCGTCTTGCTTCTTGCTGCAAGAACGAACCTATCTCGCGCGGTCGGCGCCGTCAAGGTAAATCGAAGGCGGGCGCCTGATCGCTGCGCCCGCCTCATGTTAACCGCGGTGTGATGGTGTCGCGGGCATGTCTAGTTGCCGCCGCGGCGTCTCTTGGTCTTCGGAATGAATCAGGCGGCGCGCACCTTGGATTGCTGCCTGAGGAAGTTTACGAGCTCCGGGTTCACTTTGTCCGCGTGGGTCCAGAGGATCCCGTGCGGTCCGCCCTCGACCACCAGCAGTCGGGCTCCCTTGATGGCCTTGGAGAGCGGTGTCCCGGTCGCGGCGATGGGAAGAATCCGGTCGGTATCGCCGTGTATGACCAATGTCGGCACGTCGATGCGCGTCAGGTCCTTGCGGAAATCGGTCAGCCACGCCGATACGCAGTCAAGCGTGCCCTTGGGCGATGCGCCGACCGCGACGTTCCAACTGTACTGCACGACCTGGTCGCTCACAATCTTGCCGCCAAGCGTGTCGACATTGTAGAAATTCGCGAGGAAACCGGAGAGAAACGCTGGCCGGTCCGCCACGATCGCCTTCTTGATTCCCTCGAAGACCGCCGCGTCCACGCCCCCCGGGTTGTCGACGGTTTTCAACAGGAACGGCGGAATCGCGGAGATAAAAACAGCTTTGCTCACGCGATCGGACCCGTACTTGCCCAGGTAGCGCGCAACTTCCCCGCCACCCATCGAGAAGCCCACCAAGGCGGAATCGCGAAGATCCAGCTTCGTAAGAAGCTGGTGAAGGTCTTCGGCAAGCGTGTCGTAGTCGTAGCCCGAGGTGGGCTTGCCGGAGTGCCCGAACCCTCTCCGATCGTATGTGATGACCCGATGTCCCGCAGCCAGCAGGGCGGAGGTCTGCTTCTCCCACGACGCGCCGCTCAGCGGCCATCCATGAATCAGCACGACGGGCGTGCCGGTCCCGTGATCCTCATAGTAGAGCTCGATGGGCGTGGAGTTTTCCTGACCGACGGTGATTCTACTCATTACACTCCTCCTTGTATCTCTCACGTGCGATCCTTCTGACGTCGGGAGCCACATCATTGCTCGTGCGCGCGCTTCAGAGCCGCGATGTCGAGCTTGTTCATCTGAAGCATGGCCATCATGACCGTTCAGCGCGAGGAACTCCTGGCTTGTCGTCGAACCACAGGAATGGGCTGATTCCTTTCATGGTGGGCCTCCGCGATCCGATTGTCGGTGCCTACTTCAGGGAAACGCCGCTCCCCTGCGGAAGCCCGGACTCGATGCGCACCTCGCGGAAGAGCGCGTGGCGGGAAGCATCGATCATCGGAGCCTCGAGCGGCCATACAAGCGTAGCCGCCGCCCGGCGCGGCGCAAACGGTTCGCGGTCGAGGAGCAGATGCAGCTCGGGATCCAGCCGCGCCAGGAGCGGCCTGACTTCGAGCGTGACCTTACGGCCCAGGAAGCGAGCGGCGCGGTCGAACTCTCCGAGGCGCGCGCAGACCGAGGCGAACATCGCCAGGCTGCCGGGGCCGAGGAAGGGGGCGCTTTCCGCCTCGTGCGCCATGCGCCTTGCCTCCTCCTCGCGGCCGGTGCGCACCGCGATCGCGGCCTCGATGCCGCGCATGCCGGCCGGGTCCGCGCCATCAGCAATGCCTTCCCGGAGCGCTTCCTCGGCCGCCCGGAGATCGCCACGGCCTACGTGAATCCAGGCGCGCATGACATGGGCCCCGGTGATGTAGCGGAGGTCGGACGAAAGCTGCCTCAGGCGATGCGTCGTGACGATCGCCAGGTCCTCCCGGCTCGTGAGCCTCTGGACGAACCCCAGCCACGTCATCGCAAAGGGATCCTGCGGATCGATCTCGATGCACCGCCGGAAAAGACGCTCCGAACCGGCCACGTCGGCGTTGCTAAAAGCGTCGACCGCGAGGTTGGTGATCGCGGGCGTGAAACGGGGATTCACCTCAATCGCCCGAGAGAGAGCCTTCTTCTCCCCTTCGGCGTCCCCGGTGAATCTCAGGACCAGCGCCTCCGCCTTGTGGGCCTCGGCGAGCCGGGGGTTGAGCGCGATGGCGCGCCGCGCGGCCTGGATCCCCAGCCGGGCGGCTTCCTGCGTGTCCTTCGCGGACTCGTACTGCAACATCTGCCCATAGCAGTCGGCAACGCCCGCCCAGGCCAGCGCGTACTCGGAATCGATCGCGATGGCTTGCTGGAACAGATCGAGCGCCTCCCGGAGAGATTCGGCCGTGTAGCTGGAGTACCTCTGGCGGCCACGCAGGTAGAGATCGTACGCGCGAACGTCGTCGGGCCGGTTCTGCACGAGGCTTCTGGACTCCAAGGGTGTCAGCGCGACGCGCAGGGCCTCGGCGATGGACTTGGCGATCTCCTCCTGGACCGCGAAGACGTCCTCGAGCGTCCGATCGTAGCGCTCGGCCCATAGATGGAAGCCGTCCGAAGCGTTGATGAGCTGGGCCGTGATGCGCACGCGGTCGCGGGAGCGCCGGACGCTGCCCTCCAGCACCGCCTTCACGCCCAGATCCGCGGCCACCTTGGGCAGGTCCGCGGGAGCGCCCCGGTAGCGCGCTACCGCGTTCCGCGAGGCCACACGCAGACCCTTGATCTTCGAGAGGTCGGTAAGGATGTCTTCGGTGATTCCGGCGCAGAAGTACTCGCTCTCGGAGTCGCTCGACAGATTCTCGAAGTAGAGCACCGCGAGCGACGGCAGGTCGGAGGCCGCAGAGGCCACGGCCGAACGTCCGCTCGCCGCGGGAGACATCTGGAGCGCGATCTGGCTCAGCTCGCGACGCAAGTCGCCGATGTCCCGGGGCCGCTCCGCGAGGTCCTTGATGAGGCAACGCTGCATCAACTCTCGCAGACGCGTCGGGACCGAGGTGGGAATGGCGCTCCAGTCCGGCTCGCGCTCGAGAATGCGCGCGACCACGTCGGAGACCGTCTCTCCTTCGAAGGTCTGGCGACCGGTGATGCATTCGAACAGGAGGCACCCGAACGCCCAGACGTCGGTGCGCCGGTCCACGGCCTTGCCTCGCGCTTGCTCCGGACTCATGTAGGGCGCGGTCCCGAGGATGATTCCCTGGCCGGTTGCCGAGATGGCCATCGTGGGCGAAGAGGAGAGATCGGGGATGTCTCCGTCCCCCGTCGCGCCGTCCTCCGCGACCCCGCCCTTCGCGAGGCCGAAGTCCAGGACCTTCACGGTCCCTGACGAATTCAGCATGACGTTGCCGGGCTTCAAGTCGCGATGGACGATTCCCCGCGCATGGGCGGCCTCGATGGCCGACGCGACTTGCACGGCGACCTCGAGCGTCTCGCGGATCGCAAGCGGTCCCCGCGAGAGGCGCTGCGCCAGAGTCTCCCCCTCCACGAACTCGAGCACGAGGTACGGCGAGCCGTCCACGTCCTCGAGCCCGTAGATGGCGGCGATGTTCGGGTGGTTGAGGGAGGCGAGCAGCTTCGCCTCGCGCTCGAAGCGCGCGAGACGTCCCGGATCGGTGGCGACCACCCGGGGAAGCGACTTGATGGCCACCGTCCGGTCGAGCCGGGTGTCACGCGCGCGGTAGACTTCGCCCATGCCTCCGGCGCCCTGGGGAGTGACAATCTCGTAATTCCCGATTCGGGTGCCCGGCGCGAGGTTCATGGACGCAGTCTATCCCAAACGGAGGGCGTGCAGGTAACCGGCTCGGGGGAGTAGACTTTTCGCGGGGAAAGGACACTCGACACTGGAGGAGTTCCATGAAAACGACCGAAGTAAAGCTGGCGGACCGGATCCTCGACCAACTGGAGAGCGAAGCGCCGCGCACGCGCCGCGTGCTGGAAGGCGTGCCGGAGGGACGCGATGATTGGAAGCCTCACGAGAAGTCCATGGCCCTCGGGCGGTTGGCAATGCTCGTCGCCACCATGCCGTCCTGGATCGCGTTTATCGTCAACAAGGACGAGTTGGACGTGAGCCCGCCGGGAGGTTCGAACGCGGGTCAGAGGCCGCCGCGCACGCCCGCCGAATTGGTGGAGGCGCACGACAAGGCAATGAAAGAGGCGCGCGAAATCCTGCGTGGCGCCACCGACGAGCAGTTGATGAAGCCCTGGAAGCTTCTCGCCGGAGGAACGGTGATGAGCGAGGACCCGAGACACATCGTGCTTCGCGACACCCTGATGCACCTCTCGCATCATCGCGGCCAGCTGACCGTCTACCTACGTCTCAACAACGTTCCGGTGCCTTCGGTCTACGGACCGACCGCCGACGACCCGCGGTTTGCCTGATGAACTGGCTGTTCAAGGAAGAGCCGACGCACTACAGCTTCGAGAGCCTCATGAAGGACAAGAAAACCTCGTGGTCGGGCGTGAAGAACCCGCTCGCCCAGAAGCACCTGCGCTCGGTTCGAAAGGGCGACCTCGTCTTCTATTACCACACGGGAGACGAGAAGTCGGTGGTGGGCGTCATGAAGGCGTCCGGCGACGCCTACCCGGATCCGGCGGACCGGGCGGGGAAACTCTACGCGGTGGACGTCGAGCCCGTGAAGGCGCTCAAGCGGCCGGTGACGCTGGCGGAGATCAAGGCCGACGGACGTTTCGCCGACTTCGCGCTCACCCGGATCTCACGCCTCTCGGTCATGCCGGTCACCGACGCCCAGTGGAAGGCGATCGAAGCATTGTCCCGCGAGGCCTCCGAGGGCGGCCGCTAGAGGAGTCGGGAGTCCTTTTCGATGATCACGGCCGCCAGGCCCGCGGCGCCCGCGTTGCTCTGGTCCAGATAGCCCGTCGCGCGAAGATCCTCCGGATGGAGTCGTGACCATCCTCCGCCGTGCGCGTGCCCGAAGTACAGCTCATGCACCGTTGCGTGCGGACGCACCGTCTCCAGGAGCTCCTGGAGGCTTTCCTCATCGAAGTTCCGGAACCAGCCGTGGTTCTCGGCCTTGCCGTAGGGGACCGTCACCAGCATGGAGCCGCCCGGACGCGTGACCCGCAGCATCTCCGACAGCGCCCGTTCCGCCGTGGCATCGTCGGAGCGGGGTTCCCCGTATCCCGAGTTGTCCATGCCGATGTGCTCCAGCGACGAGATACACCAGACCAGGTCGAACGTATCGTCCGGGATTCCGGTGTCACAGACGTCGCGGCGAACGGATGCGGCGTAGAGTTCCGAGACGTCGAACACCGGTTCGGCCATGTCGATCCCCGTGACTTCGCGGGGGGCCGGAAGCGATCGGATCATGTCCCGGTGACAGAGCATGCTGTTCGCGTGGCCGACGTCGAGGACGGAGGCTCCGGGCCAGTAGGACAGGCGAGCGAGCAAGAGCTCCACGACGCGCTCGGGAAGGTTCTCGCCGCAGCGGGCCGGGAGGCTCACCGTGGTCGGGAAACGATGCCGGTCCGATTGGAGCGCGCGCTTGTACTCGCGGGTGATGCTCCGCTGCATGTCGTCGCCGACCAGACTCTCGATGAACGCTTGGATTCCAGGCACATGGCTGATATCGGCCACTGCCGGCGGATCCTTAGCGGATTGTTAGCGGATCCTTTACGTCGCGCCTGGGATGCGCCGCCGCGTAACTTTACGAAGCGGTGGAGGTGAGCAACGCCATCCGCTCGCGGGTCACCTGGATCGCGAGGTCGATGTCGTCCCGGTGCGTGCGCGGGGATAGGACCGCCAGACGCAGGTAGCGCGCGCCGCCCAGCGTGGTGGAGGACAGGGACACGCGCCCGTCGTCCTGGATCGCGCGCTCGAGCCGCACGTTGAAATCGTCGGGATCCCCGTGATGCGGTAGCGCCCGGAACACGACGACCGAGAGGTCCGGCTCCGGACCCACCTCGACTCCTTCGACCTCGCGAAGCCGCGCGTGCGCATACCGCGCGAGGAGGAGCTTCTCCTCCAGAGCCGCCTCGTAGGGCGCCGTGCCCAGGATCTGAAGAGGCAGCCACAATCGCAGAGCCCGGAACGGACGGGACAGCTCGGGCGAGAGATCCATCGGCGACGGCTCCTCGAGGGTATCTCCCCCGCGCGCAATGTACCTCGCGGTGAAGGAGTACGCGCTCCGCATCGCGTCCGCGTCTCTCACCAGCACCACGCCCATGCCGAACGGAACGAACAGACCCTTGTGGGGATCGAGGGCGACCGAATCGGAGCGCTCGATGCCGCCAAGGATTCTCTTCCCCTCGGCGCAGAGGGCGAACGGCCCGCCATATGCCGCGTCGCAGTGGAACCACGCGCCGTGACGCTCGGCAACGTCCGCGATCTCGCCCAGCGGATCGACGGCTCCCGTGTCCGTCGTCCCCGCCGTCCCGACGACGAGCCAGGGCTTCCGGCCGGCGCGGGAATCCTCGGACATCGCGGCGTCCAATCGGGAGGGAATCATGCGGAACCGATCGTCGATCGGAATTGTACGGACGATGCACTCGCCCAGGCCGGCGACGCGCAACCCCTTGGTCGTGCAGTGGTGGGCTTGCTCGGTCAGATAGACGACCGTCCGCTCGAAGTCGCGCGCCTTGAGCCCGGCGGCCTCCCGCGCCACCACGATCGCGCTGAGGTTGGCCATGCTGCCGCCCGATGTGAAATTCCCCGCCGCGGTCGCGGGATACCCGACCACGGACGCAAGCCATCGCCAAACCTGATTCTCGATGCGCACCGCTCCGGGACCCGCGAGGAAATTGCCCGAGAAGCGGTTGGACACGGCGGCGAGATATTCGCCCAGCACAGCGTGATAGCTGTTCCCCACCGGGATGTACGCAAAGAATCCCGATGAAGTCGTGTTATGTCCGTTCCGGTGCACGTGCTCCGAGAGCAGCGCGAGGGCGCGCTCCATTCCGATCGGGTTGCGCCCGATCGGAGCGGCGGCGATCGCGGAATCCGATCCCAGATCGGGGGAGAACCCCGGCGCCTTGTCGAGCCACTCGAGAATCGACTCCGCGTGGGAAAGGACGGCGCTCGTCAGTCTCGCCCGCTCGGCCGCGGAGGGAGTGAGCGCACGCGTGAGGGGCTCGAGCGCGCGGAGGCGACCCAGGAGCGCGCTCTCGGCCGCGCCTGCGGCCGTGGTCGCTCCCTCGCCCCTAGTACTCGGCGATCGCGTCATCGGGATAGCAATAGAGCCACTTCTCGCCCGGCTCCGCGGAGGCAACGACGGGATGGGCGTGGGCGCGGGCATGCTTGCTCGCGTGCTTGTTCGGCGAGGAATCGCAGCAGAGCGTCGAGCCGCACGTCTGGCAGGTGCGAAGATGCATCCAGTCCGAGCCGATGCGGACGCACTCCTCGCACTCGCGCTTCTTCGGCCGCTTGATCTCCTTGATACCCTTCAAATGGGCGCACGTCTGCCCTTCCATCCGCTACCTCCGCTCCAGTTCGTCCCGGTCCCACTCCGCCAGTTTCGCGCTGGCGTCATAGGTCGTATTCAGGAACGACGTAAGATCGTCGGCCGGGGACTTCGATGCTCGCACGGCCTCATAGGGAAGAATGAATATGGAGAGTTCCTTGCTGTAGTACGCGGCGGCGGGCGACATCGGCGCCTCCTTGAAACCCGGCGGCTCGGGCGCGGCGTACGCGTAGAACGCGGCGTCGATCCCCGGGCTGTTGCCCGGCCAGAATCCGTGGCTGATGACCTCGTGCGAGTACGACTCGCGAGTGATCGCGTCGGCGTCCGGCCGCTCGGGCGCGCGGCGCCCGGAGAAGCGGGTCACCGCGAGGTCGAAGCTCCCCCAGAAGAAGTGCACGGGGCTGCACTTTCCCACGAAGCCGCACCGGAAGCTTTCGAAGACGGGCTTCATCGCGAGAAGCGCCCGCCAGAACGCATTCGCGAAGACGGGATCGTAGGAGCGATGGACGACGTCCGCGTCGAAACGCACCGGGTCCAGGATCTCGACAGGCATGGGCCAGATGCGAACCTGGACGCCCATGGCATCCAGGGTTGCCATCGTCTCACGATAGAAGTCGGCCACCGTCTGCGGGCGGAGCGGATTCAGCTTCGTCCTGCCGTCCGAGCACTGGAATACGAGCTGATGCTCCACGAAGTCGAACGAGATCGTGAAGGTCTTCCCGGCGGCGATCATGGGCTTGGTCGTCAGGCCGCGCGGGGTGACGTGGAGCGCGATATTCCAGAAGTGATTCGTCCGCGGGGTGAGTGCGAGGCAAATCTTTCCCACGACCTGCGTCCACATGTGAAGCGTCGCGCGCGTGTCGTTCCACTTCTCGAGCGGCAGGGCCGGCCAGGCCTCCGTCTCCACGAATGCAGGCATGGCGCGGAGCATAACACGCGCTTGAATCAGATTCCCCGCTCCGGCATCGTAAATGGATGAACAACGTCACCGGGCTTCACCACGTCACCGCCATCGCGGGTTCCGCGCAGGAAAATCTCGACTTCTACGCCGGCGTTCTCGGGATGACGCTCGTCAAGAAGAGCGTCAACCAGGACGACCCCGGCACCTATCACCTCTTCTACGCCGACGCCGAGGGACACCCGGGCACGGACCTCACGTTTTTCCCCTGGGCCCAGGCGGCCCCGGCCAGGCCGGGCCACGGCCTCGCGAACGAGGTGGCTCTGGCGGTCCCGGCGGGGAGCCTCGCATGGTGGGGGCCCCGGCTCGAGCGATTTGGAGTCCCGATCGGCTCTGCGGAGACAAGGTTCGGCGAGAAGGCCATGCGCCTCCGGGATCCGCACGGGCTCGACGTCGCGCTCGTCGAGACACAGGCGGCGCCGGGCCGGTCGTTCACGCCCTCGGAGTCCAGCTCCGTTCCCGGCGAGCGGCAGATCCGGGGACTCCACGGCGCGCGGCTGCGCGAGCAGAAGCTCGCGGCCACGGCGGCGTTCCTGATCGAAGTCATGGGGTTCCATCACGCGGGAACCGAGGGCGAATGGCACCGCTATGCCCTCGCGAGCGGCGGCTCGGGAGCGTTCGTCGACCTGGCGGAGGCTCCGGATTCACCGCGCGGGTTCTGGGGAGTCGGTTCGGTCCACCACCTCGCGTGGCGCGTGGATGACGAGGCCCACCAGGCGACGGTGCGGAAGCGGGTGGAGGCCGCGGCGCGGCGTCCCACGCCAGTCATCGACCGGTTCTGGTTCAAGTCGGTCTACTTCACCGAGCCCGGCGGCGTCTTGTTCGAACTGGCGACCGACGGTCCGGGATTCGCCGTGGACGAAGATCCGGCGCACCTAGGCGAGTCGCTGGTGCTGCCTCCCTGGCTGGAGCCTCGGCGAAAGGCCATCGAAGCCGCCCTTCCCCGGCTGTCGGGACCGCGTCCCGCGCCGGTCTCGGGTGGGACGTGAGCGCGGACTCTCCGGCTCGACGCGCGAGCGCGCGAGCTGGAACGGGGGACCTGGGATTCACGCACCGCTTCGAGGCAGGCTCCGGCGGAGACACTCTTCTCTTGCTCCACGGCACCGGCGGCGACGAAAACGATCTCATCTCCCTCGGGCAGCTCGTGGCCCCGCGGGACAACCTGCTCTCCCCTCGCGGGCAAACGCTGGAGAACGGAATGCCGCGGTTCTTCCGCCGGCTCGACGTGGGCGTCTTCGACGAGGCCGACCTGATCCGGCGCGCGGGAGATCTGGGAGCGTTCGTTCGGGCGGCGGGAAAGCACTACGGATTCGACCTCGAGCGGGTGCGAACGCTCGGGTATTCCAACGGCGCGAACATGGCGGCGGCGCTGCTCCTCCTGGACCCGGAACTCTTCTCGGCGGCGGCCCTCCTCCGGGCGGTGCTGCCGCTCGAGCCGCAACGCGCGCCCGACCTCAGCGGGAAGCGGGCGCTGATCGCTGCCGGCCGCAGCGATCCGTACGCGCCGGTCGAGCGCGTCGAGGCATTACGGGAGAGGCTCGCGAGCGCGGGCGCGGCGGTGGAACTGCGATGGACCGAAGGGGGACACGCGCTCGAGCCCCGGGAGATCCAGGCGGTCGGCCAGTGGCTCGGCGGCGCTAGCGAGCCACCCCGCAAATCTCCATGAAGCGCGCGGCGAGCTTGGGGCCGGTTCCAGCCTCCTCGTGCTTGAAGAAGGCATAGGCCTCGCTCCAGTTCTGCCCGCGAATCCGCTCCGCCCAGTCCCTGAGGTCCGTCTCCTCGTAGACCACGCGACGCAAACGCAGGTAGCCCCAGTCCGCGGTCGAGACGAACGGAGGGTCCCCTTCTTCGCCTGTATCGGCGATGCACCACGCGGCGTTTCGCTCGCTCAGCGCCGCGTAGACCTCGTCGTCGAACCAGGAGGTGTGGCGGAACTCGAACGCCGCGCGGGCGGGAAAGATGGCGAGAAAATCGCGTAGCCTCGGGACATCCTTCTTCATGTTCGGTGGTAGCTGGACCAGGAACGGTCCCAGCTTGGTCCCGAGCGCCGCGGCGGTCGGAAGGAGGTACTGAACGGAATCCTCGACCTCCTTGAGGCGCTTGTCGTGGGTGATCCGCTTCGAGGCCTTGAGCACGAACGTGAAGTCCTCGGGCGTCTGCGACGCCCAGCCCGTAAGCGTCGCCGCGTTGGGCATCCGGTAGAACGTGTTGTTCACCTCGACACTCGCGAAGCGCTCGCTGTAGTAGCGCAGCATGTCCTTCGCCGCCAGCTTCTCGGGATAGAAGTACCCCTTCCACTCCTTGTAGGACCATCCGCTCGTGCCGGACCGGATTCGCATGCGCGCTCCTCTTAGTGGTTCGTGATCTGCTCCGCCCACCCCGCGACCGTCCGGGCCAGCTCCTCGAGCACGTCCCCCGGAGTCCGCCCCGAGCGCTTGAGCACCTCGAACGAGTGGTCGGCTCCCTCGACGACGTGGAGCGTCGCCCGGCTACCCAGCCGCTCGACCACGGGCCGGAGGAGATCGAGATCCGCGAGTTTATCCCGAGTGCCCTGCAGGAACAGCATCGGGGTCGTGACTGCCGCGAGATGCTCGCCCCGCGCGACGGCTGGCGCTCCCGCCGGATGGAGGGGGAAGCCGAAGAACACGAGGCCCCGCGCGCCCTCCAGCGCCTCCTTCGACGAGGCGAGCGAGGTCATGCGCCCGCCCATGGACTTCCCGCCCGCGAGAAGGGGCAGCTTGCCCGCGGCGGCGCGCCCTGCCGCCACCGCCGACCGCACGGTGGCGAGAAGAACCGGCTGCGGGTCCGGACGCGACAGGCCCTTCTCCACATAGGGAAACTGGTAACGAAACGTCGCGATCCCATGGCCCGCGAGCGCGGCGGCGACGTCCTCCATGAAATGGTGCCGCATCCCCGCGCCGGCTCCATGGCCCAGCACCATCAGCCAGCGCGCGTCCCCCGGACGCATCAGGAGGGCCGAGACTTCGCCCACGGAGCGGCTCGCCTGGAACTTGAGTTCCGTGGCCACCGCGTCCGTCATTTCCTGGCGCCGCCTTTCCGGCCGGAGCCTTTCCCGCCCGAGCCGGGATCCAGGCGCCGCCCGATGGCCGCGATCGCCGAGCCCATGTCCACGCCCGGCCCGAGCACGTCTGTCATCGGGTCGGGCATGCTCTCGAACCGCTCCGGGATCGTCTGGATCGTGAACCTCGCCGGATTCAGCCGCGCCGTCACCTCGTCCCAGCGCAGCGGGCATGAAGCCGGCGCCCCGGGGAGAGGACGCACCGAGTAAGGGCCCACGATGGTGTTCCCGCGCCCGTTCTGCCTGAAGTCCACGTAGACCTTTCCGCCGCGCCCCTTGATCGAGCGGGTCACGGTCGAGATCTCGGGCACCGACTCGACCGTCAGCATCGCGAGCAGGCGAGCAAACGTGCGGGTCTCCTCGTGGCTGTATCTCCGCCCCATCGGGATCAGGACGTGCAACCCGGTCGCTCCGGAGGTCTTGATGTAGCTGGGCAGGGCCACCTCGTCGAGGATGGTCTTCAGCGCACGCGCCACCTGCACCACGTGCGTGAAGGGCGCCTCCTTTGGATCCAGATCCAATACGAGCCAGTCGGGATGCTCGAGCGTGTTGACCCGCGCGCTCCAGACGTGGATGGGGATGGTGCCGAGGTTGGCGA
The DNA here is from genome assembly GCA_043779525.1 of Candidatus Eiseniibacteriota bacterium. GTDB lineage: Bacteria > Eisenbacteria > RBG-16-71-46 > SZUA-252 > SZUA-252 > WS-7. The sequence goes on along the minus strand of JAYWED010000030.1, from coordinate 49,027 downwards.
TGTAGCGGAGCGATTCCGTATCCTCGATCACGAAGTAGCGGATGTCGCGCTCGCCGTCGCTTGAGTGCACGGTCTCGGTCCGAAGCCAGTCGGGCACGTACACGGGCGCGTCCTTCTGGAAGAAGGATTTTCCGGTGATGCCGTCCGGGTAGCGCGTGAGCACCACGGGGCGGTCGCGAAGATAAGGCAGGAGCAAGGGCGCCACCGACTCGTAGTACCGGATCAGATCGCCCTTCGTGTAGCCCTCGGGCCAGAAGACCTTCTTCACGTTCGTCAGACGAACGTCGGGCCGCGCGGAGGAATGCGGAGCCTTGGCGCGCGCGTCGGCGGGCGCGGCGTCCTCGGCGCCAGGCGCGGCGCCCTCTTGCGCGCTCGCCTCGATCGAGACCGGCTCCTCGCGGCGGCAATCCTTGGGGCGCTTGTCGGCGCGCATTCCGAGGAAGGTAGGGTGCCGGAGCCCCCCTTCGCGGGTCCATTCCGTGAAGCGGACCTCGCAGACCAGGCGCGGCTCCACCCAGCGGTTTCCACGACCGGCGGGGCTCCCGACGTCGAACGGTGATTTCGCGCGCGGGAGAGGCTGGAGGGCCCGCGCGATGCTGTCGAGGGCATCCCCATCGAAACCGGTGCCGACCTTAGTCACGTAGACGAGCTTCGCGCCCTCGTAGAGCCCTACGTGGAGCGCCCCGAATCGGGCGCGGGAGCCCTGTGGCTCGGTGTAGCCGCCGATCACGAACTCCTGCCGATGGTCACACTTCACCTTGATCCAATCCTGCGAGCGGCGGCCCGTGTAGCGGCTCTTCAGCCGCTTCGCCACGATCCCCTCCAGCCCCATCTCCGACGCCGCCTCGAAGAAGGCCTCGCCATGCTCGAGCACGTGGTCGCAGCGCTGCACGGTCCCGAGCGGGGGCGCGACGCGGGCGAGAAGCTCCTTGCGGTCCACCAGCGCCAGCGTCCGGAGATCATGGCCCTCGAGTCCGAGGCAGTCGAAGAAGGCCCCGCGCACCGGCACGCGCGCCATCATGGCCTCCACGTCGCGCGGCCGCTTGAGGCCCATCCGTGCCTGGAGTCTCTGGAAGCTGGGCCGCCCGCTCTCGTCCTCGGCGATGATCTCGCCATCGAGCGCGAAGCGCGGCGTGGGAAGGCTCCGCAGCGCGGACGCGATCTCGGGATAGCGCTTCGTGATCTCCTCCCCGCTCCGTCCGACGAGGCGGATGTCCTCGCCGTCGCGCACGGCAATCACGCGCACCCCGTCGTACTTGATCTCGAAGCACCAGTCCGGCCCCGACGGCGGACGCTCCGCGAGCGTGGCGAGCGTGAGCGGGATGTCGCGCCAGGAGAGAGCGCCCCTGGGCGCCTCCAGCGACACGATCCGCTCGCGCAGCGCGGCGAGCATGCCCGGCACATCGCGCATCTCCTCGACCGTGAGCCCCGTGACGACCGATTCCGGATAGCGGTCGATCGCCTCGACCAGGGTCGCGGCTCCGTCCGCCTTCTTGAGGAGGAGCCACTCCTTCTCCTTCTTCCCCATGCGGACGAGCGTCCACCGGCCGCGCAGCTTGAACCCGAACAGCTCCAGCTCCAGCTTGCCCCGCTCGTACTGCTCGAGCGGATCCTCAGGCTTGAAGGAGCGAAACCAGCCCCGGTCCCACACGATCACCGATCCGGCCCCGTAATTGCCCGACGGGATCACGCCCTCGAAGCCGCCGTATTCGAGCGGATGATCCTCCACGTGGACCGCCAGCCGCTTCTCCTCCACCCGCGTGGATGGCCCCTTGGGGACCGCCCAGCTCTTGAGCGTGCCGTCCAGCTCGAGACGGAGGTCGTAATGCATGTTGCGCGCCCAGTGCTTCTGGACCACGAACCGGGGAGGGGCTCCGGGCACGGGGCGGTCTGCGGGTGGCGCTACGCCCCCGAAGGGCTCCGGGGTGCGGGCGGGATCCCGCTTCCGGCGGTATGGTTCGAGCTGGGGTTTCCGGGTAGTGCTCACGGCTATGTTGGTCTCGGGACAGGCCCTGCGGCGCTAAAGCCGGGGCGCCAATGGTCCGATAAATCGACTCGGGGTTGAAGTATAGCAAAGCATGGTGTTAGCCTCGCGGCAGTCTCCATGGAGGAAACCAAGATGCCCCCACATTCGATCGGATCAGGCACCCTCTCGTTCGGGCTGGTCTCGATACCGGTCAAGATGTTCACGGCCGCCTCCTCGGCGGGCCTGTCCTTCAATCTGCTCCACGAGAAATGCGGCGGTCGGATCAAGCAGCAGCAGATCTGCCCCGCCTGCAACGAAGTGCTGGAGCGCGCGTCCCTGGTCAAGGGGTACGAGTTCGCGAAGGAACAATACGTGCGCTTCACCGAGGAGGAGCTGAAGAAGCTCGAGACCGAGGCCTCCCGGATGATCGACATCGCGGAGTTCGTTCCGCTCGATCAGGTGGATCCCATCTACTTCGAGAAGACCTATTATCTCGGCCCCGACAAGGGCGGAGACAAGGCGTACCGGCTGCTCTGCGACGCCATGGCCAAGACGGACCGCGTCGCGCTGGCGAAGTACGTCATGCGCGGCAAGGAAAACCTGGTCCTGATCCGCGCGAGCCAGGACGGCCTCATGCTGCACACGATGTATTTCACCGACGAGGTCCGGGATTTCGGCGAGATCGACAAGGGCCAGGACGCCGCGGTCAAGCCGGGAGAGCTGGACCTGGCCTTGCGTCTGATCGAGGAGCTATCGAGCAAGGAATTCAAACCCGCCCAGTACCACGACGAGTACCGCGATCGGCTCCTCTCGGTGGTGGAGGCGAAGGTCGAAGGCAAGGAGATCACATCCGTCGGCGAGCAAGTCCAGCGTACGCAGGTCATCGACCTCATGGACGCGCTGAAACAGAGCCTCGAGAGCAGGGTCAAGGATGGCCGGACCGCCGCGAAGAAGCCCGCAGCCAAAGCGAGTCGCGCGGCGCAGCCGGCGAAGGAGAAGAAGAGAGCGTCGCGATAGCAGGGGAGTGGGTGGGAATGGACATTGTGGGCATGGACGCGACGAAGCATTTCTCCACGAGCGACGCGGCACGAATTCTCCAGGCCACCGAGGCCAGCGTGCGGAACTGGGCGCGCCTCGGCGGGCTCCTCGCGGAGCCGGGCCCCGGCGGGCACTCCGAATTCACCTTCCAGCAGCTCCTGCTCCTCCGCACGACCCGCGGCCTGCTCGAGGCCGGGATTCCCGCGCGCCGCGTCAAGCGCGTCTGGTCCTCCCTGCGCCGCCAGCTCGCCGCCGATCTTCCGTTGACCAGCGTCAGGATCCTGGCGGACGGAGCGCGCGCGGTCGCGTGGGACGAGAACGCTTCCTGGCAGCCCGACTCCGGTCAGTTCCTCCTGGATTTCAACGCCGGGGAGATCGCCGGGCGCGCCGAGATTCCCACAACGCTGACGGTGATCGGCTCACGCTCCGCGAGAGAGCCGGGCGCGGAAATCTCCGCGCCGACCTCGGTCGGTGAAGCCACCGCGCCCTCGGCCGAGCATTGGTTCGAGCTGGCGAGCGAGCTGGAAGAGACCTCGCCCCTGGAAGCGCGTCAGGCCTACATGCAGGCGATCACCGCGGACCCGGGTCTCGCCGACGCGCACCTGAACCTGGGCAGGCTCTACCACGAGGCCGGCGAGCTGGGAAAGGCAGAAGCGGAATACCAGCGGGCCGTGCAATGCGACCCCGGGGACGCAACCGCGCACTTCAATCTCGCGGTGCTGCTCGAGGACCGCGGGCGCCCCGACGAGGCGATCCAGGCCTACACGCAGGCGATCGCTCGCGACCCTGACGGCGGCGCCGATGCCCACTACAACCTGGGCCTCCTCCTGGAGGCTCGAGGGCGGCGCGACGACGCGATGCGGCATCTGATGGCAGCACGCAGGCTCTACGGAGAGACGAGCCCGTAGCTTTCACATCAAGGCGATCTGTCAACCACCTGTAAATAATTGACTTGGCCCCGGCCTGAAGAATCCTCCCGTTTCCGCCGATAACCCCTATGCGTCGTCCCCACCGCGACACCTCGCGGCGTGCAAGCGACGCGAGCCCGCATTCAACGACACGGAGCCAACTTGGGTAAGAAGAAAAGTCTCGGCGCCCATGTCGTCAAGCACGCGGTGCCGGTCGCCAGATACTTGCTTCGCAGCAAGCTCCTCATGATCCTGCTCGCCCTGGCGGCGTTCGGCTTCTGGGCGGGCAAGCACTCGATTCGCGATTCCACGGCAATCCCCTTCGAGGAGCTTTTCGAGAACCTGAGCGTCCTGTCGTACCGGGAGTCGCCCTCCGACACCACGGCGCGCTTCGTCGTCGAGCTCTCGGCGCGCGGCAGGACATTCAGCCAGTACGATATCGACACGCACCGGTTCCTGCCGCCGCTTCGCGGGCACGACTACGGGCGCTCGATCAGCGGAACGCGTTATGGCGCGCTGAAGATCCGCGGCCACGTGGATCGAGGCTTCTGGCTCGAGCTTCCCGATTCCTCCGCGCACGCCCTGCTCCCCGACCAGTTCGACGAGCTGTACCGCACGACCCTGGACTTCGTGAAACCGGTCAATGCCGTGAGCGCCATCCTCGGAACGCTCTCGGGATATTCGGTGGGCTATCGAGCGGCGACCTGGACCACCTCTCTCGCCAACCCTGCGGTGCAACAGCACGTGCTCGCCATCCCGGGGATCGGCCACATGATCGCGCGCGAGGCCTGGCGCCGCGTCCTGCTCGAACCGGTGATCATGGCGCGAGAGAGCGACGCGGACCGGTTCGCCTCGGTCCGCGGCATGCAGCGGGTCTACGCGAACTTCTTCCGGCTCGCGCTGAGCGACAGCGACCGGTTCATCCCTCAGGAAGCGGCGCGGCTGGACTCGATCGGACGGGAACGCGATGCGCGCACGATGCTCGCGTTCGCGGAATCCGTTCGCCGCGCGGCCCAGGATACCTGCGATCTTACGAGCGGCGACTTCCGCGCGATCGAGGGCTGGGCCAGCCTCCTCGACCGGCGCGGCCACTGGGCTGCTGGAGCGACTCCGGTTGCGCGCGAAGACCGCATGCGCTACCTGGGAACGCTCACCTGGTACGGGCTGGACCCCGCGCCGCCCAGCGAGCGAAGAATCTGGATGGGGCCCCGGCTCCTGGTGCGCGAAGGGGACATGGAAGGGTTCGTGGCCGACGACATCCCGTTGACCGGCGTGGGTTGCCCGCTCGGATGGCGCGAGTGGCTGCGGCGCAGCAACGGGACGATGAGCGCGAGCACCTGGACCGCGCAGTGGATGCGCGAGTCCCGCGAATTCGCCCAGGCGGTGGATTTCGGCCGCGACGTCGCGCGAAGGCTCCAGGGAGGTCCGTAGGAGCCTCCGCGCTCTCCGCTCTAGGGCGCCGCGATCATGAAGTTCTTCGTGCTCACCACCTGGCCGTCGACAAGAACGTCCACCCGGTACTCGCCCGGTGGCAGACCCGCCGGCTTCGCCATGTGAAACTGCACCACCTCTTCGGCGTCACTTGCCGCCACCGCCTGGGTCTCTTCCGCGACGACCGCGCCGTCGGCTGCCGTCCAGCGCGCCGTCACCTGGGACGCGGGAACCGGGCCGGTCAGGACCACTGCCGCGTAGACCGTGTCCCCCGGCGTGAACGGCTGGTCCGTCGTGACGACTCTGCGATCCGACGAGAGGCCGCGTCCGAGATCGATGTGGCTGACCCGAACCGTGCGCGTTCGCGTCACCGTGGTAGTGGAGTCCGTCGTGGTTTGGCTCTCGGGCACGGTCTTCGAGCGCGAGCAGGAAACGAGTGAGACCGCCGACGCGGCGATCAGAAACGCCAGCAAGAGAGAGCGGCGGCTGGCTGGAGCGGGCTTCATTCCGGCATATCGGTTCATTGCGATCCTCATGAGGTTCGTGAACAGGGACTCATGCTGCTTCCCTTGATCGTCCGCTTTCGGCGAGGCGAGGTCAAGAAGCCCCGGAACCGGGCCGACCCCCGGCGCCTCACTCCCGCCCCATCAGCCTCAGATATTCCCGATCCCACGCGGCGGGCACGCTCTCGCGCGGCGAGTAGGGGCCGGGGACGTAGCGGCGCGAGCCGATCCCGAGCTGGCTCTGCGCCACGATGTCCCAGTCCTGGCGGTTCGTGAGGTCCCAGAACTCGATCCCGTCGGCGATGTTGTTCTTGGGATCCGCCAGCGTGTCGGGGTGAAAGAGCCATTCGGATTCGACGAGCGTCCGGTCCACGGCGACCGGGGTCAGCATGTAGTAGTTCACGTAGTCGGGGTGGAGACTCAGCAGCAGATTCGGCATCAGCGTGTAGTAGAACCCGCGGTGCCGATCCTCCTCTGGCAGCGCGCCGCTCACGAGCCTGCCGCACGCGCGCCCGCTCATGGTCGCGCTCTCGTTCGGGGGCTTGATCTCCATGTAGCCGCCCAGGAACGGCCCGTCCGTCAGATCGTTCGCGCCGCTCTGGTACGGAAGCACCGACGCCAGCTTGGGATGGATCGTGGGGCAATGAAGGCACTCGGAGTAATTCTGGAACACCAGCTTCCAGTTGGCGTGGACGTCGTAGACGACGCGATGCCCCACCGCAAGCCCCGGAAGGTCGTACCGCGCGAATCGATCCAGGACCGGGCGCCATGCCTGCTCGAACGGCGGCGGGTTCTCCCCCACGTTGACGAAGAGAAATCCCTCCCACTCCGCGAGCCCGGCTTCGTGGAGCGGATAATCCGCCTTGTCGAAATCCGGGACCTCCTGCATCGAGGGCGCGCCCACGAGGCGGCCGTCGATGGAGTAGGTCCAGGCGTGGTAGGAGCACTGGATGGTCTCGCCGAAGCGCCCGGACTCCTCGCGGCAGAGCCGCGTGCCGCGGTGGCGGCAGACGTTGAAGAACGCGCGGAGCTCTTCCGCGCGGTCGCGAAGGATGATGATCGATTCGCCGGCGATCTCGCGCGTGATGAAATCGCCGGGATTCGCGAGCCCCGAGGCACGGCCGACGCAGTTCCACCCGCGCGCGAAGATGCGCTCGCGCTCCTCGGCCAGGATCGCCTCCGAAGTGTAGCGCTCGCGCGGAAGCGTTCTCGCTCCCGGCTGGTAGCTGGTCGTGGTGCGGTGAAAGGTCGTGATGGCCCTTCCCTACTTGCGGCGGCGGTCGCCGAGAATTCGCTGCGCGGCAAGCCAGCCCGCTCCGCCGAGAACGCCGGGCCCGGGGTGGTTGCCCGCGCCCCCCAAGTATAAGCCCGCGATCGGCGTGGTGTGGCCTCCCCATCCGGCCACCGGGCGCATGAAGAGAATCTGATCGAGCCCCAGCTCTCCCTGGGACGCCGCCCCTTCGCGTAGACCGAACTGCTCCTCGAGGTCTCTCGGCGACCACGACGTCTGATGGAGGATTCGCGAGGAAAAGCATGGCGAGACCGCCTCGATCGCGGCGGTCACGGATTTCGCCAGCGCGTCGCGGCGCGCGCCATCCCAGACGGCGCCCTCGCGGAGCCGGTAGGGCGCGTACTGCGCGCGCGCCACGAGAACGTGCCGGCCCTTGGTCGCCAGCTGTGGCGCCACGATCGTGGGCACCGTGAACTCCACGTGAGGGCGCTCCGAGACCGTGCCGTACTTGGCGGCATCGGCGGCCTTCTCGAGCGCGGGGATGCTGGGCGTGAGCGAGATCATGCCCGCCAGCGTGTCGGCACTCGGGAGCCCCGGGATGTCGGGCAGCCGCTCCAGCGCATACGCCACCACCGCGGCGCACCCGCGATGGCGGATGTTCCCGACCTCGCGGAGGAACTCGGGATCGAGCCACACCGGATCCACCCAGTCGAGAAGCGTGCGGGCCGGGTTCGCGGTCGATAGCACCGCGCGCGCCACGATCTCCTCGCCGTCCTCCAGCACCACGCCCGCGACCGCGTCGTCCTTGACCGCGATCTGCTTCACCGTCGCGCCCGCGCGGATGGTGACGCCCAACCGCCGGGCCGCGCCCTCGGCCGCGAGGGTGAAGGCCTCCGGACCGTCCCGCCACGGAGCGCGCCCGCGCACGGCGCCCGCGGGGGCGCCGACGAGATAGTGCAGGAACACGAAGCCGGTGCCGCCCGAGCGCGGCCCCTGCTGATGATCCTGGATGCCGCCCGGCGCGACCGCGGCCTTCAACGCCGCGCTCTCGAACCAGTCGTCCAGAAGCTCCCATATCGAGAGGGGCAGTGTGCGCAGGAACTCGACCATGTCGCGCCGGCCCAACGCGCGGAATTTCTTTCCGAGGCCGAGGAGCGGGATTAGCTCGCTCAGGGACGACGCGCTGATGTCTGGAGCCGGCGTCTGGTAAAGCGCCTCGAGGAATCCCGCGAGCTTTCTCATGCGCCCGGTGAACTCGGGCCACTTCGCGGCATCGGCGCGCGAGTGGACCGCGATCGCCTCGGCGGCGCGACCGGCGTCGCGCGAGAGCGCGAGTGCTAAGCCGGGCTCCGTCACGACGGCGACGCCGGCATCCGTCGTCGCGCGCGCCAGTCCCGTGAGCCCCAAGGCCGTCGCGATGGAATCGGGCAGCCAGCCCGGATCCAGCCCCAGCGGCGCCGCGCGGAATCCGGGCGCGAACTCGACGAGGCGGCCCTGGCCCCCCAGCGCCGCGTCGCGCTCCAGCAGGAGCACGCGCTGGCCCGCGCGCGCGAGACCCGCCGCGGCCACGAGGCCGTTGGCGCCCGCGCCGATGACGATGGCGTCGTAGATCGTCGCGCTCACGCGGCCGCCTTCAAGATCTCGAGCGCGGCGAGCCTTCCCGAGGCGCCCATGATCCCACCACCCGGATGGGTCCCCGCGCCGCACTGCCAGTAGCCGTGGATGGGTGTGCGGTACTTGGCCCACTCCGGCACCGGGCGCAGGAAGAAGAGCTGCTGGAGCGCCAGCTCGCCCTGGAAGATGTTCCCCTCGGAGAGTCCGGTGATCCGCTCGATGTCGTCGGGGGTGAGCACCTGCCGGTGCAGGATCAGGGACTTGATGTTGGGCGCGTAGCGGGCGAGCGTATTCACGACCGCGTCCCCGAAGGCCTCCCGCTTGGCGTCGGTCCAGCCGCCGTTCAGGTGATAGGGCGCGTACTGGACGAAGATGCTCATGACGTGTTTCCCCGGCGGCGCCATCTGTGGATCGATCATCGAGGGGATCACGATGTCCATGTACGGATTCTTGGAGAACTCGCCGTACTTGGCGTCGTCGTACGCGCGCTCGAGATATTCGATGCTCGGGCTGATCGACATCGCGCCGCGCAGGTGCGGGCCCTCGCCCGGCATGCAGGTGAAGCTGGGCAGGCCGGAGAGGGCGAGATTCACCTTCCCCGAAGAGCCTCGGAACTTGTAGCGGCGGATGCCCTCGACCAGATCACCCGGAAGATCCTTGGTGTCCACGAGGCGCGTGAAGGTGAGGCGCGGGTCGAGGCCCGAGATGACGAGCCCGACCGCGATCTCCTCGCCGGTCGAGAGCGCCACGCCGGTCACGCGGCCGTCGCGCACGAGCACGCGCTCCACCCCCGCGCCGGTCCGGAGCTCGGCGCCGTGGGCGCGAGCCGCGCTCGCGATGGTCTCGCTGATGGCGCCGGTGCCGCCCTTCTGGAATCCCCAGGCGCGGAACGCCCCGTCGATCTCGCCCATGTAGTGGTGGAGGAGCACGTAGGCGGACCCAGGCGAGCGCGGCCCCAGGAACGTGCCGATGATCCCGCTCGCCGATTTCGTGGCCTTGAGGGCGTCGAACTCGAACCACTCGTCGAGATAGTCCGCGCTGCTCATGGTCATGAGCTTGTGGAGCGCGTGGAACCGCTCCGGCCCGAGCGAGCGGAAATGCCCTCCCAGTTTGAGGAGCCCCGCGAGATCGCCCAGCGACAGCGAAGTCGGGTCCGGCGGCACCATGCCGATGATGGGTTTCACCGCCATCGCCATGTGATGCATGAGCCGCCCGAACACGGCCGAGGCGTCGGCGTCGCGCGTGGAATGCCGGCACAGCTCGCGGCGCGTCTCGTCGGGATCGGACCAGGACGCGAGGTAGTCGCCATTGTTAAGCGGGGTCACCGTGCTCTCGAACGGCAGGATCTGGAGGCCGTGCTTCGGCAAGTCGAGGTCCCGGATGATCTCCGGACGGAGGAGACTCACGACGTAGGAGAAGACCGAGAACTTGAATCCCGGGAACACCTCCTCGGTCACGGCCGCGCCGCCGAGAAGCGGCCGGCGCTCGAGCACCAGCGTCTTCCGGCCCGCACGCGCGAGATAGGCCGCGGCCACGAGCCCGTTGTGCCCGCCGCCTACCACGATCGCGTCGTAACGCTTCTCAGCGCTCATGCTTTCTTCCGCTCGGGCTCGAAGAAGGGAAGCTTCCGCACCGTCGCGTCCGCGACCTCGCGGCGATGCTCCACCGTCACCTCGAGCTTCACCGCGGTGCCCGCCGCGAAGTGCGGCGCGCGCACGTGCGCCAGCGCGAGGGACTTCTTGAGGATCGGCGACCAGCATCCGCTGGTGGCGTAACCTATTTGTTTACCTTCACGATACACGGGTGCGCTCATGCGCCACGCGATATTTGGAATCTGTGGAGGCAGTCCGTGCGCGCGGAAGAGACGCTCGAAGGAATCCCAATCCACCTCGAGGCCCACGAAGCCCCACGCGGCGCCGCGCGCGCGTTCCGCGGCAAGCGCCTGCCGGCCGTTGAAGGGTCCCTTCCCCGCGCTCACCGCCCATCCGAGATTGATCTCCAGCGGCGTGGACGTGCGCGCCTCGATGAGCGCGTGGTGCGCCGAGTAGTAATCCACGTCCAGCATGATCAGCCCCGCCTCGATCCTCGCGATGTCCATTGCCCAGACACCGGTAGGCGTCAGGCCGAAGGGTTTCCCCTCTTCCATCAGCGCGTCCCAGAGCGGCACGGCCTGAGCGGCGTCCACCCAGATCTCGTACCCCAGATCGCCGGTGTACCCCGTGCGGGAAATGGCAACCGGAATGCCCCGGACCGCGCCCTCGATCATACGGAAGTACTTGAGCGAGGAGAGATCGACCGAGGCGGCCCGCGAGAGGATGTCGCGGGAGAGCGGGCCCTGGAGCGAGAGCGCGCCGACACGCTCCGATATGTCCTCGATCGAAACCTCCATGCCGACCGCGTTCATGTGGAGCCAGCGCAGGGAGGAATCCGCGCTCGTGAGGCGGTACGCTCCACCGCCCAGGTTCGTCACGGTTCCATCGTCGACCACCTTGCCGGCGCCGTCGCACCAGGGTGTGTAGTAGACCTGCCCGGGCTTCAACTTCGACATGTCCCGCGTGATCATCCGGTCGAGGAGCCGTGAGGCATCGCGACCCGCGATCCGGTACTTGTAGAGTGGCGAGATGTCGATGAGCGCGGCCGCGCTCCGGATCGCGGCGTACTCGCGATCGGGATGCGGATCGTACGCGCTCGCCATCTGGTATCCCGACCAGCGGCGCCACGTCTGGGTCCGCACCAGAGGCGCGGTCCTGGGATGGAAGGGGGATGTTTTGAGCATGGGAGCGGCGAGTTTACGCGGGATGGAGAGGATAAACAAGCGGAGCGGCCGACTCGCCGCCCCGCCCGCGATTTCGCTCCGCTCGCCCCTGCGAGCGCTACTTCACAGGCTCGATCGAGATCTTCCCGGCCAGCACGGTTACCGTGGCATCGATCCCCTGCTGCTTGAGCTGCGAGGAGATCGCCTCCGCGAGCGCGGCATCGCTCATCGTATCGGAGTTCGCCACCTCCGCCTTGGCGGTCTTCCCGTTCGACGTCACCTCCACGACCAGTGAGATGCCCGCGTCGCTCTTCAGCTTCTTCACCTTGACGCTCAGCCCTTCTCCGCCCGTGAGCGGAGCGCCAGCCTTCGTGAGGACCACCTGGGGCATGGGCTCGGGGGGCACGGTCGAGGCGTCTCCCTGGCGCTCCACCGTCATCCGGATCTCGTGCCCTCCCTGAGGGGCGTCGGTCACCGAGACCTGCGCGTCGGGTACTCCCGCCTCGGCGAGACGGTCCCTTATCTCCTGCTCCAGCGCGGCCGAGGATTTCCCATCGACGCTGATGCTGATGATCTGGTCGAAGGCGTAGGCGACGGCCGGGTACCGCACGCGCTCCCGGTGCGGCGTCACCTCGACCGATGCCGCGTAGCCCTTGGAGGCCAGATCCCGCGCGAAGCCCATCGTGGCGCGCTGCACGTCGGCGCCCGAGCGCCTGGGCAGCGTCGTGTGGAGCACGAAACGCGGGCCGGCATCCTCCGAGACCGCCTCTACCATGACGCCGCCCTTCACGCCGAGAGCGCTCTTGAGACCCTGAGCGACCCCTGCGATTTCCTGCCTCCCAATTCCCTTTCCAGCAACCGTCAACGCGACGTCCTGTCCCGTCACGCGGTCGTATGAAACCGGCACAACCATGGCGACCAGCACGGCGAGCGCTCCAACGAGAGCCGCCGCGACCGCGGGGCGTGTGCGAACCGAATGAAGCAGAGCCATGACCTTCCTCCTGAAGTTCCAGAGCGACGGGTCCGCTTGGATCCCGCGCCGGCGAATGGTTTGGATGGTGGATTCCAGTTCCGGTATGTCTCGAGCGCTGGTCTTTCGCAGAGCCTCGAGATCCCGGTCCATCTGCGATCTCTCATTCATGGGATCTCTCCTTTGCCGGCCAGGCCATGGTCCCGGCCGTCAGCGTCTCGAGTCGCGGCGCTTCGCTCTCCAGCGCGCATCGAAGATAGAAGCGCCGCAGTTTCTCCCGGCCGCGGGTCAGGCGCGACTTCACGGCCGAGGTGGTGACACCCTGCATTTCCGCGATTTCATCCACGGAGAATCCTTCGATCTCGTGCAGCACGACCGCCTCGCGCTGGACCGGCTTTAGCCCCGAGAGGGCTTGCGCGGCGCGGTCCGCCCGCCGGCGCTCCTCCTCCCACGTGGTCCCGTCTTCCCCGACCGGCTCATCCCGGCGACCAAGGGCGTCCTCGATCGGCACCGACTCGCGACGTGGACGCCTCACGTGGGAGCGATGCCGGGAAAGAAGGGTCGCGAAGAACCAGGACCGGAACCGGGATTCGTCGCGCAGGCCGTTCAGCTTGTCGTACGCGCGCAGCACGGCTTCCTGATAGAGATCGTCGCCGTCGTGAGCCGACCGGCTGAGCCTCCGGGCCGTGGCCACAGCCTGCCCGTGGATCGGCTTCAGTAGCCGGATCAGCCTGTCCCAGCGTGCCGGGTCTGCGCTTTGAGCCATTGTTCCCTTCCGGTTCGGGTACCCACACCGGAGACGCTTCGAGGGGCCCCGGGGGTTGCAGAAACTTCAGCGGTGCGGGATCGGCACCCCGGGACCCAGAACCCCGACGAAGAAGGCCAGGGTCAGGACCCCGAGGATGAGCCAGAAAAGGCTGGCGCGGAGCGCCGGGGCCACGACCGCGGAGTCCTGCGTGGCCCCCAGCACGATGCGCGGGACGACCAGAAGGCCCGCCATGGCGCCGAACCCGCTGCTCACGCCGGAGAGCCAGATCAGGTCCGGGCTGATCCGGTTCCGCGCGGCGCCCGCGACGAGGAGCAGACCGCCGGCGACATAGGAGGGGATCACGAGGCGGACCACATCCCGGCGGGCGGGGCTTCCGCTCCGGACGAACGAGGTCAGGGACGAGGCGGACAGAGCGATGGAATGCCTGTACGCGACCATGCCAAGCACCGCCATCCCCGCGCGCCAGACCCCGTGGGGCTTGAGGCCGGCGATGACGACCGACCAGTCTCCGACGTCAAAGAGGCCCGAGAAGAATAGGTACCCGGTGCCGTTGAGCAGACTGAGGGTGGCGAGAAGCCACAGGAAGTAGACGGCGGGCCCGAATTTCTTTCTTGTGCGGAGCAGAGCAAAGAGGAGCGCTCCGGCGACGACGTTCGCGATCGAGCCCGCGGCCGCGACCATCCGGCTCTCGGCCGAGGTCTGGAGCGCCACCGTGGAGATCGACAGGACGCGCACTCCGGGAGTCAATGCGCAGGCGAGACCGTGTCCGAGCGCCTCGTGGATCATGTCGCAGGCCGCATAGGCCACGACGGCCACGGCAATCACGGTTGGAAGGCTGGGCCGGGGTGAGGAATCCATCGCGGGGTTACTATACTGCGGTCCTGCCTTGGCTACGCCTGCTTCCGCTCCTTCGTCTTCACCGTGAGCCGCACCTTGAAGGGGCCCAATCGCGCCGATTTTCGTCTAGGGGCCATACGATACGGCAGCGCCTCAGCGCGCTACGGTTTGCTTCTCGCGCGGATTCACGTGCCTGCGCACGTTTTCCTCCCGGCCGGAGCCGACCGAGACCAGGCGGACCGGCACCCCCGCAAGCTCCTCGAGGCGATCCAGGTACCGCCGCGCCTCGCGAGGCAGATCGTCCCACTGGCGCGCGCTGCTGGTGGGCGCGTTCCATCCCGAGAAGGCCTCGCAGATGGGCCGTGCCGCCTCGAGATCGGCCAGCGACTCAGGCATCTCGGCGACGCGCCGCGTGCCGATCTCGTATTCCACGACGATCTTGATCTCGGGCATCGTGTCGAGCACGTCGAGCTTGGTGATGACGAGCTGCGTGAGGCCGTTCACGCGCACCGCATGACGGATGGCCACGACGTCGAACCACCCGCAGCGGCGCGGCCGGCCCGTGGTGGCCCCGTACTCGTGCCCCTCCTCGCGCAGCTTCTCGGCAAGCTCCCCCTGAAGCTCCGATGGAAACGGTCCATTCCCGACGCGCGTGGCGTAGGCCTTCGCGACGCCGATCACGTCCGTGATCTTGGTGGGCCCGATCCCGACGCCGGTGCACGCGCCGCCCGAGACCGCACTCGAGGACGTCACGTAGGGATAGGTCCCGTGATCCAGGTCCAGATGCGTGCCCTGCGCTCCCTCGAGCAGGACGCGCTTTCCGCCGCGGATCGCGGCGTCGACGGCGTGCGAGACATTGACCGCCATGGAGCGGAGCAGCTCGTCGTCCTTGGCGCAGCGCGCCAGGACCTCCTCGATGGGAACGAGGTTGGGGTTCGGACCCAGGAGCCGGAGCGTGCGCGCGCGCAAACCCCGCACGCGCTCCTCGCGGATCTCGGGATCCAGGAGGTCGGCGACGCGGAGCCCCACGCGGCCCGCCTTGTCGGTGTATGCCGGGCCGATCCCGCGTCCTGTCGTCCCGATCCGGGCGCTCTCGGGGCCGCCCTCGGTGAGCTGCTCGAGCGCGCGATGATCCGGCAGGATGATGTGGGCCGAGAGCGACACGAAGAGCCGCCCGTCCACGTTCACGCCCTGCTTCCGCAGCGTATCCCGCTCCTGGCGCAGCGCGTCGCAATCCACCACGACGCCGTTTCCGATGTAGCACACGGTGTTCGGGCGCAGGATTCCAGAAGGGATCAGGTGGAGGATGAACGTCTGATCCCCGATCACGACCGTGTGGCCGGCGTTGGGGCCGCCCTGATACCGCGCGACGACGTCGGCTTCATCGCTCAGGAGATCCACGATCTTTCCTTTACCCTCGTCGCCCCACTGGGCGCCGACCACGACGCGGCACGACATGGAAGAATCTCCCTCCAAACGAAAAGACCGCGAGATCCGCCCTCGCGGCGAAGACGTCTACGGACAAGCGGAAGAGATTATCAGAACGGGCAGGCGCTTGACAAGGGATGCTCGAGGCGCTCGCCTCGGCTCTAGACTCGCCCTCCGTTGGAGCGAAAGATCCGGACGAATAGCTCGAGCGCCGCGTCCAGTCCGTCCGCGACGGGCGCCTCCGGCAGCCGCTCGCGCAGAGCCGCCACCGGCCGGAACAGGATGGGATAGTCGGCGGATTCGAGGAGGGTGAGGTCGTTCAGACTGTCTCCCATTCCGATGACCTTGAATCCCGCGCTCTTCATTCCCTGGACGACGCGTGCCTTCTGGCCACGGATCCGAAGCTTCCATCCCACGATGACTCCCCGCTCGTCGATCTCGAACTGATTCGCGAACAGGTTGTATCCACCGAGCCGCTCCATGATCGGCTCGGCGAACTCATGGAAGGTGTCGGAGATGATCATCACCTGGCAGTGACGCCGGATCCGATCCAGGAATTCGTGCGCGCCCAGATAGGGCCGCACCTCACGCGCGACCTCCTGTAGCCGAGCGAGGGTGAGCCCGGCGCGGTTCACGGCCGCCACTCGGCGCCCCATCAGCTCCTCGAAGTCGCCGACGTCACGAGTCGTGAGGTGGAGGTCGTCCACCCCGAAGTGGTCCCCCAGGTGGGGCCAGATCTCCGGTGCCAGGACGCCTTCCAGGTCGATGGCGGCGATCATGGAGAAGGGATCGTGGAAGCGGGAGTCACGTGGTTGGCGAACATGAGGGAGGGATCATAACAAAAAGAGGGAGGGGGAGCGTTGCCGCCCCCCCTCGAAGCCTCCGGTGAACTGTTGGGATTGGCCAGCAGGCACCAGGCTAGGGCGCTCTTAGGTGCCGCTAGCTGCAGCCACCTCCGCAGTTCAGTACAGCCGATAAACCAATGTGCACTGGACCACCTCCTTTCCGCGATCCGGGAATGCTCGCGCCGGCACGCCGGGTCTGTCAACGGATATTCTTGGCTCCGCCCCGGCGAAATCTGAAGGCTAGGACCGCCTAGGCGAGCGCCCCGGATTCCCGGAGTTTCCCGAGGAGGAGCTTCACGATCTCCTCCCCCACGGCCTCCTGGGCCTCCATGGTCGCCGCTCCGATGTGGGGCGTGCCGACCACGTCGGCTCTTTTCGGGAGTGCCGAGCCGCGCGGCGGCTCCTCGCTGAACACGTCGAAGCAGGCGCCGCTCAGACGCCCCTGCTCCAGCGCCTCCGAAACGGCGGCCTCGTCCACCAGACCGCCTCGCGCGGCGTTGACCAGGACGGCCCCGCGCGGCATCAGTGCGATCTCAGGAGCGCCGATCATGGACTTCGTCTGGGGCGTGAGCGGTACGTGGAGCGTGAGGATGTCCGAGCGCGCGAGCAGCTCCTTCAGCGCAAGGGGTTCCACCTCGAGCGCCCGCATCGTGTCGGCGGTAAGAAGCGGATCGTAGCCGACACACTTCATCTGGAAGGCGAGCGCGCGCCGCGCGACCGCCCGACCGATCTGCCCGAGTCCGACGATTCCGATCGTCTTGCCCCGAAGCTCCCGCCCCTTGTAGCGCGACTTGTCCCACTCCCCGCGCTTCAGCGCCCCGTCCGCGGCGGGTATATGGCGGAAGAGACCGAGCAGGAGCCCGAACACGAGCTCGGCCACCGCGACCGCGTTCGCTCCGGGGACGTTGAGCACGCCGATCCCCCGCTCGCGAGCGGCGACCGCGTCGATATTGTCGATGCCCGCTCCGGCGCGCGCCACCCAGCGCAGCTTCGGTGCTCCCTCGATCAGCCGCCGCGTCACCTTCGTGGCGCCGCGGACCACCCACGCGTCGATATCCTGGACGAGCGGGAGGAGCTCCGCCTCGGAGAGGCCGCGGCGTTCTTCGACGGAGATCCCCGGCGTCGCGCGAAGGATGGCCATGGCTTGCTCGGACAGCGGGTCGCTGACTAGGACCTTAGCCGACACGCGCCGCGGAGGAGGCTCGGAAGGACTGCTGCGCGGCGCTGACTCCGGCGCCCGGAGGGACCTGGGCGCCGTGGTCGATGAGCGCGGACTCGAAGGCTCCCACGAGGCGGAGGATGTCTCCTTCGTCGTAGTCGCCGATGTGTCCCAGTCGGAAGATCTTTCCCTTGAGCCGATCCTGCCCGCCCGCGATCTTCACGCCGTAGCGCGTCTCCATGGTGCGGAGCACCCCGCCGGAGTCCAGACCCTTGGAAACGTGGACCGCGGTCAGGGTGTTCGAGGGAACCTCGGCGAAGAGCGAGAGCCCGAGCGCCGATACCGCCTGCCGTGTGGCGTCCGCGTTCCGCTGGTGGCGCTCGAACACCTGCTCCCGTCCCTCCTGCTGGAGCAGGAGCATCGCCGCGCGCGCCGCGAGAACCAGGCTGATCGCCGGCGTGAAGGGCGTGTCTCCCGCCTCGAGGACGGTTCTGGCCTTGGCGAGATTCCAGTAGAACTTGGGGAGCTTGGAAGCCTTGACGAGATCCCATGCGCGCGGGCTTAAACACACGAAGCCGAGCCCCGGCGGGATCATCATCCCCTTCTGGGATCCCCACACGACCGCGTCCAGATCCGAGCGGTCGAAATGAAGATCATAGACGCCGTAGCTCGTGATCGCGTCGACGACCGTCGCCACGCCGCGCGCCTTGGCCGCGCGCGCCATGTCGTGCACCGGGAAGAGCGCGCCCGTGGAAGTCTCGCTGTGGGTCAGGAACATGACCTTGGCCTTGGGGTGCGCCGCGAGCGCGGACTCCGCTTCCTCCACCGTCGCGACCCGGCCCCACTCCACGCTGACGGTATGCGCCGTGACCCCATACGCCTGGCAGATGGCCCGCCACCGGTCGCCGAACTTGCCTCCCTCGACCACGATCGCTTCGTCTCCCGCCGAGAGGAGATTCACCACCACGGCTTCCATGGCGCCGGAGCCCGAGCAGGAAAGCGTCAGCGCCGGCTCCTGGGTTCCCAGGTGCTCCTGCATGAGGCGCGTCGTCTCGAGGAAGTACTGCCGGTATTCGTCGGTCCGGTGATGGATGAGCGGCTTCGCCATCGCCTGAAGCACTTCGGAGGGGACCTCGGTGGGCCCCGGGGTAAACAGCACGCGCTTCATCGCTCTCCTGGACCGAGGCTCGCGGGTTGAATCAGTGCGTGTACGGTTGCGGCGGCGGCGGCTCTTCCTGATTGCGGCGAAGATACGTGGTGGACTCGCCCGGTTTCAAGGCCACTTCCAGAACCTCGTCCATGGTCTCGACCAGCTTGAACTCGACGGCGTTCCGGACGTGCTCCGGCAGCTCTTGCAGGTCCTTCTCGTTCAGCTTGGGGATGATCACGGTCTTCACACCCGCCCGCTTGGCCGCCACGACCTTCTCGTTCAGGCCCCCGATGGGGAGAACGTTCCCCAGGAGGGTGATCTCTCCGGTCATCGCCACGTCTTCACGCGTGGGAACGCCGGTCAGGGCCGAGACCAGGGCGGTCGCCATGGCGATTCCCGCCGAGGGCCCATCTTTGGGTATCGCACCTTCAGGCAGGTGCACGTGGACGTCGATCCCCTTGTAGAAGTTCTTGTCGAGACCGAGCGAGGTGGCCCGCGAGCGCGCGTAGGAAAGGGCCGCCTGCCCCGATTCGCGCATCGTCTCGCCGAGCTTTCCGGTCAGCATGAGGATACCCGTGCCCACCAGGATGCTGACCTCGATGTTGAGAAGGTCCCCACCCGCCTCGGTCCACGCGAGTCCGGTCGCCACGCCCAGGCGCGAGCGGCGCTCGATCTGGCTATCCAGGTACTTGGGCACGCCCAGGTACTTCGAGATCTGCTTCTCCACGACCCGGAACGTGCGCGCCTTCTTCAGCGTCGCCTTCTTGCGGGCGACCTTGCGGCAGATCGCGGCGATCTCGCGCTCGAGGCTCCGGACCCCGGCCTCGCGCGTATAGGCGTTGATCACGGCCTTGATCGCGCCGTCGGTCATCTGGAGGTCCTTGGGCAGGATCCCGTTCGCCTTCAGCTCCTTCGGCAGGAGGAAGCTCTTCGCGATCTCGACCTTCTCGAACTCGAGATATCCCGGCAGGCGGATGATCTCCATGCGGTCGAGGAGCGCCGGCGGGATCGAATAGAGCGAATTGCTCGTCGTCAGGAACATCACCTGCGAGAGGTCGAAGTCCACCTCGAGGTAATGGTCGTTGAAGGTATGGTTCTGCTCGGGATCCAGCACCTCGAGGAGCGCCGAAGCCGGGTCGCCCCGGAAGTCGGTCCCCAGCTTGTCGATCTCATCCAGGAGGAGTACCGGGTTCATGGAGCCGGCCCGCTTCATGGCCTGCACGATTCGTCCGGGCATGGAGCCGATGTACGTGCGCCGGTGCCCGCGGATCTCCGCCTCGTCCCGCACGCCGCCGAGCGACATGCGCACGAACTTCCGTCCGAGCGCGCGCGCGATCGACTTGCCGAGGGAGGTCTTACCCACTCCGGGAGGGCCGACGAAGCACAGGATCGGTCCCTTCAGGCTCCCCGACAGCTTGAGCACGGCCAGGTACTCGATGATCCGTTCCTTGATCTTCTTGAGCCCGTAGTGATCCTCGTCGAGGATCTTCTCCACGCTCGAGATATCCGGATTGTCGTCGGTCTTGACGCTCCAGGGCAGCGAGAGCAGCCAATCGACATAGTTCCGCACCACGGTCGCTTCCGGCGACATGAACGACATCTTTCCGAGCTTGTCGATCTCCTTCACGGCCTTCTCGTGCACGTCGGGAGGCATCTTCGCCTTCTTGACCGCCTGAACCAGCTCGTCGATCTCGTTGCTGAATTCGTTCTGGTAGCCCAGCTCCTTGCGGATCGCCTTCAGCTGCTCGTTGAGATAGAACTCCTTCTGATTCTTGTGGACCTGGCTCCGGACCTGGCCCTCGATTTTCCGCTCCAATTTCAAGATCTCGAGCTCGTTCGCCAGCGTCTTGCTGAGCTGGCGGAACCGCTCCGTGATGTCGTCCTCTTCCAGCACGGCCTGCTTCACCGCGACCTTGAGAATCAGATGCGACGCCACCGTGTAGGAGAGAAGGACCGGATTCACGATGTTGTTGGCGGTCGAGAGCACCTCGTCCGGGACGCGCCGGTTCAGGTGCACGTAGTCGTTGAAGGACGCCAGCACGTTCCGCGTCATCGCTTCGAGCTGGGCATCCTGCTTCAGCTTGTCGTCGATGATCGCGACCGACGTGGACATGTAGTCGGCGCCGCGGAAGAACTTCTTCGCGCGGGCGCGGCAGATCCCCTCGACCAGCACGCGCATCGTCCCGTCCGGCAAGCGGAAGAGCTGCAGCACGCGGACCACGGTCCCGACGCGGTAGAGGTCCTTGGCCACCGGGTCCGGCACATCGGGGCGCCGCTGCGCGAGGACGAAGAGCACGCGGTCTTTCTGCACCGCGGCCTCGATGGCGTTCACGGACGGAATGCGGCCGACGAGAAGCGGAATCGTCATGTACGGATAAATAACGACATCGCGAAGCGGGAGCAGCGGGATCCGGTCGCGGATCTCGAATACCTCTCCGTCGCGCTCGAGTCGAATCATCCCAGTTGCCTCGTTTCGGTTATGCCTCTTTGCGGCGACGATCGCCGCGGAAGGTCAAGATCGGTTCGGCTTTGCGGTTGATCACATCGCGGGTGAGCGTGCAGCCGACGACTTCGAGCCGGGACGGGATCTCGTACATGAGATCCATCATGGCCTCCTCGAGCACGGCCCTCAGTCCCCGCGCGCCGGTGCCCCGCTTCAGCGCGAGATCGGCGACGGCTTCCAGCCCGTCCTCGGTGAACTCCAGCTTGACGCCCTCCATGTCGAAGAATTTCTGGTACTGCTTGATGATGGCGTTCTTTGGCTTGGTCAGGATCTCGATCAGGGACTGCTTGTTCAGGGAATCCAGCGCCCCGATGACCGGAAGGCGCCCGACCAGCTCCGGAATCAGTCCGTACCGCAGCAGATCCTCGGGCTCCACCAGGGAGAGAAGCTCCCCGATGTTCCGGTCCTTGCGGCTCCGGATGTCCGCCCCGAAGCCCATGGACTTCTGGCTCACGCGGCGCTCCACGATCTTCTCCAGACCCTCGAACGCGCCGCCGCAGATGAAGAGAATGTCCTTCGTGTTGACCTCGATGTACTTCTGCTGCGGATGCTTCCGTCCGCCCTGGGGCGGGACGTTGGCGATGGTGCCCTCGAGGATCTTGAGGAGCGCCTGCTGCACGCCCTCGCCGGAGACATCGCGCGTGATCGAAGGGTTCTCCGACTTGCGCGAGATCTTGTCCAGCTCGTCCACGTAGACGATTCCGTGCTCGGCGTTCACCACGTTGAAGTCTGTGGCCTGGAGCAGCCGGACGAGGATGTTCTCGACGTCCTCGCCGACGTAGCCCGCTTCGGTGAGACACGTCGCGTCCACGATCGCGAACGGGACCTTGAGGGTCCGCGCGAGCGTGCGCGCGAGCAGCGTCTTGCCGGTACCGGTCGGGCCGATGAGGAGGATGTTCGACTTCTCGAGCTCGACGTCCTCGACCGCGCCGCCGGAATAGATCCGCTTGTAGTGGTTGTAGACCGCGACGCTCATCGTCTTCTTGGCGCGATCTTGGCCGATCACGTAGTCGTCCAGGACCTTCTTGATCTCGGCAGGCTTGGGAAGGGCTCCCTTGGGCGCTCCCGCACCGCGATCCGTCTCCCCCTCCAAAATATCGTTGCAGAGCTTGACGCACTCGCTGCAGATGTAAACCGACGGGCCGGAGACGAGGCGCGAAACCTCGTCCTGGCCACGGCCGCAGAAGCTGCACCGGATGGGGTGAGGCGAATTGACCCGTTTCTTCATGCCCGGTGAACCCTAGCCGACCGGAGCCGGCTCGGGCTTTTTCTCCTTGCTGGGTTCGAGTTTGGCGATGACCTTGTCCACGATCCGATAGGCCTTGGCTTCCTCGGACGACATGAAGAAGTTCCGATCCGTGTCCTTCTCGATCTTGGCCAGCGGCTGCCCGGTATGCTTGACGAGGATGTCGTTCAAGACCGTGCGCAGCGCCAGGATTTCCTTCGTGTAGATCTCGATGTCGGTCGCCTGACCCTGGCTCCCGCCCAGAGGCTGATGGATCATGATACGCGAGTGCGGAAGCGCGGAGCGCTTGCCGTTCGCGCCAGCCGCGAGGAGGAGCGCGGCCATGCTGGCCGCCTGCCCCATGCAGATGGTCGCGACGTCGGGCCGGATGAACTGCATCGTGTCGTAGATCGCGAGCCCCGCCGACACGATGCCGCCGGGCGAGTTGATGTAGAGATTGATGTCCCGGTCGGGATCCTCCGCCTCGAGAAAGAGGAGCTGAGCGATGACCAGGTTGCCCACGAAGTCGTCGATCGGCTGCCCGATGAAGACGATCCGATCTTTTAGAAGACGTGAATAGATGTCATAGGCCCGCTCCCCTCGCCCGCTCTGCTCGACCACCATCGGTACCAAGCCCATGCGTTCCGTCCCTCCTTGAGTTCCTATATCGGGTTAGGCGACGGCCATCTTAAGCCGGGCCTTCTCGCGGAGCAGTCCGAACACCTTCCGCTCCGTGAGATGCGCGCGCGCCCGGTCCCGGTGCTCGGGGCTCCGGAGCACCCGCTCCGTTTCCGGTGGGGCCCCTTCCCCTTCCGCTGCGCCGCGCAAAGCTTGGTCTATTTCCTCGTCCGTAACGGCAACCGACTCGGCGCGTGCGATGGAATCCAGGAGTATGTCCCTCTTGATGCGTCGCTCCGCCAGAGGGCGATATTCGCCGCGGAAGCGTTCCTCCTCTTCGGGGGTCCACTCCCGGCCTTCCCCCTTTAGACGCTGGAGGAGCTCTTCCAGATACTCGCGGACCATCGATTCCGGCAGCTCCATCGGGTTCTTGGCGATGACCTGGTCGGCCAGGGCCTCTTCCTGCTCCCGCTGGACCTTGACCCGGGCCTCGCTCTCCATGTTCAGCCGGACCCTGGCCCGAAGCTCGGCCAGATCCCTCATCCCGGCGATCTCCTTCGCGAACTCGTCATCGAGCGGGCGGATCCGCCGCTCCCGCACACCCCTCACGTCTACGGAGAAAGTCGAGGATTGCCCCCGGAGCTCCTCGTTTCCGAAGTCGGCCGGATAGGTGACCTGGAAGTCGCGATGGTCCCCAGCCTTGGCGCCTGCGAGATTCGTCCGGAACTCGGGCAGGAGACCACCCGCGCCAAGCTCCACGAGCGCGTCCTTCTGCTCGGTCTTTCTGATCGGCTTTCCCTTCGCGTTCAGCCTGACGTAATCGACCAGGACCGCATCCGAGTCACCCGCCTCGCGATCCACCGGAGTCCACTCGGCGGTGCGCTCGCGAAGCTCCTCCAGCGCTTTGTCCACGTCGGCGTCCTGGACCTCGGTTTCCTTGGTGTCCACGTCGAGGCCGAAGTAATCCTTGGCGATAACTTGTGGTTTGATTTCGATTTGCGCCTCATACGTGAGGGGCTTGCCGCGCGCGAACTCGATCTTCTCGATGGTCGGGTAGGAGATCGGCTCCAGCTTCTGGTCGCGGACGACGGCCTCGTAGGAGCGTTTGACCACTCGCTCCAATACCTCATGCTCCATGGAATGACCGAACTGGAGCTCGATCACGTTCCGCGGAGCGTGCCCCTTCCTGAAGCCGGGTAGCTGGACACGACTGCGGAACTCCTTGACGACGTCCTGGAAGGCGCTCTCCAACTCGTCGGGAGGCACCTCGATCACGAGGAGCTTTCGCCAAGGGGATCCGTGGTCGCGAATGTCGACTTTCAATCACAGCCTCCGGGCAGTCTGGTGCGAGAGGGGGGAGTTGAACCCCCACGAGTTGCCTCACGGGATCCTAAGTCCCGCGCGTCTGCCAATTCCGCCACTCTCGCGTTGGCAACGCCGATTCTAGCAGCGAAGTGGTTGTGGTTCAAGAACATTGCCCCGAAAGGGACCGAGCCGGGCTCCGAAGGCGCCGCTCAGGCCGGCGTGGCGGCTTTGGGCGCGTCCTTGGCCCCGGTCCGGACCACCTCGGCGACCCTGGCGACCACCTCGTAACGCCCGAACGAAGGCATGAGGTAGGCCCCCTCGACCATGTCCTTGGCCTTGAGGAGGAGGGCTCGGCACATCTCGATACCGACCTCGATTCCCTTGTCCCCCGCCGTCCGCATCGCCTCCCGCGCGTGGTCGGGAATATTGATTCCGGGAACCTCGTTGTGAAGAAACTCAGCATGGCGATGGCTCTGGAGCGGGAGGAGCCCCAGGAGCACTGGAACGCGGCTCTTGCCCACGGCCTTCAGGAAGCGCGTCAAGGGCTCGATCTCGTAGAGCGGCTGGGTCATTGTGAATTCGGCACCCGCCTCGAGCTTCTTCCGGAACCGCGTGAGCTCGGCGTCGATGTCCTCGGATGCGGGATTCACCGCGCAGCCGATGAAAAAGCGGGTCGGCTCCCCGATGGAATTTCCCGCGAGATCGGTCCCGGCGTTCAACTGCTTCAAGACGCGGATCAATCCGATCGAGTCCACGTCGAACACGGCGGTCGCGTTGGGATAGTCGCCGGCGCGCGGCGGGTCCCCCGTGAGCGCGAGGATGTTCCGGATGCCGAGCGCGTGCGCCCCCATGAGATCCGACTGGATCCCCATGAGATTCCGGTCGCGGCAGGTGAAGTGGAGGATGGTTTCCACGCCGACCTGCTGCGTGATCATGGACGCGAGCGCGAGCGAGGACATCCGGACCCGCGCCATCGGGCTGTCGGCGACGTTGATCGTGTCCACGCCGGAGGCTTTCAGGAATTGCGCCCCCTCGATCATCTTCTTGGGTCGAGCCCCTCGCGGAGGATCCACCTCGACGCTGACCACGAACTCGCCATTGGCGAGCTTGCGCGCGAGAAGCGAGCGCGAGGCCGGATCCGCGGACCCGGGCTCCTCGGTCGCGATCGACTGCGGCGGCGGAGCGGAGGGGGCCAGGGCGCGGTCGGCCGCCACCTCTTCGGCCGTTCCCGCGGGCGGGCGCGCGAGCGCGTCGCGCATGCGCCGGATGTGGGCCGGCGTCGTTCCACAGCAACCACCGATCAGGCTCGCGCCCGCGGCCTTGAAGCGCACCGCGTAGTCGGCGAAGTAATCGGGCGAGGCGAGATAGAGGAACCGTCCGTTCATGAAGCGCGGCAGTCCGGCGTTGGGCATCACCGAAATCGGAAGCTGGGTTTTACGTCTCAGCCGCTGCACGATCTCGAGCAGCTTCTGCGGGCCCACGCTGCAGTTCGCTCCGAGCACGTTCACGCCAAGGTCCTGGGTAGCGCGCGCCACGTCCTCGGGATAGGCGCCGTAGAGAGTGCGCTCGTCCTCGGTGAAGGTCATCTCCGCGACGAGCGGCAGATCCGTGACGCGGCGCACCGCCTGGATGGCCAGCTTCATCTCCTCGAGATCGGTCTGGGTCTCGATGATGAGGAGATCGACCCCGCCCTCGACCAGCCCCTCCACCTGCTCGACGTAGGCCTCCAGCGCCTCTTCCCGGGCGATCGTGCCGAGCGGAGCGACCGGTTTTCCGAGCGGTCCGATCGCGCCCGCGACGAAAACCGCCTCACCCACCTCCTCGCGCGCGTTCCGGGCGAGCTGCGCCCCCGCGCGGTTCACGCGGCGCGCGTCCTGGCTCTCGCCGTGGGACGCCAGACGGACGCGGTTCGCGCCGAACGTGTTCGTCTCGATCAGCTCGGCGCCGGCGCGGATGTAGTCGCGATGGATGGACTGAACGAGGGCCGGCTCTTGAAGATTCAGGAGATCGAAGGAGCGGTCGAACGTGATGCCGCGGTCGTACAGCAGCGTTCCCATCGCGCCGTCCGCCAGGACGACGCCCTGCTCGAGGCGTTTCAGGAAGGGGTGACTCACATCGGGTTTCTCCGCACGGGAACGCTTCTTCCATCGCCGGGTGACATCGTACTATACTGCGCGCCCTTGCCGTGGACGAAATGAGGGAGAGACCTTTCGAATGAACATCCTGGTATTCGTAAAGCAGGTGCCCGACACCGAGACCCGGATCCAGCTCAAGGACGGAGTCGTGGACACGTCGGGGGTGAAGTGGGTCGCGAACCCCTACGACGAGTTCGCGATCGAGGAGGCGCTCCGAATCAAGGAGCGGCTCGGTCAAGGCAAGGTCACGGTCCTGAGCTTGGGCCCGGACCGCGTCAAGGACGCCATCAAGTACGCCCTCTCGCTCGGCGCGGACGAGGGAGTTCACATCAAGGGAGAGGGTGTCGCGCTGTCGGATCCGCTCGCGGTCGCGACAGTTCTCGCGGGGGCCGCGAAGAAGGCCGGGTTCGACCTGATCCTCACGGGAAAGCAGGGCGTCGATCACGATTGGTCCCAGGCGGGGATCATCCTCGCCGAGCTGCTGGACGTGCCGCATGTGTCGGTCGTCGTGAGTCTCGAGGTCGATCCGGCTTCGAAACAGGGCAAAGCGAAGCGTGAAGTCGAAGGCGGGTCCGAGGCCGTGGAATTTTCTCTTCCCGCCGTGATCACGGCGCAGAAGGGTCTCAACGAGCCGCGGTACGCCTCGCTCAAGGGCATCATGGCGGTGAAGAAGAAGGTCATTCCGGAGTGGACCCTGTCCGACCTCGGTGTGGATCCGGGTGCGGTGTCGGAGGGAGCTGCTTCGATCCGCTTCGTGGGATTTTCGCTGCCGCCCCCCCGCCAGGCCGGCAGGATTCTCGAAGGAGAGCCCAAGGACACGGCGCACGAGCTGGTGCGGATCCTGCGCGAAGAGGCGAAGGTCCTCTGATGGCGACCTTCGCGGTGCTCGCGGAGCTGAACGACGGCTCGGCGCGCAAGATCACGCTCGAGATGCTCGCCGAGGCCCGGCGTCTCTCGGACCTCGCCGGACCGGGGACCGTCGCCCTCATCGCGCTCGGCCCGCTCGCCGCGGGTGAGGCCGAGCGGCTCGCCTCGCATGGGGCCGACCGGATCGTGCACGTCGAGGGAGAATCGCTCGCGGGCTACGCCACCGAGGCCCGCGCCGCGGGCGCCAAGGCCGCCATCGAGCGCATCACTCCGGAGACGCTCTTCATCGGCGCCACCTCGCACGGAAAGGATCTGGCGCCCCGGCTCTCGGGGCGGCTTCGCGTGGGTCTTGCCTCGGATTGCACCGGGTTCGATATGGTGGACGGCGACCTCGTCGCGCGGCGCCCCATCTTCGCCGGAAAGGCGTTCGGCCGCGTCGCGTGGAGCGGCGCGAGGCCGCGGCTGGCGACGATCCGCCCGAACACGTTTACGCCGCTGACTCCGGATCCCTCGCGCAAAGCAGCCGTCGAGAAGGTGACGCTCCCCCCGGTGAACGTCCGCGCGCGGGTGACCGGATTCGAGAAATCCGAAGGGGAGATGCTCGATCTCACCGAGGCGAACATCATCGTGAGTGGCGGACGCGCGATGCAGGGCCCCGAGAACTTCGAAATCTTACGTCGGCTCTGCAAGGTGCTGGGGGCGACCCTGGGCGCCTCCCGGGCGGCGGTCGACGCGGGATGGATCGATCACAGCCATCAGGTGGGTCAGACCGGCAAGGTCGTGAATCCAAGCGTGTATTTCGCGATCGGCATCTCGGGCGCGATCCAGCATCTCGCCGGGATGTCCTCATCCCGGACGATCGTGGCGATCAACAAGGACAAGGACGCCCCCATATTCAAGGTCGCGAGCTACGGGATCGTGGGCGACCTCTATCAGGTCGTGCCGCTCCTCACGGAAGAATTCCAGAAGGCCCTCAGGGAGTAACGCCGACGGATCCCGCGTACGACACCTACTGGAAGCGGAAGGAGCTTCTCCGGAAGGGACCGCCCCGGTTCCCTGTGCGCCGATGGTGGGAGACGGACGATCTATGCGACATCGAGCGGGTCTACTGGGACGCGATCCGGGGCTCGTCCAGCGTGCTGGACGTCGGAGCGGGGGATCTCCGTATTATGCAGAAGTTCCAGCGCGCGGGATTTCGCGGCGAATACCATACTCAGGATGTCGGGACGGAAGGCGCCTACACCTATCGCGACTTGGATGAGGTGTCGAGGCGTTACGGGGCGGTTCTCTGCCTGGACGTGATCGAACACCTGACGCTCGGAGACGGCCTCACGCTGGTGCGAACGATGGTCTCCCTGCTCGAGCCCGGGGGCGCGCTGGTCCTCCAGACGCCGAACGCGGCCTACATTCCCGATCCCCGTTCATGGGACATGACTCATCTTCACATCTATAACGCGGGCGATCTCTGGGCCTTCTTGAAATGCGAGGGGCTGGAGGTCGATCTCTACCGCGTGGCGCTGCGCGATGAGCATCCCGGACCGGTCGTTTCGGCGCGGCTGATGATCACGGATTACGTGAAGCGTCGCATCCTTGGATGCGACCTCGCCAACAACATCGCGGCGATCGCGAGAAAGCCGCTCGGGACCGGTACCGCTGCGCCCGGGACGACGCCGGAACGCCCCTAGGACCATCAACTGCCGCCCGGGACCTCCGCCCCCCCGCACCCGGACGCACTTGAAGCTCCCGGAGGCCACCCGCTCGGCGGATTCGTCGTCGAACCCTTCGGCTTCCGCCGTGACGACGCGCCCCCTGTCCTCGAGGAGCCAGCCCTCGAAGCGGTAGCGCTTCCCCGTTCGCAGCGGTCTGAGGAACCTCGTGGATAGCTCCGCGGTCACGGCGCGGATGCCGAGCGCGTAGAGGTGCCGGATCATCACTTCGTCCATCAGGGTGGAGACCAGACCGCCGTGGACGATCTCCTTGAACCCCTGGTGCTCGTGACGCGGGGTCCAGTAGGTGCGCGTCCGGCCGTTCGGCAGGGTCTCGAAGGTGAGCTTGAGCCCGATCGGGTTCTTGGCGCCGCAGCAGAAACACATGCCGTCGTCCTCGACCGTCGGGCGGGTTCGCGCGCTCATGGCTTCCCCCGGGGTTTTCTCGCGGCGCGCTGCCCCGAGGCGGCGCGCGGAGCCGCGGATGGAGCGCGGCGACGCTGCGTCGCCGGCATGGCCTCCCGGTTCCATCGGGCGGCGAGGTCCTCCAGCACCTCCCCGACGTGTTGCACGACGCGTTCCCAGAATCGCGCGGCGAGGCGCGCGTCGAGCCTCGGATCGCTTCGCTTTCCCCCGTAATAAAGGAGGGAGCCGGGCTCTGGAAACGCGGTCATGGACTCCCGGCGCTCGAACGCGAGCGAGGGGTCCCATAGGTCGGGAAACACCTGGGCGGGTGCCACGGCGAGCATCACCGCCGTCTCGTCCACTCCGGCGTGGCCGCCGGGCGCGCCGAGCGAGTCCTCGACGTACGGCTTCATCTCGATCCACCAGTTGAACACGGCCACGAACACGCCCGTCTCCTCATGCGCGCGGCGCGTGGCCTCGCGGAGCGCCTCCGTGTTGCCGCCGTGGCCGTTCATCACGATCACGTTCTGGACGCCCTGATGCACCAGCGCGGCAATCACGGCGAGGACGTACTCGGTGAACGCGGGTGCCGGCACGTGGGTGCCCCCGGCCAGCGCGCCCAGGTGCGCGGTGACCCCGTACGGAATCGTCGGCGCCACGAGCGCGTTCAGCCGCTCCGCCAGGGCCTCGCTCAGCCGGGTCGGGATCTCGTTGTCCGTTCCCAGGCTCGTGATTCCGTGCGCCTCGATCGTCCCGACCGGCAAGAGCACCGTGTTGACGTGACGCGGGACGATCTCGGCGAATTCCATCCAGTTGATGCGGTCGATGCGGCGTTCCAGAGACTTCGTGCGGGACTTGCTGCGCGGCATGAAATCGCTCCTACGCGAGAGTGCGACGACGTCAAGGGGGTGGAGGGCATTGTACATCGAAGCCGGGCGCGATAGGATGCCTGCGCGTTCACCCCCTGGAGCCTTAAGGCAGGAGGCCACGAACCTGACTCCCCGGAACCCCATCGAAGAGCTGAAGCGGCGCAAGCAGGAAGTGCTGCTGGGCGGCGGCAAGGAGCGCATCGAGAAGCTCCACGCCGACGGCCGGCTCACCGCGCGCGAGCGGATCGACCTTCTGCTCGATCCCGGCTCCTTCCAGGAGACCGGCGTGTTCGTGGAGCACCGGACAACCGACTTCGGCATGGCCGACCGCAAGATCCCGGGGGACGGCGTCGTGTCCGGTTGCGGCACGATCGACGGCCGCCTGGTCTTCGTCTTCGCCCAGGACTTCACGGTCTTCGGCGGCACGCTCAGCGAGCCGAACGCCAAGAAGATCTGCAACGTCATGGACCAGGCCCTGGAGAACGGTGCCCCGATCATCGGGCTGAACGACTCCGGTGGCGCGCGCATCCAGGAGGGCGTGCAATCCCTCGGCGGCTACGCGGAGATCTTCCTTCGCAACACGCTCGCCTCGGGTGTCGTGCCCCAGATCTCGGCCATCATGGGTCCCTGCGCGGGCGGGGCGGTCTACTCCCCCGCCATCACCGACTTCGTGATCATGGTCAAGGGCACGAGCCACATGTTCGTGACCGGACCGAACGTCATCAAGGAGGTCACGAAGGAAGAGGTTTCCTTCGAGGATCTGGGCGGCGCCATGACTCACAACACGAAGAGCGGCGTGGCCCACTTCGCGGTCGAGGACGATGAGGCCTGTCTCGCGTCCATCCGCCGGCTGCTCTCCTTCATCCCCTCCAACAACGTCGACGATCCGCCCCGGATCCAGTCCCAGGACCCGCCGGACCGCATGGAGTCGCGGCTCAACGCGATCGTTCCCGCCGAGTCGAACAAAGCCTACGACATGAAGGAGATCGTGCGGCTCATCGTGGACGGAGGCGACTTCTTCGAGGTGCACGAGCACTATGCGCCGAACCTGATCGTGGGATTCGCGCGCCTGGACGGGCGCCCGGTCGGTATCGTCGGCAACCAGCCGGCGGCGCTCGCGGGCGTCCTCGACATCAAATCCTCCGTCAAGGGGGCGCGCTTCGTCCGCTTCTGCGACGCCTTCAACATTCCGCTCGTCACGTTCGAGGACGTGCCCGGGTTCCTCCCCGGGACGGAGCAGGAATGGGGCGGGATCATCCGCCAGGGCGCGAAGCTCCTCTATGCATACTGTGAGGCGACGGTGCCCAAGCTCACGGTCATCGTCCGCAAGGCGTACGGGGGCGCGTACGACGTCATGTCCTCCAAGCACATCCGCGGCGACTACAACGTGGCCTGGCCCCAGGCCGAGCTGGCGGTGATGGGGGCCGACGGAGCCGTGAACATCATCTACCGGAAGGAACTGTCGCAGTCGAAGGACCCCGCCGCCGCGCGCGCCCGCTACGTCGCGGAGTACAACGAGAAGTTCGCGAATCCATATGTGGCCGCGGCGCTGGGATATCTCGACGACGTGATCGAGCCTCAGGAAACACGCCCGCGTCTCATCCGCGCGCTCGGGGCGCTGCGCAACAAGCGCCAGTCGCTCCCGCCCAAGAAGCACGGCTTGATCCCGCTCTGATCGCGAGGCATCCCCCGGTGAAGACAGCTCCCGTGAAACCGGTTCCCGAAACATCCGGCCGCGCTCGGCCCATCCAGAAGGTGCTGGTCGCGAACCGAGGCGAGATCGCGATCCGGATCTGCCGGACGCTCCGCGAGATGAACATCGCGTCGGTGGCCCTCTATTCCGAGGCGGACCAGGACGCGGCGCACGTGTTCGCGGCCGACGAGGCGCACCCGGTCGGGCCCGCGCCCGCGGCGCAGAGCTATCTCGACATGGAGCGCGTCCTGGATGTCGCGCGGCGCTCGGGAGCCGACGCCGTGCACCCGGGCTATGGGTTCCTCTCGGAGTCCGCGGCCTTCGCCGAGCGCGTGCGTGCGGCCGGCCTGGTGTGGATCGGCCCCTCGCCCGACGCGATCCGGTCGCTGGGCGACAAGCTGAGCGCCCGCGCTCTGGCGCTTCGGGCCTCAGTCCCGGTGCTCCCCGGGACCGAGACGCCGACGAGCGATGAGGCGGAGCTGAAGCGCGACGCCGGGCGGATCGGGTATCCGGTGGCGCTCAAGGCGGCCGCGGGCGGAGGCGGTAAGGGGATGCGCCGCGTGAACTCCGCCGAGGAGTTCGAGCAGGCGCTCCGGCTCACGCAGGGAGAGGCGCGAAACGCCTTCGGGGACGACCGGATCTACCTGGAGCGCTGGCTCGAGAAGCCGCGCCACATCGAAGTGCAGCTCCTGGGCGATCTCCACGGGAACGTGATCGCGCTCGGCGAGCGGGACTGCTCGATCCAGCGAAGGCATCAGAAGCTGGTCGAGGAGACTCCCTCCCCTGCCCTGGATCCGGCGCGGCGACGCGAGTTGTGGGACCTCGCGGTCCGGGTGGCGAAGGCGGGCAACTACGCGAACGCGGGAACCGCGGAATTCCTCATGGACCGTGCCGGGAAGTTCTACTTCCTCGAGGTGAACGCGCGCTTGCAAGTGGAGCACCCGGTGACCGAGATGGTTCTGGGGCTCGATCTCGTGCGCGAGCAGATCCGGCTCGCGGCCGGCGAGCCGCTCGGGATGCGGCAGGAGGACGTTCGCCCTCTCGGGGCCGCGATCGAATTCCGCATCTACGCAGAGGATTCGGAGGCGGGCTTTCTTCCCCAGGCGGGGACCGTGCGCCGTCTCGAGGCGCCTCAGGGACCCGGTGTGCGGTGCGATCTCGGGGTTCGCCCCGGCGGATCCGTCCCCATCCATTACGACCC
Source organism: Candidatus Eiseniibacteriota bacterium (assembly GCA_043779525.1). Taxonomy (GTDB): domain Bacteria; phylum Eisenbacteria; class RBG-16-71-46; order SZUA-252; family SZUA-252; genus WS-7. The sequence continues at coordinate 15,896 of JAYWED010000030.1, read as the reverse complement.
CCTGATCGGGAAGATCATCGTGTGGGGCGACACGCGCGAGCAGGCGCTCGCCCGCTCGGCGCGCGCGCTCGGCGAATGCGCGCTCTCGGGGATTCCGACCACGCTCCTCTTCCATCGCTGGCTCCTCGAGCAGCCCGCGTTTCTCTCCGGAACCTACGACACGGCGTACCTGACCAGCGAATTCCGGGGCGTCGGACGCGCGGTGGATGCGCGCGACGAGGAGGACGCGGCCGTGATCGCGGCGCTCTACGCGCACGCGGCCTCCCGCGGGCCACGCTTCGCCTTGCCGGGAGCCGGCAATGCCGGAGCCGCGGCCAACGGCGAGCCGCCGAGCCTCTGGCGCTCGGCCGCCCGCGCCCTCCGGACGCCGCCGAGAGCGCGATGAAGATCCTTCTCTCGAAGGGAGCCACGGATCTGGAGGCGACCGTCGAGGCCGATGGCGCCGGATATCGCGTCACGCTCGGAGGACGCTCCTACCAGGTGGACGGCGTCGTCGGAGAGGCGATGCGGATCCGCATCGACGCGCGCCCGGTCGAGGCATGGGTCACACGTCAGGGAGACCTCCTGGCGGTCGAGAGGGACGGACGGGTATTTCGCTTCCGGGTCCGGGACCCTCGCGCGCCGAAGCTTGCCCGCCGCCCGTCCCAGGAGGATTCCTCGCGGGGCGAGCTTCACGCGCCCATGCCGGGGCTGGTGGTTCAGGTGCTGACCCACGAGGGCGAGGATGTCGAGGCGGGACATCCGCTCGTGGTGGTCGAGGCGATGAAGATGCAGAACGCGCTGGTGGCCCCGCTCAAAGGCCGCGTTCGCGCGATCGCGGTCGCGCCCGGGACGGTCGTCGAGAGCGGGCAGCTTCTCCTCGCCATCACGCCCCACGAGGCCTGACGCCGATGGCGCGAGCCGATCTGGCCAGGAAGCGTATCGCGGGCGCCGCAAGCGAGGCGGGCGCGGACCGCAACCTTCCCGGCGTGCCTCCCTACCTGCGCGGCATCCATCCGCTCATGTACCGCTCGCGCCTCTGGACCATGCGCCAGTACGCCGGCTTCGGGGACGCTGCTTCCTCCAATCGCCGCTACCACTACCTCCTCTCGCTCGGGCAGACCGGCCTCTCGGTCGCGTTCGACCTGCCCACGCAGATGGGATACGACGCGGACCATCCTCGAGCGCAGGGCGAGGTGGGGCGGTCCGGCGTGGCCATCTCGACGATCGAGGACATGGAGCGGCTGCTCCAGGGAATCCCGCTCGACCGCGTGAGCCTCTCGATGACGATCAACGCCACGGCGATGGTCCTCCTCGCGCTCGTCATCGCGGTGGCGGACCGGCGCGGCACGCCGCGCGCGAAGCTCTCGGGCACGGTGCAGAACGACGTGCTCAAGGAGTACATCGCCCGCGGCACCTACATCTACCCGCCGGCGGCGTCCCTCAAGATCGCCACCGACCTGATCGAGTTCTGCGCCGATGAGGTCCCGCAATGGAACCCCATCTCGGTGAGCGGCTACCATATCCGCGAGGCGGGGTCGACCGCGGCTCAGGAGGTGGCTTTCACCCTCGCGAACGGGCTCGAGTACGTGCGGGCCGCGGTGGACCGCGGGCTTCCGGTGGACCGCTTCGCGCCGCGGCTCTCCTTCTTCTTCAACGCGCACAACGATCTCCTCGAGGAGATCGCGAAGTTCCGGGCGGCGCGGCGGCTCTGGTCGCGGCTCCTGGAACAGCGCCATCATCCCAAGGATCCCAATTCCTTGAAGCTCCGCTTCCACGCGCAGACCGCCGGCTCGACGCTCACCGCGCAGCAGCCCCACAACAACATCGCCCGCGTCGCGATCCAGGCGCTCGCGGCGGTGCTCGGCGGATGCCAGTCGCTCCACACGAACTCCTTCGACGAGGCGCTCTCCCTGCCGAGCGAGGAGGCGGCGACGGTGGCGCTTCGCATCCAGCAGATCATCGCCTACGAAAGCGACGTCTCCTTTACCATCGATCCGGTGGGCGGCGCTACTGCCATCGAGTCGATGACGGACCGGATCGAGCGCGAGGCGCGCGGGCTCATCGAGGCGATCGACGCCTCGGGGGGCGCGGTGCGCGCGATCGAGTCGGGACTCCAGACGCGCGCCATCGAGCAGGCGGCCTACCTCCATCAGATGGCCGTGGAGCGGGGCGAGCGGGTCATCGTGGGCGTGAACCGGTTCGCGGATTTAGACGAGGAGCCCTCCTCCGCCTTCGTGATCGATCCCGCGCTGGAGGGCGCCCAGATCGAGCGCGTACGCGCGTTCCGCGTCTCGCGCGACGATGCTCAAACGAGACACGCGCTGCAACGGCTGGAGGAAACGGCCCGACGCGAGATGAACCTCACGCCGGGCGTGATCGACGCGGTGAAGGCGGGAGCGACCCTGGGCGAGATCTCCGACGCCCTGCGGCGCGTCTACGGCGGACATGACCCCAATGCGTGAGGCGACGTGAATCTATTGCAGGCGGCTGTTCTGGGAGCTGTGGAGGGTCTCACGGAATTTCTTCCCGTGTCCTCGACGGGGCATCTCATCCTGGCGGGGCACGCGATGGGACTCTTCGGCCAGGTCATGAACGATTTCGAGATCGTGATCCAGGGCGGGGCCCTTCTGGCGGTCCTCTGGCTCTACCGCGCCCGCGTCCTCGAGGCGCTCCGGGGAATCGCGCAGCCCGGCACCCCCGGGCGAAGGCTGCTCCTTGGGTTGATCGTCGCGTTCCTGCCCGCGGCGGCGCTGGGCCTCCTGCTGCACCACGCCGTCGAGGAGCACCTCTTCGGACCGCTCCCGGTCGCGGCCGCGCTCTTTGTCGGGGGCGTGGTGATGGTGGTCTTCGAGCGGTGGCGCCGCGCACGCGGCGCGGCCCCCGCCTACGAGAGCGTGGACGCGATCCCGATCCGGGTGGCCTTCCTGATCGGATTGTTCCAGTGCGCGTCGCTCTGGCCGGGCACCTCGCGCTCCATGGTCACCATCCTGGCCGGCCTGCTGTTCGGCTGCTCGGCCGTGGCCGCCGCCGAGTTTTCCTTCCTCCTCGCGCTCCCAACCCTGGGAGCCGCCACCCTCTATGGCTTTCTGAAATCCCACGAGGCGCTCCTGGGCGGCGCGGCGGTAGGTCCCGCGGCCATGCTGGTCGGGATCGCCGCGGCGGCCCTGGTGGCCGCGATCGCCATCCGGACCTTCGTCCGCTGGCTGACACGGCACGGGCTTGCGCCATTCGGCTGGTACCGGATCGCTCTCGGCCTCGTCCTACTCGCGCTGCTCTGGGGCCGCATGCGGGGCGCGCCCTGAGCCGCGGGGACCACGGAGGAGCCCTGAGCCGGACGCTCGGCCTGGCCCACGTCGGAATCGCGGTGCGCTCCCTGGAGCAGGCGATCCCGGTCTGGGTCGGGGCGCTCGGATGGGCGCACACTGAAACAGTCGAGTTCACGTCCATGAATCTACGGATCGCATTTCTGCGGGGCGGCGACGGCGCGGAGCTCGAGCTTCTGGAGCCCACCTCCGCGGATTCGCCCGTGGGACGTTTTCTCGCGAAGCGGGGCGAGGGCATCCACCATCTCTCGTTTATGGTCCCGGATCTCGAACGCGCGTTGCGCGAGGCGGAAGCCGCCGGCCTGGACCTGATCGACCGGGCGCCCCGGGACGGCAGCCACAACACGAAGATCGCGTTCCTGAGTCCCCGAACCCTGAACGGGGTGCTCGTCGAACTTTGCCAACGGAGGGAGACATGAGGGGGAAGCTGCTGCTCGCCGGGGCCCTGCTCGCCGGGCTGTCCATCGCAGCCTGCGCGAACGTCATCCACAATCCCAAGCTGGACGCCAAGTACGACTACACGGTCGGCGACGACATCGCGCAGCGCACGTCGAGCATCCTGAGAATCACCGCGGGGATCGAGGAGCCGACGCTCGTCTATTACGACCGCGACCACAGGGACGTGGTGGCGGAGATCATCGGCAGCACCGACAATGTCGAAGGAGCGAAGCACGAGATCGAGGCCATCGTGGACGTAATCCGGGCGAACGTCCTGGACTACGCCAAGCGGCAGCATCATCTCGATCTCACGGACAACGACGTGACGCTGATCTACTACGTGGACAGCGACCAGGGCGTGCCGGTGGAGGTCGTCCGGCGCGAGAAGGGGCAATACGTGGTGCCGAAGGCGGGAGCCGGGGAGAACGACTGAGGGTGGATCGTTCCCGAATCGCGATCGCGCTCATCCTGGCGACGCTCGGCGGCCAGGGATGCGCCGGCTCCTCGCGCGTGCGCTCCACGACTGGGCCGGGCTCGGGATTCCTCACGCTCTCGGCCCCCATGGTCCGCTCGCTTCGCCCCGACGTCCGGATCACGCCGATCCTGAGCGCGGGCGACACACTCTTCTCCGACGAGCCGGGCCAGGTTCCCTTCGTGTTCGCGGGAAAAGCCTCCGGATTGGGGGCGCGGAACAGGGGCGATGGAACCGCGGAGGTGTACGTCTCGCACGCGGACGCATGGCTGGACGGCGTCGAGGGAGGCATGGTCTCGCGCATCGTGCTGGATCTAAGGAATTCGGGCGTGCTGGCCGCGGAATGCCTGCTCCGTCCGGACCGCGGATATCAGGCGCTGGGCCACGCTGCCCTTCTGGACTCGCGAGTCGGATTCCTGACACCCGAGTTCCTGGTGAACGAGCGCGGCCACCGGACGCGGTATCCATTGGTGTCGGCGATCGACGCCATGGGCGGCGCGGTCCAGGATCTGCCCTGGCTCGGCGCGATGGCGCACAAGAGCACGATCTCCCTGCCGGCGACGGGGGGCAAGTCAATCTTAGTGCTGACCGGCGGCAGCTCGACCCTCGGCGTCGACCAGATCTACCTCTTCATCGCGAATTCGGACACCGACGTCCTGTCCGGACGCGGCCAGCTCTACGTGTTTCGCGCCGACCCCGGGGCCGTTCCGTTCGATTCGCGAAGCGCCTCACGGTTGCGCCGGGGAGTGCCGGTGACCGGCGCGTTCATCCCGGTGAGCGCGGCCTCGGCCCGCTCGACGATGACGCTGGATCCCCTCGTACAGAATCTCGGCGGCCTCAATTTCGTCCGGCTGGAGGGTCTCGCGGTGGACCGGGAGCGGCTCAACTCCTTCTACTTCACGGACCGGCTAGGATACGAGCAGGGGGCGATCATCCAGACCGCTGCGGGCGGAGGGCGGCTCTACCACATGACGCTCGACGCCTTCGACCCGAAGCAGGTCACCGAGCTGGCGGTCGTGCTCGATGCGAGCGAGGGGGACGACATGTTCCGTCCATCCAGCATCGACGCGGATGACCAATGCGTGATGATCCAGGAATTTCCGGGCTCCCGGGGAATCCATCCATCGCGGATTCTGCGCTATGACCTGCGCGCGCACCGGCTCGAGACGGTGGCCGAATGCGCGGAGCGGGACACACGGGGCCGTCCCGCGCCCGCGGGCATCGGCGGCGAGTGGGAGACGAGCGGGATCACCAACGTGAGCGACCTGTTCGGCGAGGACAGCTGGCTCCTGACCGTGCAGGCGCACACGGTCGAGGTGCCGCAAGACCAGCGAAGGTATGGCGAGGGCGGCCAGCTATTGCTTCTGCGCGGCCCCCGTAATCAGCGCGTTCCCGCCCGCGGCGGTCAGTAGCCGCTCGGCGGCGGCGGCGGCGGAGCGGGCATCTCCTCGTCTGCGTTCGACCGCGGCGTCGGCAGATTGTCGTCCGGCTCCGCGGGCTTCGCCACGGTGGCGGATCCCGCCGCGCCTCCACCCTCGGTATCGAACGTCTCGGTGCCGCTCCGCTGATAGCGCAGCTGGAGCTGGCAGGTGACCCGCTTGGCCGTGCGGATGGAATAGCCGTTGTCGAGGAGCATCACGACCGGCTGTCCGGCCGGAAGATCCTGGTCCAGCGTGAGGTTTCCTGAGCGGGGCGACGTCCAGAATGCCCCGGGCTTTCTGCCGCTCTTCTGCTTCAGCCAGAGATCGTAGTCCGCGGAGCGAAACAGACGGACCACGATGTCCTTCTTCCCTTTCGTGGTCACCGTCCCGAAGAGATGAACCGCCATGGCGCCCGCCGGATGCGTCGGCAGGTCCAGCGCGAAGAACTCGGCCGGCCCAACCGTGTAGGACGAGTCCACGATCTCCGCGACGTAGCCCGCGCCCTGGCGCTCCGGGGAGCCGGGCGCCGGTTCGGCAGCGACCGAGGGAGACTCGACGGGCGCGGCCTTCACCGCGTCGTCGGGAGGAGGCGGCGATTCCTGGACCGGAGGCGGAGAAACCGGATCCGGCTCCATGGCGAACGCGCGGCCGCCCGACGGGCGGTGGGTCAAGAGCATCACGAGCGCTGCAAGCAGGAACGCCAGAAGCCACGCTCCCCGGTGCCACTGTCTCGGATGAATTCCGGTATCGAATCTCATCGCTTCCTCCCGGGCGGGACCAGATCCCGCCTCACTCCTGCCCTTTGGGTTCGTACTCGCGGAAGAGCTTTCCCCATTCCGATTCCATGACCTTCTTCTTTCGAGGAATCCCGACGAACGGATACCAGTATCCGTCGTGATAGAGACGCGACGCGAAATAGGACCACGGCACGAGCGGACTCCGAAGCAGAATCTTCTCCAGGGGCTTCAGGGGCCCGTGATAGATGAGCTTCTGCCCCTTGGAGGCGAACGTGTTCTCGTTGCGGTGGAAGCCCAGGTTCACGTTCGACACGTCGTCCCCCACAAGCTCGATCGAGCGCGGATCTCCGTTCCCCAGCTTGGCGTCGTTCGCGAGGCGTATGAACTTGATCGTCATGGGATCGAACCCCATCAGCATGGCCGCCGTCGCGTCGATGGCCACCTGATCTCGTGAAGCGAGCAGAAGGTTCGCCACGTGAGGCCGCATGGCGCGGGGGCCGGGCCCGTCTCCCGCGATCACCCCGTCCATGACGGCGAAGATCCCCGGGTGAATCTCCTTCTGGATCGTGAGCAGGTCCACGAGCGTCTCGTGGATCACGCTGTGGGTCCAGTGGCGCTTCAGGTGGAGCAAGCCGCCGAACGCGTTCTTCATGGCGCCCGTCATTTCCGTGAAGACGTGCGTCTTGAGCGTGGGCAGATGGATGATGTTCGCGCCCATGAGCGTCTTCGGAAGCATGAGCCCGTCCGGATAGACGTCGTTCAGGACGAGCATCTTCCCCTTCGGCTCGTACCGTATCCAATCGGCCTCGCTCTCCTTGTCGTTCAGCCAAATCGACCGTATCCCGTACTGATCCAACACCGGCTCGAGCTTGTTGTTCCGGATGCCCACGTGCGGGTCCACGACCACCGTTGAATTTTGCGCGGCGAGGATGCGGTCTCGTGCAAAACCCGTCTTCTCGAGCGCGCGCACGACGCCTTCGAGCTGCCAGGGGCTGGTGGAGCACCCCGGATAGTAGACGTGCCAGGAGATGTTCACTTTCAGGAGGGTGGTCCGGTCGGGCTTGATCTCGGCGCTGCAATCGGCAAGCTCCATCAAGCGGCCGATGTCGTCCACCACGGTCCGCGCGGTCGTGCGAAGCACAGCGACTTTGGATTTCACGTCGAGACCTTTCCGTCTTTCGGATGGAGAACCGAATTGGCGATCACGATATGCTGGATTTCCGAGGTTCCTTCGTACAGCTCCGTAACCTTGGCGTCGCGATAATACCGCTCCACCGCGTACTCCTTGGTGTACCCGTATCCTCCATGGATCTGTACCGCGCGGTCCGCGGCCATGCGCGCGACCGCCGAGGCCTTGAGCTTGGCCATGGACGCGAAGGGTCCGTAGGGAATGTCCTGGTCCTTCATCCACGCGGCCTGGAGGGTGAGGAGCCGGGACGCCTCGATCTCGGTCCGCATCTCCGCGATCATCCACTGGATGGCCTGGAAGTCGCCGATGGCGTGACCGAACTGGTGGCGCTCGCGCGCGTAGCGCGACGCCGCGTCGAGGGAGGCCTGGGCGATGCCCAGCGCCTGGGCGGCGACTCCGATGCGACCGCCGTCCAGGGTCTGCATGGCGACGCGGAATCCGCGGCCCTCGTCGTGAAGACGATTCGCGACCGGCACGCGGCAGTTCTCCAGGACCAATTCAACCGTGTCGGAACCGCGAATGCCCATCTTCTCGATGTTCTTTCCGATCCCGAGGCCGGGGGAGTTGCGCTCGACCAGGAACGCGCTGATTCCGCGATGCTTCGACTCCTGACTCGTCCGGGCCAAAAGCACGAACACGTCCGCGTACCGGCCGTTGGTCACGAAGGTCTTGGTCCCGTTGAGGATGTATTCCTCTCCGCGGCGCTCCGCCCGGGTGATGAGGGCGGCGGAATCGGACCCTGAGCCCGGCTCGGTGAGGGCGAAGGCGCCGAGCGTCTCCTTGGCGAGGCTCGGAAGCCAGCGGGCCTTCTGCGCGTCGCTTCCGAAGCGGTTGATCGGCCCCGCGGCGACGGAATTGTGGACCGAAACGGTGATCGCGACGGCGGCGGAAGCGCGGGCCAGCTCCTCCATCACGAGCACGTAGCCGACCGCGTCCACTTCGGCCCCGCCGTACTCCTCGGGGATCGAGAGCGCGAAGTAATTATTGTCGCGCAGCTTCTTCCGCAGGGATTGGGGAATTTCCTCGGTGGCGTCGATCTGGCGGGCAATCGGCGCGATCTCCCCTTCCGCGAAGGAGCGGGTGACCGCGCGGAGCATTTCCTGCTGCTCCGTGAGCTGGAAGTTCATCGGGGCCTAGGAATCGGGGTATTCGTAAAATCCTCGACCCGATTTCCGGCCCAGCCTTCCGGCCGAGACCATCTGACGCCACAAAGGGCACGGCCGGTACTTGTCGTCGCCGAAACCGCGGTGGAGCACTTCCAGGATGTCGAGGCAGACGTCGAGGCCGATGAGGTCGGCCAGCGCCAGCGGGCCGATGGGGTGATTCATGCCGAGCTTCATGACCGTGTCGATCGCCTCGCGCGTCGCGACGCCTTCTTGCAACGCGAACACCGCCTCGTTGATCATCGGGAGGAGGACCCGGTTCGAGACGAATCCGGGCCGGTCCTCCACCAGCACCGGCGTCTTCCCGAGCGAGCGGGCCAGATCCATGGTCGCGCTCACGGTCTCCTCCGACGTCTCGAGCCCGCGCACGACCTCGACGAGCGGCATCAACGGGACCGGGTTCATGAAATGCATGCCGATGACGCGCGAAGGGCGTGCCGTGGCCGCGGCCAGCTCGGTGATCGAAATCGAGGAAGTGTTGGTGGCCAGGACGGCGTCCTTGGGAAGAACCGAGTCCAGCTCCCGGAGCACCGCCTTTTTCAGCTCCAGCCGCTCGGGGACCGCCTCCACCGCGAAGGCGCATTCCGAGAGAGGCAGTCCCTGGACGGCGCCGCGGATCCGTCCCAGCGTCTGATCGCGCGCCGCGGCGTCCAGAGTTCCCTTCTTGATGAGGCGATCCAGGCTCTTGGCGATCGCGGCGACGCCGCGCTGGACGGCCGCCTCGTCCTGATCCCTGAGATAGACGGAGCGTCCCGCCGCCGCGAACACCTGCGCGATCCCGCTTCCCATGGTGCCGGCGCCGATCACCGCGACCGGGCGCGCGGCCGTTGCGACCCCCACTACACGGCCTCGACGCTGAGGGCGACCGCGTTGCCGCCCCCGAGGCACAGCGTCGCGAGGCCGGTCTTGGCCTTTCGGTCCCGCATCGCGTAGAGCAGGGTCGTGAGCACCCGGGCGCCGCTCGCCCCGATCGGATGTCCGAGGGCGACCGCGCCGCCGTTCACGTTGAGCTTCGAGAAATCCCACTCCAGCTCGCGCGCGTCCACGATCGCCTGGGCCGCGAAGGCCTCGTTCGCCTCGATCAGGTCCCAGTCGTTGGGTTTGCGGCGCAGCTTCTCCGCCAGCTTCTTGACCGCGACGACGGGCGCGTAGAAGACCATCTCGGGCGCCGTGCCGCCGGTCGCGTATCCGGTGACGCGCGCCATGGGCTTGATACCCGTGCGCTTCACCGCCGCTCCCGACATGACGACGACCGCCGAGGCGCCGTCGTTCAGGCCCGGCGCGTTCGCCGCTGTGACGGTGCCGTCCTTCTCGAAAGCGGGGCGGAGCTTCGCGAGGGACTCCAGAGTCGAGTCCGCGCGAGGGCGCTCGTCCACGCAGAAGCACTTGGGCTCGCCCTTCCGCTGCGGCACGAGAACCGGAACGATCTCGTCCTTGAACTTGCCTTCCTTCTGCGCGCGGACCGCCTTCTGATGGCTCTCCACGGAAAAACGGTCCTGATCCTCGCGCGTGACCTTGAATTTCCGCGCGATCAACTCGGCCGCGCTTCCCATGTGGAAGTTGTTGAAGGAGTCCCAGAGCCCGTCCAGGATCACGCCGTCCACAAGCTCTCCGTTCCCCAGCCGGTAGCCCACGCGCGCCTTGGGCAGGTAGTAGGGGGCGTTGGACATGGATTCCATCCCACCCGCGACGATGATGTCGCCATCGCCGGCCCTGATGGCCTGCGACGCGAGCATGACCGCCTTGAGCCCCGAGCCACACACCTTGTTCACCGTCGTGGCGCCCACGGTGTTTGGAATGCCGGCCTTGATGGCCGCCTGGCGCGCCGGCGCCTGGCCGACCCCCGCCTGGACCACGTTGCCCATGAGGACTTCCTCGACGTCGCCCGGCTGGATGCCCGCGCGGCTCACGGCTTCGCGGATGGCCACGGCGCCCAGCTCGGGCGCCGCAAGCGAGGAGAGCCCGCCGAGGAACTCGCCGATGGCGGTCCGGCAGGCGCTCACGATGTAGGCGTCACGATCTTCCATTTCGTTCTCCTTCCGCTTCCCGAATGAGCTCTCGCGCGATGACGAGACGCTGGATCTGAGAGGTTCCTTCGCCGATTTCCATGAGCTTGGCGTCGCGGAAATACCGCTCCACCGGATGGTCGGTCATGTATCCCGCCCCGCCGTGGATCTGGATCGCGGTGTCCGCCGCCTTCATCGCGACGGTCGAGGCCAGGAGCTTCGCCATCGCGGACTGCCGCGTGAACGGGATCCCACGATCTTTCAGCCGCGCGGTCTGGTAGACCAGGAGACGCGCCGCCTCGATCCCGGTGGCCATGTCCGCGAGCAGGAGCTGGATCGCCTGGAACTCGGCGATCGCCTTCCCGAATTGCCTCCGCTCGCGCGCATACCGGAGCGCCGCGTCGAAGGAGGCCTGCGCGATGCCGACCGACATCGCGCCGATCGAGATCCGGCCGCCGTCCAGCGTCTTCATGAACTGCTTGAAGCCCTGGCCTTCCATGCCGTCCTTCTCGAGCAGATTCTCCTTGGGGAGCTTGACGTTCTCGAAAAGCAGCTCCACGGTGTCGCTGGCCCGGTGCCCCAGCTTCTTCTCGCGGGTGCCGGCGCTGAAGCCCGGCGTGCCCTTCTCCACGATGAATGCCGAGATCCCCTTGACACCCTGGCCCGGGGTCGTGACCGCCGTGAAGACGGCCGTGCCGCACACGGAGCCGTTCGTGATGTAGATCTTCCGGCCGTTCACCGTGTACTGGCCGCCCTCCAGCACCGCGCGGGTCTTCGTTCCGCCCGCGTCCGAGCCAGCCTCGGGCTCGGTCAGCCCGAACGCGGCCAGCTTCTCGCCGCTGCAGAGCGCGGGGAGGTACTTCCGTTTCTGAGCTTCCGTCCCGAAGTTGAAGATCGGCGAAGTGCCCAGCGAGACGTGGGCCGCCAGCGTGATGCCGGTGGACGCGCACGCGCGCGAGATCTCCTCGACCGCGATCACGTAGGACAGCGTGTCCAGGCCCTGACCGCCGTATTCCTCGGGGAAGATCATCCCGAAGAGGCCCAGATCGCGCATCTTCTTGATGTTCTCCCACGGAAATTCGTTGGCCTCGTCGTAGCGGGAGGCCTTGGGCGCGATCTCCTGGTCCGCGAACTCGCGGAGCATGTCGCGCAAGCGGCTCTGCTCTTCGGTCAGCTCGTAGAGGTCGTTCGAGCGTGTCTCCGTCATCGTTTCCATCCGGTCCCCGCGCCGGTCAGACCGGCATCTCGCAGACTTCCTCGACCAAGAGCTCCGCCTCGGTCGATTTCAATACATCATCCACGGTGACGCCGGGAGCTGTTTCCCTGAGCTTGAGCCCCTGCGGTGTGACCTCCATCACGGCGAGATCGGTGATGACGAGATCGACGACTTTCTTCCCCGTGAGCGGCAGCGCGCACTTCTTCAAGACTTTCGAGGTTCCGTCCTTGGCGGTGTGGAGCATGGTGACGACGACGCGCTTGGCGCCGGCCACGAGATCCATGGCCCCTCCCATGCCCTTCACCATCTTGCCCGGAACCATCCAGTTGGCGAGGTTTCCGTCCTGGTCCACCTCCATCGCCCCCAGGATCGTGAGGTCGATGTGTCCGCCCCGCACCATCGCGAAGGAATCGGCGCTCGAGAAGAACGAGGCGCCGGGGAGGACCGTCACGGTCTCCTTCCCCGCGTTGATCAGGTCGGCGTCCTCCTCGCCCTCGTACGGAAAGGGCCCGACGCCCAGGATCCCGTTCTCGGACTGGAGGGTCACGTGAACTCCTTCCGGGATGTGGTTCGCAACGAGCGTCGGCATCCCGATGCCGAGATTCACGTAGAAACCGTCCTTAAGCTCGAGCGCCGCTCTTCGGACGATTCGTTCTCTTTTCGATTCGCTTGGGTCCATACGTCCCCTGGAAGATGGTGTTCACGTAGACGCCGGGCGTCACGACTTGGTCCGGGTCGAGGGCGCCGGGCAAAACGAGCTTCTCCACCTCGGCGACCGTGTGCTCCGAAGCCGTGGCGACGACCGGGTTGAAGTTCCGGGCGGACCGGCGGTACACGAGATTCCCCTCGTGGTCCCCCTGGAACGCCTTCACGAACGCGAAGTCGCCGCGGATGGGCATCTCGAGCACGAACTCGCGGCCGTTCAGAACGCGCAGCTCCTTCCCCTCCGCCACGATGGTGCCCACTCCCGTCGGCGTGTAGAAGCCGCCGATTCCCGCGCCGCCGGCGCGCACGCGCTCGGCGAGGGTGCCCTGCGGCACCAGCTCAACCTCCAGCTCGCCGCTCAGGAACTGACGCTCGAAGATCTGGTTCTCGCCGACGTAGGTCGAGATCATCTTTCGAATCTGCCGGGTGTGGAGCAGGAGGCCCAGCCCCCAGTCGTCCACGCCGGCGTTGTTGGAGACGCAGGTCAGGTCCTTGATCCCCGAATCGCGGAGCGCGACGATCATGCACTCGGGAATCCCGCACAGACCGAATCCCCCGAACAGGATGGTCGCGCCGTCCTTGACGCCCGCACGCTCCAGAGCCTCCCGCGCGCTCTTCACGACCTTCGTCATCGGGCCGCTTCCGCGCGCTTGAAACCGCGGATGTACTCGATGATGGCGGTGGTCGGCGTTCCCGGCCCGAAGAGCTCGCCCACGCCGGACTGCTTGAGCGCGGCCATGTCCTCCTTGGGGATGATGCCGCCGCCCGTCAGGAGCACGTCGCCGATCCCCTTCTCGCGCATGAGCGCGAGCACGCGCGGGAAGAGGGTCATGTGCGCGCCCGAGAGGATGGAGAGCGCCACGGCGTCCACGTCCTCCTGCACCGCGGCCTGCACGATCATCTCCGGGGTCTGGTGGAGCCCGGTGTAGATGACCTCGAAGCCCGCGTCGCGCATCGCGCTCGCGACCACCTTGGCGCCGCGGTCATGCCCGTCCAGCCCCGCCTTCCCCACCAGCACCCGGATCTTGCGCGCCATGGATTCGCCCTTCTCCTAGAAGACAGCCGGTTCGCGGTACACGCCGTAGGCTTCGCGGAACACGTCGGAGATCTCGCCTAAGGTCGCGTATGCCCGCACGGCGTCCAGCACGTAGGGAACGAGGTTCCGGTCGCTCATGCACGCGTCGCGCAGGGCGGCCATCGCCTTGGCCCAGGCCGCGGCGTCGCGCCGCGCGCGCACCGCGCGCACGCGATCGATCTGGCGCCGCTCGATCTCGGGATCGATCTTGAGCACCGGGATCGAGACCTCCTCGTCGCCGCCGAAGCGGTTCACGCCGACGATGGTCCTCTGCCCCTGCTCGACCTGCATCTGGAATCGGTAGGCGGAATCCGCGATCTCCTTCTGGGGGAAGCCGCGCTCCACGGCCTGGATGATGCCGCCCATCTCGTCGATCCGCCGGATGTACGCCATGGCCTCCTCCTCCATGCGATCGGTGAGCGACTCGAGATAATAGGAGCCCGCGAAGGGATCGACGACGTTCGTGACGCCCGTCTCGTACGCGATGATCTGCTGCGTGCGGAGCGCCACGGTCGCGGCCTCCTCGGTGGGGAGGGCCAAGGTCTCGTCCATGGAGTTGGTGTGGAGCGACTGCGTCCCGCCGAGCACCGCGGCCAGCGCCTGGAGCGCCACCCGCGCGACGTTGTTGAGCGGCTGCTGGGCGGTGAGCGAGACGCCCGCCGTCTGCGCGTGCGTGCGAAGCTGCCAGCTCCGGGGATTCTTCGCCCCGAACCGGTCACGCATCAGCCTGGCCCAGATCCGCCGCCCCGCGCGGAACTTGGCGATCTCCTCGAAGAAATCGTTGTGCACGTCCCAGAAGAAGGAGAGCCGGGGCGCGAACTGATCCACGTCCATGCCGCGCTTCTTGCACTCCTCGACGTATCCGATGCCGTCCGCGATCGTGAACGCCAGCTCCTGCACCGCCGTCGCTCCCGCCTCGCGGATGTGGTACCCGCTGATCGAGATCGAATTCCATTTCGGCATGTGCTGGGCGCACCACTCGATCATGTCCACGCAGATCTTCACGGACGGGCGCGGCGGGCAGATCCATTCCTTCTGCGCGATGAATTCCTTCAGCATGTCCGCCTGGACGGTGCCCCCCAGCTTCTCGGGCGGGATCCCCTGCTTCTCGGCGATCGCGATGTACATCGCCAGGAGCACCACGGCCGGCGCGTTGATCGTCATGGACGTCGTGACCTGGTCGAGCGGGATGCCGCGGAAGAGAATCTCCATGTCCTCGAGCGAGGACACGGCCACGCCCTCGCGCCCGACCTCGCCCAGCGACATCGCGTGGTCGGCGTCGTAGCCCATGAGGGTGGGCATGTCGAAGGCGGTCGAGAGGCCGGTCATGCCCTGGGCCAGGAGGTAATGGAAGCGCTGGTTCGTGTGCTCGGCCGAGCCGAAGCCCGCGAACTGGCGCATGGTCCAGAGCCGCGCCCGGTACATCTCGGGATGGAGGCCGCGCGTGAAGGGAAACTTCCCGGGCTCGCCGAGCCGCTCCGTGAGCCCCGGCTTCACGTCCCCGGGCGTGTAGAGCGGCTGGACGGGGATCCCGGACAAGGTCTCGAAGAGCTGCGGGGGCGTGGTGGTCCCGGCCTTCTCCGCGGCGCCCGGCATCACGCGCGTGGGATCGCCGCCGGCCGGAGCCGGCCCCGCATCGCGCCGCGCGCGGGCGGTCTCGGTCTCAGTTCGGGCTGCGTTCGCCATGGTCCGTCATCCTTTCGATCAGGTCCCGCGCCGCTCGGTACGGCGACACCGCTCCCTGAAGCACGTCTTCCGCGGCCCGGTCCAGGAGCGCGCCCAGCCCCTGACGCTCCCAGGCAGCCTCGAGAAGCCTCTCCCGGACCGCGTTCTTGAGCCGCGCGCGGATCTTCTCGCGCCGGATTCCCTCCGAGGCGCCCGGATCGGCGAGATGGGCCCTGTGCGCTTGGATGGCCTGGTGCATCTCGTCGATTCCGCGCCGCTCGGTCGCGACCGTCAGCACGATCGGCGGCCGCCACGGCGAGGGCCCGCGGAGCCCCAGCGCCGACCGGATCGCGGCCACCAGCGAGTCCGCGCCCGCGTGGTCCGACTTGTTCACCACGAAGACGACGGCGATCTCCATCAGCCCCGCCTTCAGGGACTGGATGGCGTCCCCCGATTCGGGCGTGAGCACCACGAGCGTCGTGTCGGCGGCCTGGGCCACGTCCA
>JAYWED010000029.1:0-26130 GCA_043779525.1 Candidatus Eiseniibacteriota bacterium | reverse complement strand
GGGGGCAATGACGAACAGTCTTGGGGGGGAGTTACCTTGTTCCTGTGCAAGGCGGTTCAGGTTCCCAGCCTCGCTCCGCAGTATAGGGGGCCCGGGATTCCCCGCAAACACATTTTTCAGAATTCGGTCCCGCTCGACATCTGGAAGTTCCGGACCAGGAGCCCTGGGCAGACCACCCCCCCGGACGACTGGACCGAAGACATCCCTTCCACCTGGTTCAGCATCTGCAGCACGCTCTGGTTGAATCTGAAGTTGCGCACCGCGTGGGTCACCTTCCCCTTCTCGATCGCGAAGAGGCCGTCGCGGGTCATTCCCGTGAGGGTCACGCTCTTGGGATCCACCACGTTCGTGTACCAGACGCGCGTCACGAGAAGGCCTCGGTCCACCCCGCGCACCAGGTCGTCCGCGGTCCCCTCCCCGCCTTCCAGGACGAGGTGGCGGGCCATGGGCCCGTACGTGTTCGGCGCTGAAAGGCCGTGACCGGTGCTCTCGCGCCCCTCCTTCGCTGCCGTCTGCCGGTCGTAGACGGCGCCCTTCGCCACACCGCGCTCGATGATGGTGGTCGGGTAGGTCGGCATTCCCTCGGCGTCGAACGGGCTCCCCTGGTGAAGCGGGTGAAAGGGGTCGTCCTTGATCGTGATGTTGGCGCCCATGACCTTCTGCCCGATCTTGCCGGCGAGAAAGCTGCGGCCCTCCTGCAGGAGAAGGGCCCCGAAACTGATCCACGACATGTCCTGGATCAGGTCCGCCACCGCCGCCGGCTCCAGCACCACCGTGTACCGTCCCGGCTCCCAGGCTTTCGGCGAGCGCGAGCGAACCGCCTTCTCGACCGCTCGGGCGGAGAGGGCGGAGCCGTCCACTCCGTCCGCGCGGTGCGACTCGTACCCGGCCCAGCCCGATGCCGTCCCTTCGAGCGCGGAGATCAGGAATTCCGCGGACGTGCCGACGTGGTAGGCGAAGAGCCCGCGGGAGTTCGCCATGGCGAGGGGGCCGATTTCGCCGTAGTCGCCGATCGTGCCCGCCCGAACCTCGTAGATCCCGGCGCCCTCCAGGCCCGCCTCGCGGCACCGCGCCACCGCCTTCCCGACCTCGCGCGCCCGGACGTCGGCTCCCAGTTCGGCGGTCGCGGCGTCGTACCCGTCGACCTCGCGATAGGTTTGCGGCCCGGGCAGCGGCAGGAGGTCCTTGATCTCGGGCTGAAGCCCCGTGGCGGCCTTCGCGCGCTCGATGATCCTTGCGATCCCCGTGTCGCTCAGATCATTCCCCGTGGCGCGACCGGTACGCTTCCCCCGGACGACGCGGACCGAGAGTAGGTAGCGCCGTTCGGAGACGTTCTGCGTGATCTCGTTGTTCGCGAAGCGCGTGAGGGCGTCGGTGCCGCCGCCGAGCATGATCTCGACTTCCTCGCCGCGCGCCGCCGCGATCGCGCGGTCAAGGAGCGCTTTCGCCTCGTCCCTTCGCATCAGTGCTCGTACCCCGCGCCGAGCCGCACGTTGCGGAAACGAGCGGGGGCGGCGCCGTGAGTGATCTCAGCGACCTGCCCTGGCTGTCCCTTCCCGCAATTGGTCACGCCCCAGGGCTTCCACTCGGCGGGGCCGCAGACGAAATCGCACGAGTTCCAGAACCGGGTCGTGATCCCTTGATAGGTCGGGTTCTTGAGGAGCCGGGCCCGCTTCCCCTTCTTGATCTCCCACGCAAGCTCGGTCTTGAACTGGAAGTTGTACCGGAGCTGGTCGATGCTCCAGCTGCGATTGGTCTCCATGAGAATCGCGCCGTCGCTTTCATCCAGGAGGCTCTCGAGCGAGCCCGTTCCCGGCATGAGGCTCAGATTCACCATCCGGATCATCGGGATGTGGTGCCATCCGTCCGAGCGCACGCATCCGCGGCTGCGCGCGTCGCCGACGCGGTGGGCCAGCTCGCGCGACGTGAGGTATCCCTCGAAGAGGCCGTCACGCACGATGTGCCAGCGCTGCGCCTCCACGCCGTCGTCATCGTAGCCGAACGTCGAGAGCCCGTGCGGCAGCGTGGCGTCCGCGACCAGGTTCACCAGCTTCGAGCCGAAGGCCAGCTTCCCTTTCTTCTCGAGCGTGAGGAAGCTGGTGCCCGCGTAATTCGCCTCCATGCCCAGCACCCGGTCCAGCTCGGTCGGATGCCCGACGGACTCATGGATCTGGAGGGCGAGCTGCGACCCTTCGAGGATGATGTCGCGATCCCCCGCCGGGCATTGATCGGCGGTCAGGAGCGCCACGGACTCCTCCGCGATCCGCCGCGCGTTCTCGACGAACGGGATCGCTTCGATGAACTCGTAGCCCAGCGCCTGGTGGAACCCCTCCGCCTGCGGGTAGCTCCGCCGCTGCACGTCGCCATCGGAGACGGCGGTCGAAGAAAAGCCGCCTCCCGATCGCGTGAGGGTCTGCTCGATGTCCGAGCCCTCGGTGCTCAGGTAGAACTGGCGCTTGCGCTGGAAGGAAAGGAACGACTCCGCGTTCGTGACCCCCTTGACCGCGCGCATCTCGGCGTCGATCCGGAACAGGAGATCGAGCTTCTTCTCAAGGGGCACCTTGAAGGGATCGACGGCGCACGTGGAGGCCCAGACCGATTGATGCGCGGGCTCGGGAGCGAGCCGAACATTTTCGTGCTCGATGCTCGCGCTCGCGCGTCCGATGGCCACCGCCTGCGCGGCGCATCGCTCGACGCCCTGCTTGCTCAGGTCATCGGTGGCCGAAAAGCCCCAGGCCCCTCCGACCAGGACCCTCACGCCCAGCCCCGCCGAATCGCTCAGGTCCAGGCCGCCGACCTCGCCGTTCTTTACCTGGATATCTTCGCGGGTGAACTCGATGGCGCGAACGTCCGCGTAGGAAGCGCCGCGCGCGGCCGCGGTGTCGAGGGCGAGACGCGCGAGATCTTTCATGCAGCCAGGCTCCCGGATCCGCTCAGAAGAGGAAGCGGAGCACGATCGTCGCCTGGTCGCCTCGCGAAATCTCCTCGCTCGGATCTCCCGGCGTGAAATGAACGTGCTCGTGCGAGTAGGAGGCGTCGATCTGCGTGCCGATGAAATTCCAGAAGTATCCCAGTCCGCCCGTGACACGGGCTCCCTTGAGCGGCGGAATCCCATCCCCGCGATCCGGGTCGCGGCGTATCAGCGCGATGCCGGCCCGGAGCGGAAGCCAGGAAAGCGCGCGGTACTCGGCGCCGAAGTGATAGCTCATCTCCGAGCTCGCGATGTCCGGAAAGGCGCCCGTGTAGTCCACGCGACCCTCGCGAGCGACCTGCACCTCGGTCGCCAGAAGTCCGCGCCCGCCCGGAAGGTCGACCGAGACGCCGCCGCCAGCTTGATAGCCAAGCCGCCGCACGTCCAGCGGAAGCGCGGTCGCGAGCACCGTTGGGTTCGGGCGGATCCACTCCAGCTCCCGGTAATACCGGTACTGGAATCCGACGTGGGCGGGAGTGCCCGGTAGATCCAGCATCCATCGCGATGCCACCTCGTTTCTCCGGAGCCCGCTCAGAAGGGACGACCACTTCATCTTGAATACGCTCAGCGAGGGATCGATGAGGTTGGCCGGAAGCGGATTCAGGAAATACTGAGCCGCCCAGTTCACCTCGGCGATCTCCTCCCCGTCGTTCGACAGGTGCCGTCCATCGATGATCCCACGGAGCCAGCTCTTGTAGCGGACGCCGAGCTGCGCGTTGTAGCTCACCTCTGGGCGATTCCAGTCGTAGTGGTCCTCGTTGAACGGCCCGCGGCTCAATCCCCGGACGTGATTTTTCATCCATGCCGCCGAGGCTGCCACCGTCAAGGCAAGCGGGCCGACTCTGGGAGACGCCAGAGCGCCGCCCGTGAGCGCAAGCTCGGTCGATCTGAGATTCAGGATGTAGGGGTTGGGAACGTTGCGCAATTCGGATTCATGCCGGTAGCGGACCCTTCCCGCCAGCGTGAGCTTCTTGAGGAATTTCCGGCCGTAGGTGACGCCCACCCGGGGCGCCGTCACGCTCGCGCCGATATGGTTATCACCGATCCCCGGCTGGAACGTGGATGGATAGAGGAGATCGAAATCGCGAATGAAACGCCCGTTGTCGGGGGACGAGCTCAGGTCGTGCCGGCTGGCGCTGAGCCCACCGTAGATTCCCTCGAGCCCCAGCACCCACTGCTGCTCGTGCCGCAGCGCCGTGACCAGCCCGCTTCGCCGCTGCACGACGCTGTGCGGGAGCCCGTAGTACCCGTCCTGAACATGATCGTAATGGGAGGACTCCTCCATGCTCGAGGAGTCTTGATCCGCCAGAAGACCGGCGGGGTTGTCGGAGAATCCGTAGGGATTGATCCGGCTCTGAGGCTCCTCCACCGACGCGGAGAGCCCGCCCATCGCCTCGAGCCGCGCCGAGAAGCTCCTGGCGTCGACGTCGACCGTGGAGGCGCGTGCCCATGCCTGCGCGATCTGGGCCTGTGCGACCGCCGGCCCCGCCCACGCAACGAGAATGGAGGCGAGCGCAAAGGACGCTTTCTTGTGGAGGGCGGTCATCGCGGCTTCAGGTACAGCGGCAGGAGTGTGGACCGGCTGCCCTTGGTGACCGACGCGTCGTACACCGTGACGCGCATCATGTACCGGCGCCCGGGAACGAGCGGCACGTCGTCAGGCCAGGGAACCCACAACTGGGGCTGGTTCGGAGGAACATTGGGATCGGCCCGCTTGTCGTAGGTCGTCAGGGCGCGGCGGATCTCCAGGCTCCATTTGCCCGAGGCCCAGTCGCCGCGCGCGAAGACGTCGAACTGGCTCAGCGTCGGGAACCGCACGATGACGCTTGGAACGTAGTCGCCCGGATTCCAGGTCTTGTCGCGAACGCCGCTGTCGTCGACCCGCACCGGATTCTGTTGCCATAACCCTAGCGAGTCGCAGAAATCGAGCGGCCTGGCCACGTATCCCCAGATGGTGTACGCGGTCGGCTTGCCGCGGTTCAGGCGCGTATCCCGGCTTCCCTTGCCGGCGACGCTGTCTGGAACGATCCCGTTCGGGTAGAGCGTGAAATTGTCGTGAAAGGTGACGCGGCCCAGGTCGTCGACGGGACCGCCGCCCATGTCATACCGGTCCTCCATGAACCCGGACACCGGATGGGACGTGGAGCCGATCGTGTCCTCGGAGGCGCCCTGGAATTCCACGACGGAGGTCGGGAAAACCGGGTCCGTCGTCCCGGCGCCCCAGCGCCAGTTGTCGGCCGGGAAGGAGCCCAGCGAGTCGGAGAAGATCTCCACGACGACCTGGTCTTCCCGGATCGTGGACCGGTGCCACGAGGTCGGGCGGATCATCCGATCGTCTCCCGAGAGGCAGTTGAAGACCTGATTGCCGTGATCGTCGAAGACGTCGATCGAGTCATTCACGATCGGGCGGTCCAGATAGCTGGCGGTGGGATCCGGCCACTGCAGCAGGAAGTAGATGGACTTCTGCGCGCCGAAACGGTCGTAGGACCAGACGCTACGAACTCCCAGGATGAAGTCGCCGCCGCCGCCGAAACCGTGCATGACGGTGTAATCCGGATTGCCCGCGACGTTCCATTCGATCGCGGTGGGCCGACCGTCCACGAGGAGTTCCCGGTGCTCCTGCTGCGGAGACGTCAGGAACTCTTCGGGCGCGGGGAACGAGGTGACCGCTCCATTGAGTCCAGGCTGGGTAGCGATTTTCGTTCCGCATGAGATCGCGAACCAGGGAAGGACGGCACAAAGAATCCCTGCACGAATCTTCGAACGCCGAGGCATCTATATTCCTTTGATCACACGGACCTTAGGGGGGAACGCCTTCGTAGCCTAAGTTCTTCGCGCAAGGCCTGTCAAGCAAAAAGCCCGGCATCCAGTCCCGGAAAAATCCCGTCAACGCTTTCCCACTCCGCCAGTTGCTCCGGGCTCACCGCCCCGTGCTCGAGCCCTTCGGCCAGGCGGCCGAACCGGTCCAGGTGAAGGTTGGTCCGCCGCACCGCGTACGGCACCACCGTCCCGGTGCGCATGATGAACGCCCAATCGCTCGCCTGCGCCAGCAACAACTCCCGTCCCGCCTGGGCGAGGGCGCGCGCGCGAAACGGATCTCCGCGATCACCCGCGCGTGCGAGAGCCTGCATCCGCTCGGCCGCATGATTGAGATGGCGATAGACCCAATCGTTGGACGGGTCGAGCCAGACGGACGAATAGCCCCCTTCGCCCCAGCTCGATGGATGGAGCCGCCCCTCGCTCGCGCGTGGGATCGAGCCGATCGCCTCGATCGGATCCACGGCGTCCAGGTCCGGGTCGCGATCGGCCTCGTCCAGGACCGATCCCAGCCAGTCGGGCCCTTCGTACCACCAATGCCCCATCAGCTCCGCGTCGTAGGGTGCGAGAAGGAGCGCAGGCTGACCGATCCGCTCCGACGCGGTGCGCGCCTGCGCGGACCGCTCGCGCACGAAATGGGCCGCGTGCTCGCGGGTCTTCGCGCGGGCGCGCTCCGGATCGTAGGGCTCGCGGTGCGGGCTCTTCCGATCGGTGATCCGGTAATACTTGAGACCGAGATGCGTCCGCGTCCCCCCGGAAGGCAGGAACTCGCGAACGTCCTCCAGCGGAAGATCGAAACCCTGGTCGCGGTAGTACTCGCGATAGCTCGCGTCACCCGGATAGCCTTCCGTAGCACTCCATACCTGGCGCGAGGAATCGGCGTCACGGCCGAGCGCCATGACCCCGGACGGCGTCCGGAACGGAGCGTAGGTGCCCGGGAGCGGACGCGGACACGCATCCAGGATGCCGTGCGTGTCCACCGCGAAGAACCGGATGCCGAACTCGGCGAGCACGGATTCCACGCCGGGCGTGTATCCGCATTCCGGGAGCCACATGCCTTCCGGAGCGCGCCCGACGTGGCGCGTGAATTCGCGCACGGCGGTCCCGATCTGGGCGCGCCACGAAGGCGCGCCGAGACTCATGAGCGGCATGTAGCCGTGGGTCGCGCCGCTCGTGATGAGGCGCGCCTGCCCGGCGTCGGATACCGCCCGGAACCCCGAGGTCACGTCGCGGCGATAGCGCTCCTCGAATTGCGCGAGGCACTCGCGGAACCGCTCCCGGTAATGGAGCGCGAGTGGATGGAACCGCGCGTCGTGCCGCGTGCGCGCCACCTCCCGCTCCGCAAGCTCGAGCAGTCGGCCCATCCGGAACGCATAGCGTTCGCGCAGGAGTGGATCCTCGAACATGGCGAGCAGGGTCGGGGAAAGCGAGATCGTGATCCGGCCGCGCGCGCCGCGGCTCGCGCGCCCTTCCAGCATGCGCAGAAGGGGAAGGTACGTCTCGGTCAAGGCCTCGAAGAGCCAGCGCTCCTCCAGCGAATCCTCGTATTCGGGATGTCGCACGTAGGGAAGGTGCGCGTGGAGGAGCATGCAGAGATAGCCGCGCGGCATCGAGGATCCCGTCAGCGGGAGCTCCCATCGCCGGCCGGCTTGCGGCCGGCAATCGCGCGCTCGAGAAGCCACGCGCGGGCCTCGTGCGTGAGCCCCCACGCTCCCTCCTCCGCGCACGGGCCGTCCGGCGGCACGGGAACCCACGAGGAGGTGAGCAGCGCGACAAAGGATTCCCCGGCTTGAAATCCGAGAAGGGCGCGGCATTCGCCACTCGACCTCGGCAGGCTCACGTACCAGCGCTCGCCCTTCGCTGCATCGGGCGTGTCCACGCGGACCAGCTCCTCCGCCGGACCGCGGGCGTCTGCCCGGCGCTCGATCCGGATCTGGTAGCGAGGCGATGAGCCCGGCCCTCCCGAAGCGGATTCCGCGCGCGCCGCCGAGGCTTCGGTCAACTCCCAGACCACGAGCGCGCACCGAGGATCGCGCACGAGGAGATACAGGCGGTCTTCGCCGTAACGGATTCCCACCCGCTGCGGCGGTGGAGCCTCCGAGTCGGACACCGCGGGCGAAAGACGCCCTGTGGAGCTCATGGCCACCTCTCGTCGGTCAGTGGGAGATCACGAGGCGGCGTTTCAGGGTTGCCCCGTCGAGATCGAGCGAGAAGAAATATAGGCCGCTCGGGAGCGTCGCGCCACCGGCAAGTCGCCCGTCCCAGGCCCAGTCCAGGGTCCCCGACGAGGGCGTCACGATCCGCCATCTCGCGATCTCGCGGCCATGGACGTCGTGGACGGCTCCCCAGCCTCGGCTTCCCGGCATTGCCCGGAGCGAGAAGCGCACCGATCCCGCGCTCGGCGTGGGACCGCAACGCAGGATCATGCCCGGCACGGTCGAGGATCCGGCGCCGGCGCCGGCGGGCGAAGACGGCGCTCGGAGCGAGAGCGTCGTGGTCGGATTGCTTCCGTTCAGGATGCCGTTCGAGTTCCATACCTCCCAGTTGATCACGTAATCGCCGGGCGGGAGCGTCGGGAGCGTCGCGACGAAGTACTCGCGTCCCGAATCGAAAGCTCCATCGAGCGCCGCGGCGGCGACCGGCGCTCCACCGCCGATCCGGTAGGACACCGAATCCACGGTCGCGATCGAGATCGAGTCACCCACGAAGAAATGATACGGGTTCCGGTTTTCGATCGGGATCTCCACCGCGCGGCCTCGGAGCGTTATCGGGGATCCCGCCACCGCCCGATACTGGTCCGAATCTGGGAACACCGCCGAACGGGTCTCGAGGAGGTCCGGAACCCCGTTCAGGTCCCTGTCGGCCCAACCGATCTGCCCCTCCGTGTAGGCGCAGGCGCTGTCCGGATAATTCCCCTTCATCAGACACTGCGCGGGCGGGGCCCCGCAGTACCCGGGCGCGGGAACGACCGAGTTGTAGTTCGGGTAGTTCAGGTATCCGGTGGTGAGCGAGCAGGCCCACCACCCGGTGGATGGGAAATGCTCGTCCAGAGCCCAGAAGATATGCGCCATCTCGTGCTCCATGTAGGTGTCGAGCGAAGCGCCCTGGAGGGCCGACCCTCCATTCTTGACCGGCGTGACGAGGTAAGGACCGCCCAGCCGCGCGTGCGAGATGAAGCCGTCCGGGAACTGCCCCGCCGAGCTGGAGTCGTCCTGGACTGCGAAGATGAGCGCCGCCCATTGCGCGCCGAGCCTGGCCCGCGCGCCGTTGGCCACATCGTAGGCCAGCGTCAGGGCGTCACTCTTGTATCCCAGGAAACCAGTCAGCGCATCCTGGATCCAGGAGCCCTCTTCCCCCGTCGTACGGTTGATCGGCTCGTAGCGCGTCGCCAGCCCGGGATGGACCTCGAGGGCGAACGTGACCGGAACCCCGCGTCTCGAGGCGAAGACGCTC
The DNA here is from genome assembly GCA_043779525.1 of Candidatus Eiseniibacteriota bacterium. Taxonomy (GTDB): domain Bacteria; phylum Eisenbacteria; class RBG-16-71-46; order SZUA-252; family SZUA-252; genus WS-7. The sequence continues at coordinate 16,889 of JAYWED010000029.1, read as the reverse complement.
CAGTGCGCGAGGCCGCGCACCGCGGAGCGGACGACCGAATCGCGGAGCGCGGGCGTCCAGTCGTAGCGGTTGGGATCGGTCGACCCGTCGCTCTCCGGAAAGAGAATCGAGACCGCGACCCGGCCGATCATGAATTCGCTCGTATCGAACCATCGCGTCCCGAAGGGGAGTCCCTGGAGGGCGCCCGCCCGCTCGGTCGGGGACGACCGGACCGAGGCCGCGCGCGGCGTGAGAGGCGGCAGCGCATCCTCCCGTCCCTGGAAAGGATCCCCATCCGAAGCTTCGATCCCCGAGGCCGGCGCCGCGAACGACGCCGGCGGCATGGAGCCCGCGGCGGCGGGAGGCGCCAGGTCCCGGAAGGTATACCCGGCGGGAAGGGCGCGCACCGCCGAAGTCTCGATCACGTAGAACAGGTGAGGCGGCAGCGCGACCGCTACCCGGAATCCGGCGCGCTCCAACCGGTCGAGCGCCAGGGCAGGCTCCGCCGCGGCGTCGCACCATACCGCCCTCAATCCAGGGGGCGATACCGCGGAGGCGGCGGCCGAGGCGGCCTCCCAGGTTGCGGTCTCCCCCGCGCGCGCGGGCGCGGCGAGCGGACGCGTGGAGACTGCGGCCGCGGCCACCGCGCCGATCAGCGCCAATCTGACGAGCCTAGCGAATGCGCACGAGACGGACGGCATGCCGCTCTCCTCCCGATTCCGCGACGAACCAGTACACGCCGCTCGCGACCGCGCGACCGCGCGCGTCCGAGCCTCCCCACGACAGGAGCACTCTCCCGTTCGGCGCCACACCATCATAGACCCGGGCGACGAGCGCTCCCCGGGCGTCCAGCACGTAGGCGCGGACACGCCCGCCCGCGTTCAGCGTCACCTCGACCGGAACCCGCATCGAGCCCGAGAATGGATTCGGCCTCGCCGGTCCGATGCGCATCCGGCTCGGCGGCGCGGGAGGCGGATCGGGAGGCGGACCCGGGATCTCGTCGACCGAGGTTGCCGCGAGCCCGATCACGCGCGCGAGAATGTCCGATCCGCTCGAGAGCGAGCGCATGTCGGTCCAGACGAAGACGGCGTGGCCTGCCGCGTCCATCCCGACGCCCGGATCCAGCTGGTCCGCCAGCCCCGGGTCCTCGTCGACGCGAACAGCTCCCGTGAGCGGGATCGCGCCGGATTGGATCACGCGCATCCAGATGCTCCAGTTGCCGTCGCGCTTCTCCTGCCACGACACGACGGACCGGGAATCCAGGAGCGTGATCGCGGGCCGGCTCCGAGAGCCCGAGAATCCGGGATCCCCCACTTCGAACACAGGGCCCAGAGGAGCGAGCGTGGACGCGAGCGCGACCTGATACACCGCTCCGAGCCCCGAGGCGGCAAGACCCTCCCAGACGATCTCGATGCGTCCGTCCTCGGGCGACGCGGAGAGCCGGGCGTCCTGCCTCGGGCCTCCGAACCCGGGGGCGACCTCGACCGGGCCGCGGTCCGGGCCGAGCGAGGAATCCAGATGCTCGATCCAGAGCCTCTGGTCCGCCGAGATGCCCTCCGCATAGAGAAGCCACCAGCCTCCGCCGAATCCGTCCGCCGTCAGATCGATCGCGAACGGAGGATTGACGGGCTCGACCGAGAGGAGCGGATGGTTCACACCGAGACGGCTTCCCGACTCGGCGACGCGCTGCCCGTAGATACGAGGCGCCGCGCCGCGCGAATCGATCCACGCGACCGCGAATTCGCCGGCGCGCGAAGCCACGGCGGGAGCCGTCGAGGCACTCGGGAGCGAGTCGCTGATCCAGAAGCTCTGGGACAGGCCCCTTCCGATCGCGGGAAAGAGAAAGCCGCGAATCTCGCCGATATCCGAATCCCTCGTCACCTGGGCCGCCACGAGCGCCGCTCCGCCGGGCGATACGGCGGAGTTGCTCACCACCGGGCGCGTGCTTCCGGTGTCATGGTAGAGAAGCGCGTTCGTCCCCTCGCGGCCTCCGTTCGCCCCCAGCCACTGGCCGAACAGATCGTCTCCGCCGTTCCTCTTGTCGATCCAGGTGAGGAGGTATTCTCCCGGTCCGCGCCCCAGCCGCGGGCTCCACTGGTCGTTTCGCGCCGCATCGTCATTCATCTGCGTGTCGAAGCCGCGCCGCGCGCCGCTCGGGAGGATCGACGTCGCGAAGATGTCGGGCGATCCGTTCCGGGTGTCCTCCCACGCCACGAGGAACGCGTCGCGCCCGTCCCAGATCGCGCTCGGAGTCCCCTGCCGGCCGGGAGTGCTGGCGTTTACGCGGAAATTGGGTCCGTGGGCGGAGCCGTCGTACGGCACGCGCGCGGACTGGACGTTGGGATCGAGGCCGAAGCCGTCGCGCAGATCTTCCCAGAAGAGGTACGCCCCGTCGGGGCCGGGCGCCCCGCGCACGCTCTTCTGATTCCTGCCCAGGGGATCGTCGTTGACCCTGACGTTCACGCCTACGAGGGAGCGATCCGGACCGAAGCGCTGGGCGTAGACATCGCCCGGATCGGTGGACACGCCCAGCCTGCGATCGATCCACGCCACGACGAAGCCTCGGGTGGAATCGGCCACCACGGCCGGGGAGGCGTCCTGCTGCGGGGTGGACGTCGAGTTGATCTTGAAGTTGCCGCCGAGAGGAGATCCCGATGAATCGAGCCACTGCCCGTAGAGGTCGAGGGTGGCGCCGAACACGGATCCCCCTTCCCTCCCGTCGAGCCACACGACCAGCGTGAGGCCGGTCGCGTTGGACGCGACCGCCGGCTCTCCCTGAAAACTGCCGCCCGAGACCGGATCCGGAGAGATGACGAAGTTGGGTCCGAGCGGGGCGCCGCTCACGTTCAGGTACGAGCCGTAGATGTCGGACTGCCCGGACCGCTGATCTCCCCACACGATGAGGTACCGGTCGGGTCCCACCGCGCTGATTCGCGGGATGCGCTGCTCGCCGATGCCCGAGTCGTTGTTGATGCGGAGATTGGGGGTCGTCCGGAAGCCGAGCGAGTCGAGCGCGGCCCCGTAGATATCGGGGTTCCCCGCGCGACTGTCCTCCCAGACGCAGAAGATCGTGCCGGCCGGGCTCGACGCGATGTCCGGCAGGCCCTGAAGGGCGCCCGCGGTGTCGTCGTTGATCCGGCGATTGATCGTCGAGCCCAGGGCGCCGGGGTCCCGGACGGTCGCCGCGTAGATGTCGTAGTCGATGGAATTATCCGGGCCGTTCCGCCCGTCGGTCCACACGATCGCGATGGAGCCGGTCATGCCGAGCGCGGGACGGGGAGCGAACTGGGACCGCGGCAGGCGGTCGTCGTTGATCAGGAACTCGTCTTGGGCGTGAGCCGGGGAAGGAGCGAAGGCTCCGCATGCCGCGAGCGCGAGCGCTCCGCATGCGGCCAAGGCCGCCGCGGCGCCTCCGAGCCTGGCGCTCCGGAAAAAGGTTGAGCCATCGCAGCCGGGCCGAGACCCCACGGATGTGTTTTCCCTTCCGGCGCGACGCGAGGGACGGCGCTTACACGTGTAAGGCGGGGATCGTCACCTCGGGAAACGCGGCGAGCACGTCGTAGACTTCGCGCGCGATCGCCTGCAGCCGCTCCTTGCTGACGGCCTCGAAGCGGACCACCAGCACGGGCTGTGTGTTCGACGCCCGGACCAAGGCCCAACCGTCTCCGAACTGGACCCGGACGCCGTCGATATCGATGACGTCGTATCGTGCCGCGAAATGCTTGCGAACAGCCTCAACGATAGCAAATTTCCGCTCGTCGGTACAGTCCAGGCGAAGCTCCGGCGTGGAAACGTAGCGGGATTGCGGCAGCTCGTCGACGAGAGCGGAGAGGGGCCTCTTCGCGGCGGCGAGGATGCGCAGCAGGCGTCCCGCGGCGTAGAGGGCGTCGTCGTAGCCGTAGAACTCGTCCGCGAAGAACATGTGTCCCGACATCTCCCCGCCCAGGGGCGCCTTCGTCTCTCGCATCTTGGCCTTGATGAGGGAATGCCCCGCTTTCCACATCACCGGCTCCCCGCCCTTCGCGCGCACCCATTCCACGAGCCCCTGCGAGCATTTCACCTCGAAGATGATCGGCGCGCCCGGGTGCGAGGCGAGCACGTCCGCCGCGTAGAGGCCCAGCAGCTGGTCGCCGTAGAGGAGGCGGCCCTTCTCGTCCACGGCGCCCACACGGTCGGCGTCGCCGTCGAATCCGATTCCCAGGTCGGCGCGGGTCTCGCGGACGCGCTCTTGTAAGGACCGCACCAGCTCCGGAACGGTCGGATCCGGAAGATGGTTCGGGAACCGGCCGTCCGGCTCGGCGAAGATGGCGTCCACCTCGCATCCAATCGCGCGCAGGAACGCGGGGCCGAGAATGCTCGCGGCGCCGTTCCCTGGATCCACGACCACCTTGAGCGGACGCGCGAGCTTGATCCGCGAGCCCAGGTCACGCAGGTATTCCTCGTCCACGGTTCTGGTCTCGACGGTGCCGCGCTGCGGGAGGACGCCAGCCGCGGGAGTTCGGTCGCGCAGGTCCAGAATATCGGGGCCGTGGAGCGAGTTGACCCCCTCCGAGAGCTTGATTCCGTTGTACTCGATCGGATTGTGGCTCCCGGTCACCATCACGCCGCCGTCCGCTTTGAAATGGAGAATCGCGAAGTAGAGGGCGGGTGTGGGCACCTGCCCCACGTCGATCACGCGCGCGCCCTGATCCAGGAGCCCCTCGACCAGCGCCGCTTGGATGCGCGGGGACGACAGCCTGACATCGCGCCCCACCGCGATCACGCGCTTCCCTCGTTCGCCCATACGCCGGGCGAATTCCCGGCCGATCTGGCGGACGGCCTCGTCGGTCAGGTCGCGATCGGCCAGGCCACGGATGTCGTACTCACGGAAGATCTGCGGATTCACCGGGCTCACTTGGTCTCCTTCAGTCTCAGGTAGGCGTCGATGAACGTGTCCAGGTCCCCGTCCATGACGCGCTGAACGTCGCGTATCTCGAGATCCGTTCGGTGGTCCTTCACGAGCGTGTAAGGATGGAAGACGTAGGAGCGGATCTGACTTCCCCATGAGATTTCCTTCTTCCCACCGGTGAGCATCTCCTGCTTCTTCTTGTCCTCTTCGATCCTGAGCGAGTACAGGCGCGCCTTGAGAATTTTCATCGCGGAATCCCGGTTCCGGTGCTGGGAACGCTCGTTCTGGCACGTGACGACGATCCCGCTCGGCACGTGTGTGATCCGGATGGCCGATTCCGTCTTGTTGACGTGCTGCCCTCCCGCGCCGCTCGCCCGGTACGTGTCGATGCGAAGCTCGGATTCGGGGACCTCGAGGTCTCCGTTTCCCTCCGCCAACGGATACACGAAGACCGATGCGAAGGACGTGTGGCGGCGGTGATTCGCGTCGTAAGGAGAGATGCGCACGAGCCGGTGCACGCCCCGCTCGGCCTTGAGGTACCCGTAGGCAAAGGGCGCGTCCACCTCGACCGTGGCGTCCTTGATCCCCGCTTCCTCGCCCGGCTGAAGGTCCAGGACCTGAGACGGGAACCCGCGGCGCTCGAGGAAGCGCGTGTACATTCGGAAGAGCATCTGCGCCCAGTCCTGGGATTCCGTCCCGCCCGCTCCCGGATGGATCGTCACGATCGCCCCGTGCGTGTCGCTCTCCTCGGAGAGGAGGCTCTGCAGCTCGAGCGCCTGGATCTTGGGAAGGAGGTCCTTGGACTGGCGGTCCAGCTCCGAGGCCAGAGACTCGTCGGGTTCCTGCTCGACGAGCGTGATCAGGCCTTCGGCGTCCTTGACCTCACGCTCCAGCTCCCGGTAGGGCTCGTACACGCGGCGCAAGGTCTTGAGCTCGGTGACGACTCTCTGGGCCGATTCGCTGTCGTTCCAGAATTCCGGAGCGGCCATCTTTGTCTCCAGCTCGCCGGCCCGCCGCTCGCATTGTTCGACGTCAAAGATAGCTCCGAAGTTCCGCCAGGATCTGGCGTCCGTCCTCGAGCCTTTTTCGCGTGGTCAGCAAATCCATCGAAACGATCCTCCCGGGAATGATTCTATCCGTTGCCGGCTCAAGACTGAAGCCGCTCGATCTCACCCCATATCTCGTCCACCTGGGTCAGGAGCTCCTCCCTGGTGCCCGCGTTCTCGATCCGCCACTGCCGCCGCGCGCCGCGCACGGGCGGGAGTCTCTGCCCCAGGACACGCTCCCGGGCCTCGGCCTGCGGGAATCCCTTGAGCCCCGAGAGCCGAGCGATGCGGATTTCCTCCGGCGCCTGCACCAGGACCACGCCGTCCAGCTCGGGAACCAAGTTCCAGGCCCCGAGGAGCGCCGCGTCCAGGACGAGGACGCCGCGGCCCGCCGCGCCCGCGCTCTGCGGGCCGCCCGGCGCGCCGAGCGCGTCGCGCACCCGGCGCTCGAGTCGGGGCTGAACCAGAGCGTTCAAGCGGTTCAGCTCCGAGGCATCCCCGAACACCACGCGGCCCAGGGCGCGCCGATCCACGCTGCCGTCCGGCGCCATCACCGTTGGACCGAAGAGCCCCTGGATCCGATCGCGGATCTCGGGCTCGCGGAGCACCTCCCATCCCATGGCGTCCCCTTCGATCACGCGGGCCCCGCGCTCGGCGAAGCGCCGCGCGACGTCGGTCTTTCCCGAAGCCATGAGCCCGGTCACGCCGATGCGGAGCATCCGGCCAACCTATCGACCCGGGAAGCGGCCGGTCAAGCGGTAACCGCTCCGGCCGTCGCGATCAGGCGTGCGCGTCGGCCCACGTCTTCCCATGACCGACGTGGACGACCAGCGGAATCCGGAGCGGGATGGCCTGCTCCATCACGCCGGTCACGAGACCCCGCAACGTTTCCAGCTCCTCCTGCGTCGTCTCGAACAGAAGCTCGTCATGAACTTGCAAGATGAGACGCGACTTCATCGAAGGACGCTCGCGGAGGAGCGCGTCGATACGCACCATGGCTACCTTGATGAGGTCGGCCGCCGAGCCCTGGATCGGCATGTTGACCGCGACGCGCTCGGCCTCGGCCTTTCGCGCGCCGTCCTCGTGGAGCGCCGGGAGCGGCCAGCGACGCTTCAAGATGGTCTCGGCATACCCCCGCTCGCGCGCCAGCTCCAGCGACCGATCGAGGTAGCCCGCCACGCCCGAGAGCGTGCGGCGGTATTCCTCGATGAACGCCGATGCCAGAGCCCGCGACAGGTTCAGCTCGCGAGCCAGGCGCGCCGGCCCCATGCCGTAGAGGATGCCGAAGTTCACGATCTTGGCCTGCGCCCGCTGCCCCTGCGTGACCTCCGCGGGCGCGACCCCGAAGAGTCGCGCGGCCGTGGTGCGGTGCACGTCCCCGCCGGAGCGGAACGCCTCGGTGAGAACCGGATCGCCGGAGAGGTGCGCCATGAGGCGCAGCTCGATCTGCGAGTAGTCGAAGGAGACCAGGAGACCGTCCTCCCCGTCGGCGATGAACGCCCTCCGGATCGCCCGCCCCTCCTCGGTGCGGATGGGGATGTTCTGGAGGCTGGGGTCGCTCGCGCTCAGCCGGCCCGTGGAAGCCACCGCCTGGTGAAAGGTGGCGTGCACGCGTCCCGTCTCGCGGTTAACGAATCGCGGGAGCGCGTCCACGTAGGTGCTCTTGAGCTTCTGGTACTGGCGGTGCTGGAGGAGAAGACCTGGGAGCGGATGAAGCGGAGCCAGGCTTTCCAGCACTTCGACGTCGGTGGAGTAGCCGTCTTTGGTCCGGCGACCCTTCGGAAGCTTGAGACGCTCGAAGAGAATCTCGGCGACCTGACGGGGCGAGCTGACGTTGAAGGGCACACCGGCGGCGGCCTGGATCTCGGATTCGAGCCGCGCGCACTCCGCTCCCAAAGAGAGCGACATGACGTTCAACGCCGGGACGTCGATTTTCATGCCCGCCAGCTCCATACGCGTCAGGACACCCACGAGCGGCATCTCGACGTCGCGGAACAGAGGCAGGAGCCCCGAGCGATCCAGCTCCTGCGCGAGGATTGGGGTGAGCCTCAGGCACACGTCGGAGTCCTCGCAGCAATACTCGGCGATGCGCTCCACCGGGACCGCGGCCATCGTGATCTGGTCCCGCCCAGCCCCGAGCAGAGATTGCGTGGGGATCTTCTCGATCTTGAGACGCGCGCGAGCCAGGTGATCGATGTTCTTGGGCTGATCCGGATCCACGAGGAACGCGGCGATCATCGTGTCCAGCGCCACGTCCTGAACGGGGATTCCGAAGCGATGGAGCACGTGCCAGTCGAACTTCGCGTTCTGCGCCACCCGCTTCTTTGCCGGATCGGCGAAGAAGGGACGGAGCGCCTCCCGGACCTTGGCCGGATCGAGATTGCCGCCCTCGTGATGTCCGATCGGCAGATAGAACGCGCGGCCCGGCTTGAGGGCGACCGAGATACCGACGAGGTCGGCCTCCATCGGATCGAGCTTCGTGGTCTCGGTGTCGAACGCGACGTAGTCGGTCGCGGCGGCGAGCGCTTCGGCGAGCGCGCGGAGCGCCTCGGACGTGCGAACCACCGTGTAGTCCCCGAGCGGAGGCCGCTCCGGCGCCGCCGGGGTGCCGGAGGGCGCGCGCGGCGCCGCGGACGCCACGAAATCCGGAAACAGCTCCGCGGGATCCTCCGCCAGAAGCTCGGACTCGAACCGCTTCTTGATCCCGCGAAATTCGAGATCTTCCAGGACTCGCACCAGCTCCGGAAGGTCGGCGGCCGTGCGCTCGAAATCCTGCCAGCGCACGTCGAGGGGCAGATCGGTCCGGATCGTCACGAGCTTCTGCGAGAGACGCGCCTTGCCTTCGTTCGTCCGTATTTTCTCGCGGAGGGCGGGGCGCAGGACGCAGTCCAGGGAGCGATAGAGTCCCTCCAGCGAGCCGTGTGTCGCGATGAGCTGGGCCGCCGTCTTCTCGCCGACACCCGGGACGCCCGGCACGTTGTCCACCGCGTCGCCCATGAGCGCCAGAAGGTCGATCATCTGAGCCGGCTCGACCCCGAAGCGCGCGCGCACCGCCGCTGCGTCGATGATCTCGACCGATTCTCCGCGTCCGCGCGGGGAGAGGAGGCGGATCTTCTCGGAAACGATCTGATAGAAATCCTTGTCGCTCGTCAGAATCCAGACGTTCCGTCCCGCCCGCTCGGCCTCCACCGCGAGCGTCCCCACGATGTCGTCCGCCTCGACCCCCTCCTGCTCCACGATCGGGATGCCGAGGAGCCGGAGTACCTCGCGGATCCTGGGAAGCTGACTCACCAGATCCTCGGGCATGGGGGGCCTGTGGGCCTTGTACTCCGCGTACTCGCGATGGCGGAACGTGGGGCCCTTGGTGTCGAAGACGACGGCGAGGCGGTCCGGCCGGCGCTCGTCCAGCAAGGGGAGCAGCGTGTTCAGGTACCCGAACACCGCGCTCGTCACCTCGCCTCTCGCATTCCGGAGCGGGTTCCTGGCGAAGGCGAAATGGGATCGGTAGAGAAGCGCCGATCCATCGACCAGGAGCAGCTCCTTAGCGCCGCCGGCTTCCGGTGCCGTAGAGGCCATGGCGGGTCAGATAGCGGAGCACGAGGTCGGGAATCCAGTAGCGGACGGGCAGGCCGCGCTTGAGACGCCGGCGCACCTCGCTCGAGCAGATCCCGATGCGAGGAGGTTTGACGTACACGACCCGGCGGCGAAGCGACTGGGGCAGCGAGGGCATGTCGCCTTCGCCCCGAGGCACCACGATGAGTCGCGCCAGCTCGAGGATCCGGTCGGGTTTCACCCAGCGGCCGAAGTCCTCCAGGCTATCCTGCCCCATGAGAAAGAAGAGGTCGCCCTTGGTGGAGCGATGGAGCGCCTCGAGCGTGTTCACGGTGTAGGAGTACCCGCCGAGGTCGGCCTCGAGGCGTGACACCTCGAACGCGCGGTTGCCTTTCACGGCCAGACGGAGCATCGCGATCCGGTGCTCCACGTCCGCCAGGTCCGGCGCGCGCTTGTGGGAGGGCCGGTTCGCGGCCACGAACAGCATGCGGTCGAGCTTCAGCCGGACCACCGCCTCCTGAGCCATCATCAGATGTCCGTGATGCACGGGATCGAACGTACCGCCGAAGATGCCGATGCGGCTCACCCGGGCGCCTCCGACGCCTGCAGTCCGCGCAGCCGCTCCTCCGCCTTCCGCTTCGGCGTGTCCGGGAAGGCCGGACCGCTGTTCCCGCGAATCTCCGTTGCTTGGGGCTTTCGTCCCTGGCGCTCGAGGACCGCTGCCAGAAGCGTCGTCGCCTCCGACGCCCACTTGGAGTCGGGGTAATCCGCGAGCAGCTTCCGGAGATAGAATTCCGCCGCCTTCTCCCTGCGGAGCTTGGTGTAGAGGCGCCCGCTCCGGATGAGTTTCTCCGCGAGACGGTCGCGCAGGACCCGGATCCTGGCCTTCGCCTCTGCGACGCGCGCGTGATCGGGATACTGGTCCACGAACTGATTGTAGCGGGTCAGGGCGCGCTCGGTCTCCGTCTGGTCCAGGGCCGCCGGGTGGCTCTGCAGATCATCGCACCGCGCCTGATCGAGGAGCGCGTCGGCCTGAAGCGGCGACGTTGGAAAGTCGCGGAGGAGGCGGTCGAACTGAGCGGAAGCGAGCGCGTAGTCGCGCTCGTGGATGTAGCTCTGGCCGAGGTAGTAGAGCGCGTCGTCCGTGCGATCGGTGCCCGGAAACTGCTCGATGTAGGCCTTGAAGTCCGGGATCGCGTCCACGTAGTCACCCCGGTCGAACGCGGTCTTGGCGCCCGCGAAATCGGGCGTTCCCTCACGCCTTCCCTCCTTCAGGGAGCCGCCGCAGCCCAGCCAGGAGAGAAGCGGGAGAAGGATGAGGCCCCGCGTGAGCCAGCGTTTCATCGGATGCGCGACCATTCGGCGGGAAGCTCCCGCTCGAGAAGCTCCAGATAGGCGCGGGCCCGGATGTTCTCCGGGTCCAGGGCCAGGCACTTCTCCCATTCCTCGCGCGCCCGGGTCTTCCGTCCCGAGCTCAAGAGCACCACACCGAGCGTCACGCGCGCGGCGACGTACTTTGGATTTTGCGCCAGGGCTTCCTCCAGCTCCGTCTCCGCGTCCTGAAGGAGGCCCATCTCGCAGTAGGTGGCGCCGAGCTTGTTCTTGATGTCGAGGTACTGCGGGGAGAGCTTGAGCGCCTTCCGGTATTCCTGCGACGCGTCCACCAGCACTCCGACGTTCCGGTAGGTGTCCCCCAGCATCATGTGCGACTCGGCAAGATAGGACCGCACTTCCGGCGACAGGTTCCCTTGCTCGTGGTCGCGCATCCGCTCCACGTTGAATTCGCGCATGGCGTCATCGTACTGACCCATCTCGTTGAACACGATCGCCAGATTCAGCCTCGCCTCCACGTAATTCGGGTTCAGCTCGAGCGCGCGGCGGAACTCCTCCGCCGCGTCCCGCCGGTCCCCGTTCATGCTCATGGCGAGTCCGAGCTGATTATGGAGATCGGGAAAGCTCGGATTGAGCTTCACGGCTTCGAGTAATTCCCGGATTGCGTCCTGGTAGAACCCCCGCTCGAAGAAGTCCCTGCCGAGCAAGATGTGCCGTTTGGCCGCGATGCTCATTCCCTTCCCCCCCTGCTCCGCGCTCGAGCGCCCGAGCCACCTGACGACGTTGAGGCTAGTTCCTGTTCGAATAGAAGAGGACCACCAGGCCCGTCACGACACCCACGACGATCAGCGGCTCGAGGAGCCGGGTGCCTCCTCCCCCGCGGGGAAGAACGGGATCGAGGTTTCCGGAGCCGCTCCGCGCGTAGGAGAGGTCGCCCTTCTGAACCAGGTCGGTCGCGTGGACCGAGGACGATTTCGCCCAAAGCACCTGCCGGCTCAGGGGATCGACGAGCGCCGCCCCGACCTGCATGGATGCGAGCCTCTGATACCCGCGGACCCCCGCCGGAAATTTTCGGACCGCACGCACGTACGAGACCCCCACGCTCCGCACTTCCAGATTGAGCAGAAGGTCGGTGGAATCCATGCGAGCCCGCGCCGGAGGATCGTCCGCCATACCCGCGTCCGCCGTGGCGCGCGTGGAGATGAGCCGCACCTCGGTTCCACCCTGGCGGAGACGCTCCACGATCCGCTGCGCCAGAAACCCCAGGGTGTCCCCGGGCAGGGGCGTCGCGATGCGGACCGCGCGCCCCGGGGGAATCGAAGCGCCGCGAAGAAGATCCGCGGCCACCATTCCAGCGACCGAGTCGAGCATCGCTGCATGCGTCTTCGGGAGGGCATCCTCGGCGATCGCGAGCGGTGCGTAGGCCGCGTGGAGAAGGAGCGCCATCCCGATCACGAGAACGACGAGTCTCACGCCACCACCTCCCCGTCCAGATCGTACTGCCTTGCCCGCACGATGCGGACACTCACCTCGGAACCCGGCTTGGGCTCGGGGACGCCCGCCGCGGCGCGCACGTACGTCACGCCGTCGACCTCGTAGCCCTGCTGCTCCACGCGGCCCGCCCAGACCGAAGCGCGTCCCGGCACCGGCGCGTCCACGCGCACGGGGACGGTCCGCCCGATCCAGCGGCCCCAGACCGCGGACGCAACCTCCCGCTGCGCCGCCATCAGCGTCCGCCGGCGCGCGAGCTTGACCCGCTCCGGCACCTGCTCCTTCATGAGCCCGGCCGGCGTGCCATTCTCACGCGAGTAGGCGAAGCATCCCACGTGATCCAGCGCAGCTCCGCGAACGTATCCGAGCAACTGATCGAAATCCTCCTCGGTCTCGCCCGGAAATCCCACGATGAAGTGGGTCCGGATCGCGACGCCCGGTATGCGCGCTCGAAGGCGCTCGATCAACCGCTCCATGTCGTCCCGGCGGACCTCGCGCCGCATCCGGCGCAGCATGGCGTCCGTGACGTGCTGCAGGGGAATGTCGACATACTTGCAGACCTTCGGCTCTTCTACAAACACCTGGATCAGCGCTTCGCTCCAGGTCTTCGGGTGGGTGTAATGGACCCGGATCCACTCGATCCCGTCGATGGCCGCCAGGGAGCGCAGGAGCTGCGGCAGCCGCGCCTCCCCGTAGAGGTCGTCGCCGTAGGAGGTCGAATCCTGTGCGATGAGGAGAAGCTCCCGGGTGCCCGCTTCGGCGAGACGGCGCGCCTCGGCGACAACCGACTCGAGCGGGCGGCTCCGGAGATCGCCGCGAAGCTTGGGGATGATGCAGAAGGTGCATCGGAAATCGCAGCCGTCGGCAATGCGAAGGTACGCGACGTGGCGCGGTGTCGAGACCGCGCGGTGCTCCGCCAGGTCGACGGCCGTCCCCGGAGGCCCCACCTCGAGGATACGCTCCGTTCCGGGGCGGAGCGCGCGGTTCAGCACGCGGACCACCGCGTCCACCTGCCCGGTGCCCACGACCGCGTCCACTTCCGGGATCTCGTCGAGAAGCTCCGCCTGATAGCGCTGCGCGAGACACCCCGCCACGACGATGGCGCGAAGCTTTCCTTCGCGCTTGAGGGCGGCCATCTCGAGGATCCGGTCGATCGACTCGCGCTGCGAGGGACCGATGAAGGCGCAGGTGTTGACCAGCGCGACATCGGCGTCGCCGGGATCGGAGGCCGTGGTGAATCCCCCTGCCGAGAGCAGACCCGCCATGATCTCCGAATCCACGAGATTCTTGGCGCAGCCCAGTGTCACGAGCGCCACGCGCGCATCTGGCGGCTTAGGGGGAAGCGAGGTTTCCCCCGAGGGCTCTGATCCGTTGCTTTGAGACCGAGGGGGAACACCTCGCTTCCCCCTCTGGAGTCCGATGGGCGCGATCACGCGTTCGTCCCGACGCCGGGAGGCGTCTCGTGCGCCCGGTCCGCAAGCTCCTGCTCGGTGACCAGCACCTCGCGTCCCTTGGCGCCCTCCGAGGGCCCTACCACCCCGCGCTCCTCGAGGAGATCCAGAAGCCTCGCCGCGCGCGAGTAGCCGACCTTGAGACGGCGCTGCAACATGGAGGTCGAGGCCTGCTGGTGCAGCACGACGAGACGCATCGCCTCTTCGTAGAGCTGGTCGTCGGCGTCCTCGGAATCCGCGATCCGGACCTGCTCCAGCGCGGAGTCATCCGCCACGACGGGCCGGCCCTGGGATTTCAGGAAGTCCACGACCCGCTCGATTTCCTCGCCGGAGACGAAGGCGCCGTGGATGCGGTAGGGCTCCGGCTTTCCGGCGGGAAGATACAGGGAGTCCCCGTGCCCCAGCAGGCTCTCGGCGCCGTTCATGTCGAGGATCACGCGCGAGTCCGTCCGACTCGCTACCTGGAACGCGATTCTCGAGGGAAAGTTCGCCTTGATCATTCCCGTGATGACGTCCACGGAGGGACGTTGCGTCGCGAGGATCAGATGGATGCCGACGGCTCGCGCCATCTGCGCCAAACGTCCGACCGGCTCTTCGATCTCGGTCGGAAGGAGCGCCATCAGGTCCGCAAGCTCGTCCACCACGACGACCAGGTACGGGAGCTTCGGCTCTTCCGACACGGAGGGATCGAGGTTGAGTCGGTTGTAGCCCTCGATGTTCCGGGCCCCGTGCTTCGCGAGCATCTGATACCGCCGCTCCATCTCCTTGACGCAGAACCGGAGCGCCTGCGCCGCCTTTTTCGGGTCCGTCACGACCGGCATGCGCAGGTGCGGGATTCCGTTGAAGGGGGTCAGCTCGAGCATCTTGGGGTCGATCAGGATGAACCGAAGCTCCGCCGGAGTCTTGGTGTAGAGAAGGCTCATGATCAGTGTGTTGATGCAGACGCTCTTCCCCGACCCGGTGGCGCCCGCGATGAGAAGATGCGGCATGCGCTCGAGCGAGGTCGCGAAAGGCACGCCGGCCACGTCCTTCCCCAGCGCCAGCGGCAGCGCGTCGGAGGAGTCCTGGAAGGCGGGAGAGGAGATGATCTCGCGCAAGGACACGGTCGCCTTCACGCGGTTGGGAATCTCGATCCCGACCGCGGCCTTTCCCGGGATCGGCGCCACGATGCGGATCCGCTGCGCCTTCAACGCGAGCGCCAGGTCATCCTGGCGATTGAGGATCTGATTCACCTTCATTCCGGGCGCGGGCTCGTATTCGAAGAGCGTGATCACCGGGCCGGGATGCACCTCCGAGACTTTACCCTCGACGTCGAAATCCGCGAGGGTCCGCTCGAGCACGCGCGACAGCTCGAGCAGCTCCTTCTCGTCGATCGCCTGGCGCTTGGTCTCGTGCCGGTCGAGGAGGTCGATCCCGGGAAGCTCCATCTCCGGCGCCGTCACGGGCCCGAGCTTCAGTCCTGCCTCCACCGGCGCGCCGGCGCCCGAGGCGCCCTTCACGCCCGCGCTTCCCGCCTGCACCGGGGACGCCTGCGCACGGGGCGCAGGGGGCGGGAATGGAATGCTCAGGGGCTCGCCCCGCGGGTCGCCCTCGCGCCGCGACACGATGCGGGGCCGGGACGGAGGTTTCGGCCTTTCCGGCTCCTGCTCGTAGGCGCTCGCGATCTCAGCCTCCTCCACCGCGGGAGCTTTGCGTCCCTTGAGCGGCGAGGCGGCCGCCTCGCCCTCCTTCGGTCCGGCTTCCGCCCGCGCTTTCACCCCGGGCGCTCCCTTCCGGAACGGCGCGACCAGGAATCCCAGCGCCGCCTGGACCGCCTGGCGCATGGGCTGCGAGGATCCGATCTCGAACGCGATCACCCCGACGACGACGATCGCGGTGCCGAGCACCAGCTCGCCGCCGATCTTGCCCAGGAGCCTCGCGGCGGTCAGCGCAACGAATTCGCCCGCCCCGCCCGACAGCGCGCGATTTCCGGAGGTGATGAGGTGGAGGAAGCCGAGCAGGAAGAGGAGGCCGATCGCGCCGAGCGCGGTGCGAATGCCGGTTTCCAGCGCGGGCTTGATCCTGAGGCGGTTCCAGCCCCACGCGACGAGCGTGAGGGGAGCGGCCCAGGCGCCGACGATCCCCAGCAGCGAGACGAGGCTGCCCGAGAGGAGCGCTCCCAGCACGCCGCCTTGATTTCGGACGGCGCCGCTGCCGAGAAGCTCGACCGTCTGATCGCGCGGGTCGCGCGTGATCAGCGCGAGCGCCAGGAAGGCCCCGACGCAGAGAAGACAGAGTCCCAGAATTTGGAACTTGCGGCGGACCGAGAGCCGGCCCAGGGGCCACATACGTGGGCTCAGGTCCCCTGCTGCCAGGACGCGAGATACGCGCTCTGCTCTGGAGTCAGCGTGTCGATTCGAACGCCGAGCGCTTCCAGCTTGAGCCGCGCGATCTCCTGATCCAGCGCCTTCGGGATGGGATAGACGTTCGGCTTGAGCTCGCTCGCGTGCGAGAGCAGGTGTTCCAGGCCGAGCGCCTGGTTCGCGAAGCTCATGTCCATCACGGAGGCCGGGTGCCCCTCCGCCGCGGCGAGATTGATGAGCCGGCCCTCGCCGAGCACGAAGATCTGCTTCCCTTGCGGAAGGGTGTACTCCTCCACGAAGGGGCGCACGGTGCGCACCGACTTGGCGTCTTTGCGGAGCGCGTCCAGATCAAGCTCCACGTTGAAGTGCCCCGAGTTCGCCACGATCGCGCCGTTCTTCATGGAGCGGAAATGGTCGAGCGCCAGCACGTGGATGTTGCCGGTGACCGTCACGAACACGTCTCCCTGGCGCACGGCTTCGGGAGCGGGCATGACCTGGAACCCGTCCATCACCGCCTCGAGGGCGGGAAGAGGATCCACTTCGGTCACGATGACGTGAGCGCCCAGCCCGCGAGCGCGGGAGGCCACGCCCCGGCCGCACCAGCCATAGCCCAGGACCACGAACGTCGAGCCCGCGAGCAGCCGGTTGGTGGCGCGAAGGATCCCGTCGATGGTGCTCTGTCCGGTGCCGTAACGGTTGTCGAAGAGGTGCTTCGTCTTGGCGTCGTTGACCGCGAGGATGGGGTACTGGAGCGCGCCCTCGCGCGCCATGCTGCGGAGCCGGATCACGCCGGTGGTCGTCTCCTCGG
>JAYWED010000028.1:0-3989 GCA_043779525.1 Candidatus Eiseniibacteriota bacterium | reverse complement strand
GTCCTGCGCCACCGGGTAGATCGCCTGGGTGATTCCGGTCGCCGGGGTCGCCTGACGATCGAGGTTGATCGACGCCGGGTTGTTCAACATGCTGCGCGTGAGTGCCAGTATGGGTCCGGGCATCGTCGCGCTGAAAAAGAGAGTCTGGCGCTTCGTCGGAATCCGTCCGAGGATCTTCCGGATGTCCGGCAGAAATCCCATGTCGAGCATGCGGTCCGCTTCATCGATGACGAGCACCTCGATCTTGTCGAGGCGCGCGTATGGATATTGAAGGTGATCGAGCAGCCGGCCCGGGGTGGCGACGATCACGTCGACGCCGCGCCGGAACGCGTGCTCTTGCGGCCCCATCCCGACGCCGCCGAAGATGGCCGCCCCCGCGAGCGGGGTGTGAACCGCCAGCGATTCGAGATGCGCATGGATCTGCGCCGCGAGCTCGCGCGTGGGCGTCAAGACGAGCGCGCGGGTCGTGCCGCGCGGCTTGCCGATCAGACGGTGCAGGATGGGAAGGACGAACGCGGCGGTCTTGCCGCTGCCCGTCATGGCGCAGGCCAGGACGTCTTTTCCCTCGGATGCGGGCGGGATCGCCTGTTCCTGGATGGGAGTTGGCCGGGCGAAGCCGAGCTCTTTGACGCCTTTGAGCAGATCGGGGTGGAGCGGGAACTTGGAAAACGGCATGTGATTTGGTCCTTGTAAGTCGTTTGAAGTCGCTAGAAGTCAATGAAACGGGCCCGGAGTGGTGGAATGATAGCACGTCCCCCTAGCGAAGCCGTGCGAGGACGAGCGCCACGCCGATCAAGACGAGCCATGCACCGGCCAAGCGGCGCGCCGCCACCGCGAAGTTTCCTCCGGGGAATCGGCGCTGGCCGTGCACCGCGAGGCCCGAGTAGAAGAGCAGGACTGCCAGTTCCACTGCCCCGCCCGTGAGCCCCAGGATCCAGAACTGGCGCAAAGGATCCCGCTGCGGATCGATGAACTGGGGGAGCAGCGCGCCGAAGAACACAAGCGCCTTGGGATTCGTGATTTGCACCATGACAGCACGCCCGAAGTAGCGTGCGCTTCCTGTCCGAATCGACTCGCCTGCCGCCGTTGCCCGGCGGTCCACAACGACCATCCGGATTCCGAGCCAGAGCAGATACCCGGCGCCGACCCACTGCAGCGCCGTGAAGAACCGGGGAAAGGCGAGAAGGAGAGTGCCGAGCCCGGTTGCGCTGATCACGAAGTAGACGCCGTTGCTGAGCAGGATGCCGAGCGTGCTCGCGACCCCTGCGCGCCAGCCTGAGTCGAGCGCGCAGCTGAACACGGTGAGCACGGCCGGGCCCGGGGCCAGGCAGAGCACGGTCTCCAAGGCGACGAACGCGATCCAGGTGCGGGGATCCACTTGCTTCCTCCACTCGGTCACAGTACCTTATGCGCATGAAACGCACGAATCTTGTGCTTGACGAAACGCTGCTCGAAGAAGCCCTCCGTTTGAGCGGTGAGCGCACCTACTCAGCAGCGGTAGCTCGCGCGCTGGAGGAATTCGTGCGCCGCATACGAGCGCGGCAAATCCTCACGCTCACCGGATCCGGCGCGTGGGAAGGCGATCTCGGCGCGTTGCGCCAGGATCGCTACGCCGTCGAGGAGAGGGCAAAGCCCGGGCGGCGTCGTGGTCCTCGTTGATACGTCGATCTGGATCGAAGTTTTTCGCAAGCAAGCACCGTTGAGCCTCGAAGCGGTCGTCCCACTCGACGACGTCGTCACATGCTTGCCCATCATTCAGGAAGTGCTCCAGGGGTTCGGCGCCGAGCGTGAGTTCAGAATTGCGCGGGACGCGATGGCGTCGCTTCCAATCGTCGAAGATCCACTCGGGGCGCGAATTTTTCACGATGCCGTCGACCTCTACCGTCTTGCGCGACGATCTGGGCGAACGGTGAGATCCCACGTCGACTGCTTGATCGCCGCGTGTGCGATCCGGCACCACCTGGAAGTGCTGCATCGCGATAGGGACTTCGAAGCACTTGCCGCGGTGTCCAACCTGGAGACGCGGCGACTTCGCGTCTGACCTGGGCTCAGCAGCTCGCTTTCAAGATCGCGATTCCCGCCGAGGTCGAATCGATCAGCACCGCGAACCGTCCCACTTCGGGGATCTCCATGGGAGGCACGGCGATCGTTCCGCCCAGCTCCATCGCGCGCCGCGCGG
The DNA here is from genome assembly GCA_043779525.1 of Candidatus Eiseniibacteriota bacterium. Lineage (GTDB taxonomy): Bacteria > Eisenbacteria > RBG-16-71-46 > SZUA-252 > SZUA-252 > WS-7. The sequence continues at coordinate 1,810 of JAYWED010000028.1, read as the reverse complement.
TCGCGTCGGGGTCATCGACCGCGACATAGGACAGCCACGCGGGAGGACGCGGGAGGCTCGGCGGGAGCTGCATCAACCCCCCGGCCGGCACGTCGCCGCGCATGAAGAGCGTGTACGGGCCGACGAGCCCTGGCTTGTCGATCGTCCCCCAGCCGAACAGCGCGGTGTAGAACCGCTTGGCGCCCGCGACGTCGTTCGTCAGCAGCTCGTCCCAGCAGAACGCGCCCGCGGGAAGGGGCAGGACGTGGTCGGTGGGATTGCCGTCCTTGGGAGTGAACGGGGAGAAGATTGCCTTCTGCGGATCGTTGACGAGCGCGAAGCGCCCTGGAGGGATCTGCGTGACGCCCACGCACACGTCTCCGCCCAGCGCAGCGACCTGCGTGCAGCAGTCCTCCACACTGTCGACGTAGACGTAGGGGACCCAGTGCGAGGGATACCCGAAGCTCTTGTCGAACGGGATGATCGCGCCGAGCACCTGATCGCCGTTCGTCAGGCGCAGGACGGTCGCGCCCATCACCTTGACCTCGGTCGTCTTCCAGCCGAACAGCTCGGTGTAGAAGCGCACGCCGGCGGGAACGTCGGTGCACATCAGGTCGTGGCGGACGAAGCGGCTCGCGGAGGTCACGCCGCGTCCTTGCGCACGCTGACGATCCACGTCGCGATGTCTACGATCACGGTCTGGCTCACGTTGCCCGGCCGCTCGTATTCCGCCGGAGTGCTGGGGCCTTCCCCCTCGACGAAGAGATGGTTCAGCTTCGGGTAGGACTTGAGCTGCGCGTCGGTTCGCCCCGCGAGCGCCTCGCGCCACAGCGCGAAGTCGCGCATCGTGACCTGGTAGTCGCGCTCTCCTTGCAGAATGAGAAAGGGGCGATGGACCGAGCGCGCGGCATCGGCGGCCTTGGATCCGCGAATGCTGGCCCAGTACTTCGGGTACGCGCCCAGGATCGGCGCCCCCTGGTCGTCCCGGCCGAATCCCGGATCCTTGATCCGGCGCACGAGCTGCTCCATCTCGGCGGTCTTGGTCTTCTTCGTTTCCTCGGAGGCGCCCGACGCGTCGAGGAGGGTTCGCGTCTGCTCGACGAGCAGGTCCTCCAGCGGACGCGCGGGGCCGGCCAGCGCGATCAAGCCGGCGACGCCGGGATCGAGCGTACCGATCTCGGGAAGCATCATCCCGCCCAGGCTGTGCCCCAGGACGAAGACGCGCGCCGGGTCGATCCGCGGCGTCTTGCGCAGCAGGGCGATCGCGGCGAGCGCGTCATCCACGACCTCTTCGCGAACGGTGAGCGTTCGATCGGACATCAGCTTGGCGCCGTATTCCTTCGTGCGCTTCTCGTAGCGCAGGACGGCGATCTTGCGCGAGGCGAGCCCCGTCGCGAGATCGCGGAACGGCTTGACGCCGCCCACCGTCTCGTCGCGATCGTGCGGGCCCGAGCCCTGGACGAGCACGACCGCGGGGAACGGTCCGTCGCCCAGCGGCATCGACAGCGTCGCCGGGAGCGCCCAGCCGGCGCTTCCCGCGGTGACGCTGCTTTCCTTGCAGGCAGAGGGATTCGAGTACGACGGCGCAGGCGCCTGGGAGCTGGGCTTCGAATCCACCGGGATGAAGAACAGCCCCGCGATCTTTCCCTCGGCGTCGTACACGATCTTCGCCTTCAGCTCGGCGTTCTCGAACACCATCGGGATCAGCGCGACCCGGTATTCCTTCTGGTTCGAGATCTCCGCCTTGCCGTGCGACTTGTAGGCGCCCGCCTGGGACACGAGCGTGCTCCAGACGGATTGGAGCTGCGACTTGGACAGCGCCGACTTCATC
>JAYWED010000027.1:0-26563 GCA_043779525.1 Candidatus Eiseniibacteriota bacterium | reverse complement strand
GGATTTCGACAACAACGGGATCGTGAACTCGATCGACCTGAACTTCATCAAGGCGCACAATAACCACAAGTGCAATAGCCCGACCGTCAACTAGTCGGGGTAAGCCCTGCGGGCACGGCTCCTTCGAGGAGCGCCCGAAGCACCTGATACCCCCCCTTCAGATTCGCCGGACGCAAAGAGGCGGCGCCGAAACCGGCGCCGCCTTTATTTTGCTCCAACCGGAAACTCACGCCCGCAGCAAGTACGCCAGCGCGAAGCCGATCTGCGCCACGAACATCATGACGTACATGTGGGTCCAGGAAGGGTGGTTCTCGGTGCGGGCCAGGTCGTCCGGGCGGCGCACCATGAGGTAGACGACGTACGCCCCCCACACGCAGAGAACGCCGGTCAGCCAGTAGAGGATGTGGGGATCGCCGGTCAGGATCCGGCGCTCCACGCCGAACGGGATGAGCAGAAACGGCAGCACGAGGAACGGAGCGATCATCCAGGCTGCGCGGCGCGGACCATGCACCACCGGCAGCGTCCTAAATCCGGCCGCGGCGTCCCCACGCAGATCCGCGAAGTCCTTCGTGGTCGTGGCGCCGAGCAGGAAAAGCCCGAAGATGGCGCCGATGTACCAGGGCTCCAGGCGTCCGAAGTCCCGCACGCAGGACCAGCCCGCCACCTTGAGCAACACCCCGCGCGGGATCGCGATCACCACGTTGGCCAGGTAGGGGACCGCCTTCCAGCGCAGGGGCGGCGCGGAGTAGGCCACGGTGAGCACGGCCGCCGTCCCGGCGAGAAGCGTGCACTCCGGGCCGATCGGCGTCGCGAGCGCGAACGCGATGACGTAGAGCCAGCCCGAGAGCTTGAGCGCCTCGCTCTGCTCCACGCGTCCCGAGGGGAGCGGGCGCCCGGGCTTGTTGATGGCGTCTGCCTCCAGGTCGGTGACCTGATTCAGGACGTTGGAAGCGCCGTTCAGAACGGCGGCCATCAGGGTTCCGAGCGCGATCTTGATCGCGAACCAGATCGTGAGCGGGACGGGAGGCGAGGCGCCGAGCGCGATCACGCTCCCGGTGAACATCCCGAGCGCGGGAGCGATGAGGGTGAACGGGCGGACCAGCTCCCAGTAGATGCCGAGCCTCTTGAGCGCCACGAATCCCCCGGTTTGGGCTAGCGAAGTCCCAGGTCGCGGCCGTCCATGCTCGCCGGCGGGGCGATGCCCAGGCGCTTCAGGACACTGGGCGCGATGTCGATGATGGCGGGCGTCGTCGCGTCCATCGGCCTGGATGAAAACAGTACGCCGGGCACGAGATCGGGGTCCACGGAGCAGTGGTCGGCGCTCCAGCGCCGCTCGTTCGGCTCGATGATCGAGGGAGGGATTCCTCCGAGCGAGGTCTGCCAGGAGACCCGGTACCCACGCTCGAATCCCACCACCATGTCTGGCGCCTCGTCGAGGTAGGGACCGTGGTAAAGCTCGTCCTTCGTGTACACCTTGCGCACCACCTGCTCGCCCGTGTCGGGATCGCGAAGGGTCTCGAACCGCTTCACCAGCTCCGCCCGGAGCGCCTCGTAGGGCTTTCCGGGCTCCACGATCCCCAGCCGCTCGCGGCCCTTCATGTTCACGTAGATCTGTCCCAGCGCCAGGGCGTAGGCGCGCGTCTTCGACCAATCCACGTTCGGCCAGAACGTTCCGCGTCCGAACAGGTCCTCGAGATTCCGGTCGCGCACCGAATCCATCTTCGAGAGCGTCATGTATCCGTTCCGGACGAGCCAGGTGTTGATGTTCACCGCCTTCCGGAAGCTGGCGAAGCCGTGATCGGAGCAGACGAGGAGGGTGGTTCGCCCGTCCTTGCACCGCTCGAGCATCGTTCCCACGAGGGAGTCCGCTCGCATGTACACCTGGTCGATCGCGCCGCCATAGCGCGCCGCTAGCTGCCGGTTGTACATGGGATGCCCGGGATCGATGAGTCTCCAGAACATGTGCTGCACCTTGTCCGTGGACTGGAACACGGTGACGAAGAGGTCCGGATTCATGGACCGGAGCGCGTCGAGCACGAGCGCACGCTGACGATCGAAGGAGTAATTCAGGTCCTGCAAAAAAACCTCCTCGTCGATCTTCTCCTCGTTCAGTGCCCAGGTGTCCTCGGGCCAGCCGAGCGTCTTGTAGAGGCCCAGCTTCCTCGCGAGCTGCGCGCTGTAGGCCGGCGGGCTGGAGATCGGGATCGGAGGCCGGCGCGGATCGAGGTTGATCGGCGAGAGGTAGATCCGGACCTCGGGGTAGGCCTCCATCACGTGGAACCGGGCGATCCCGCGCACGGACACGAGCGGCGCGACATGGAACTGGACCGAGTACCAATCGCTCCACTGGCCTTTGCGGATGGTCCGCGTCTCTCCCTGGAGCGAGATCTGCACGGCGTTCCGGCCCACCCTCTGGAACTCGACCGGGATCGTGAGGTCGGGGATGCGTCCCTCGGCGTCGCGCCCCGCGAAGGGATTGCGCGGCCCGTGGACGACCGAACGGGAGCGCCCGGCGCGATCCAGCGTCAGGCGGGCGATCTTCCCGCCCATCTCGGTGTCCGCGGCGCCTGTGGCGTCCGTGGCGAAGTAGGAGAAGGTCCCCATGGTGCCCCGGATATCGGGAACCCCAAGCCCGGAAAGGAGTACGCCCGTTTGTAGCTTCTCGGGCGGGAAATTGATAGGCGCCTCGATGACCGCCGTGCGGATCCCGCGCGCCGAGGCGATCTGCCAGAAGGTGGTCCCCTGGCGGTTGTTGACCACCGAGGGAGCGCGGGTGGGAATGAACCCAAATGCGAACTGGCCGCGGCGCACCGTGACCGTGGAGAAGTCGGGGTAATACGTGGCGGGATTGCGCTTCAGGAAGTCGTAGATCCGGGTCTTCCCGGGGTTCGATCCGGTGCAGAACGCCGACCACGCGACGGGCGACTGCGCGGGGTTCGTCGTGCGGAGCGCGCGAAACGTTCCGTGGCGCTTCATCCAGGCCAAATGAGGCAGCTTCCCGGCCGCCATCAGCCGTTCGGCCATTGCGGGGTCCATGCCATCGAAGCCCACGATGATGAACCGCTCGTGCGGCTGGGCAGGAAGAGGCGTATCGGAGGAAGCGACGAGGAGTAGCGCGGACAAGAGCACGACCCAAGCGCCCGGGGTCCGCGCCGCGCGAGACTTCGACCGATCGGAGGCAGGACGTAGGGAGTTGATGAGCGGGAGTCTAGCACCCGCCCTTCGAAAGTGTCAAACACCGGGGGTCCAGCCTTGACGCCTTTTCGGGTAGGTTTCTATAATGCGATGCTTGGGCCGCTGGCCGATTCACTCACGAAAGGAAATCCCGACATCCGCTCAGCCTCGCGACGGCTCCTACCGATAGCGTTTCTCTCGTTCGCGCTCTGCGCCGGATCGTCATCCGGGGCCGGGCCAGGGTTCCGCGCGACCTCCCAGGATGCGCGGGGCGCGGTCTTCGAGGTCACTCCCCAGGCGTCCAGGTTCGACAGCGTCAACGTGGACGGCGCGGTCTACGTCCGCGTCACCGTCCCGGGTGGCTACGTCTCCGAGGAGCCCGGGCGTCCCGGGCTGCCGGTGCTCATGATTCCGGTGGGCGTGCCTGACGGGATGAGCGCCAAGGCGCATGTCGTCTCGGCGGACTGGGAGGAGCGGGCGCACATGCCTCCGCCCCTTCCGGTGATGCGGCAGGTCTACGTTGGCGAAGATCCCAAGACAAATCTTCCGGTGTCCCAGGAACACTACGAGCCCAATCCGGCGATCTATGGACGCACCGACACCTGGCCCAAGGATCCGGTGGCGCTGGGGGACGGCGGACCGCTCGGGGATTCCTGGATGATGCCCGCGATCGTGCGGCTCGTGCGCTACGACCCGGCCCACAAGCGATTCTTCATCCTCAAGCGCATGACGCTGCGGGTCGAGTTCGTCGCGGCGACGACCGGCGAGCTAAGGCTCCGTCCCGACGTGCGCCCCGGCGCCCAGGCCGGCGCCTGGCAGAAGGTGCAGCGCGCCATGCTCGGGAATTACGAATCCGCGCGCGGATTCCCCCGGCGCGCCACGATCCGTCCGCGCGCGGCGCGGGCGGCCCGGCTCGCCCCCCGGAGCGCGGCCGCGAATCCCGAGTTCAAGATCTCGGTCACCGCGACCGGGTGGAGCTCGGTGAGCTACGCGACGATGGCGGCGGCCGGATTCCCGGCCGGGATCACGATCTCGCGGATCGGCGTGTGGGAGCGCGGCTACGACGACACGGGGGACAGCGCGACCTCGACTTCGATCCCGGTCGTGGCTCGCGACGGCAATTCCAACGGCGTGTTCGACGCCGGAGACGCGATCACCTTCTACGCGCGGAGCCTTCGCGACCGCGTGGGAGCGGCGTCGATCGAGAACCGCTACTCCTACGCCAACGTCTACTGGCTCACGTGGACCGGCGCCGCGGCCGCGGTGCCCGACACGATCTCGGGGGTGATTGCGGGGGCGCCGCCGATCCCCGCATCGTTCCAGGATACGATCCACCTGGAGCAGAACCTGCACACCATGCCCTGGCCGAACAACACGGTGGGGTCGCCCCAGGAGAACGTCGAGCACATGTTCTGGACCGATGGATACGATCCGGACCAGTTCAACACGTCGATCCCATTCGTCCATCCGGACGCATCCACGCCGTTTCGCATCCGGGCGAGGTACCAGGGCAAGGAAGGGGCAACCCACCGGCTCAACATTTTCTACCAGAGCTCCACCGGCGCGACCGACACGCTCGTCGCGAACCACGATTTCTTCGGGCGGGAGATCTACGTGCTCGATACGGGTTTCACGATTCCCGGCTCCCACATCGGGGCGGGGACGAACCGGTACCTGCACACCGGCTTCGTGCGATTCTCGAGCGGCCCCACCTTTTTCCCGGGAAGTGTCGCGTTCCTCGATTGGATCGAGGTGACCTATGCGCGGCTCTATACCGCCGACTCAAACCGCCTCGAGTTCACGAGCGGCTCGTCGACCGGGATCACGGAGCTGCATGTCGGAGGTTTCACGCAGCCCGCGATCGAGGTATACGACGTGACCGTCCCGACGGCCCCGCTCCGGGTCACCGGAACGACCAGCAGCCTGACGGGCCCCGGAGTGTACGAGGTTTCGTTCCGCACGGACGCGAGCATCGGGCCGAGGCGTTTCGTCGCGCTGGTCGCCGGCGGAGAAGCCGGGATCGGAGCCGCCGCGGTGCAGCAGGACACACCATCCAATCTCGCGACCCCCGCTCTTTTCCCGGCGGGTGCCTTTGCCCGGTCGATCCTCGTCGCTCCCGACGCCTTCATGGCCCCGGCGAATCGTCTCGCGGACTTCCGCCGCAACCAGGGGTACGTCGTGGAGGTCGCCTCGGTGCAGGACATCTACGACGAGTTCAACGGCGGGATCAAGTCGGCGCTGGCGATCCGGCGTTACTTCCAGCATGGGTACGACACCTGGACCCCGCGGCCGTCCTTCGCCTGCCTGCTAGGAGATGGGAGCCTGGATTACCGCCACGACATGGCGGCGAGCAGCGTGGATTGGGTTCCGACGTACATGGCGTTCGAGACGATCGCGGGCGGGAATGGCGCAGAGCTGGTGGCCAACGACGCTCGCTATGTCCTGAACCTGGCCAGAGGCGGGACCGCCGCGTCCCAATACACGCCGGGCATCTTCCTGGGCCGGATCCCGGCGGGTAGCGCCACGGAGCTGGACCAGTTCGTGACCAAGCTCACCCAGTACGAGAATTTCCAGCCGACCGATACCTGGCGCGGGAAGCAGCTTCTGCTTTCCGACGACGAGTATTCCACGACGATCTTCTTCGTCGGGGGCTACTGCTTCCAGCCGGCCGAGGCGCAGTTTCGCAGCGCCAGCCTCTACATGGCGAACGCGGCAGCCGCGAGCGCGTCTGGAAGCGATATCAACAGCGAGCTCTTCGATCTCAAATACTTCACCGATCAAATGACGTCCTGCCGGCTGCCGGGGAACCCGAATTGCCGTGACCAGTCCTGTGTTCAGCTCCACGTTCGAGACCCGGGAGGCGCCGCGGATTCTTTCTTCGCGGAGGTTGGAAAGGGCTCCTTGATTCTCAATATCGAGGCGCATGCGAATCGGAAGCTGATCACGCACGAATATATCTACTATCCGGAGCTCGCCGGAGACCTGGGCCGGATCGCGAACTTCGGCCGGCCGAATTTCTACATGGTCTGGGGGTGCCACGCGAACCAGTTTCCGGATGCTCCCACGGGGCCCGGCGACGTCGATCCGGTGGATGCAATCGGCGAGCAGTGGATGATGCTCCCCAACGCCGGATCGATCGGCGGCCTGGGATCGACCGCGTTCGAGATCCTCGACACCAACGCCACCATGAACGGCTTCGTTGCCGATGCCTTCTACACGACGCCTCCCGCTCCGGCGCCGGCGCCGGGTCAGCCGACGCTGGCGCGCTGGATCATGGGAGAAGTAGTTGGTCAGGGATATGTGCGGAACGCGAATACCGGGAGCTTCCTCCAGCAGGCGATGAATTACACGGTCGTCATGTTCGGCGATCCGATGACGCACATGGACGCCCTTCCGCCCCGAATTTTCCAGGTCACGGAGGACGGATCGCCGTTCCCCGAGAACGGACCTCTCGCCATCGACACGCCTGGCGCGACGGACAGCGTGACGATCGTGGCGAAGGTGCGGGACGAGGCGGGACTGGCGAGGACGGACTTGGTCGAGCGCGCGGTCGGGTCGGGCATCATCACGCCGATCGACTCCACGCTCTATTCGGTCGCGATCTCCGACACGGGGCGCGCGCAGACCCTCACGGCGCGCTATCGGCCGCACATCGGGAACTACGACCTCCTCGTGCGCTCCACGGACACGAACGGCCGGACGCAGACCTTTGCGCTCGCCGTCCGGAGCACCGTGCGCTACCTTGCGAACGGCACCGTGATCGTGAACGGGACGTTCGTGGAGTCCAACGCGACCCTGCGGGCGGAGGTGACCACCCCGATTCCCGTGACGGCCGACTCGCTCACGCTCCTCCTCGACGGCGTCCCGCTCGCCAACGTCACGAAGACCGCCCTGGACGCGACCAACCGGCGGTGGGTCCTCGTGGCTCCTGCCATGGACCTCACGCGGGGTCCCCACACGCTCGACGTCGAGATCAGCGGACGCACAGGCGTGTTCGCCCAGGGTACCTTCACCGTCGAGACCAGCCTCACGCTTCGCCACGTCGCGGTCGTGAGCCCGCGCCTCATGGGCACGGGATGCGAGGGCTCGGTGTTCCAGTTCGAGCTGAGCACGCCGACACCCAAGGTCCAGCTCCTGCTCATGACCGTGGCCGGTCGGCGCGTCGCCTCGCTCGAATGGCCGGGCCAGGCCGGGTTCAACACCTATTGCTGGGACGGTCGCGACTCCCAGGGAAATATCGCGGCCACCGGCCTCTATTTCTACCGGCTCACCGCGGTAGATGTCGTGGGGCACAGGGTGTCGCAGGACGGGCGGATGATCCGCGCCCGATGACCGACCGGAGAAGCGGCAAGGCGATCTTCCGCGAGCTGGGCAAGCTCGTCACCGAGCAGCGGAACCCGCGCTCGAAGAACCTCGACAAACTTTCAACCGCGCAGATCTTGAAATTGATGAATCAGGAGGATCGCCGCGTTCCGCTCGCGGTCGGGCGCGAGATCCGGAACATCACGCGCGCGGTGGATCTCATCGTGGAGCGGCTCGCGCGCGGCGGGAGGCTCTTCTACGTCGGGGCGGGAACCAGCGGCCGCCTGGGCGTGCTCGACGCGACCGAGTGCCCGCCCACCTTCGGCACGCCGCGCACGCTCGTCCAGGGGATCATCGCGGGCGGACGCCGCGCCCTCGTGCGCTCCGTCGAGGGCTCCGAGGACGACTCCAAGACGTCGCAGGCCGCGCTCCGCAAGCTCCGCGTCGGCGAGCGCGACGTGGTGGTCGGGATCATGGCCAGCCGCCGCACGCCCTACGCCCTGGGCGCGCTGGAATACGGGCGCAAGGTGGGCGCCGCCACGATCGCGGTCACCGCGAATCCCTCCAGGAGCGCGCCGCTCCGGTGCGATGTGATCATCGCGCCGCGCGTGGGGCCCGAGGTCCTGACCGGCTCCACGCGGCTCAAGGCGGGGACCGCGCAGAAGCTCGTGCTCAACATGCTTACCACGGGCGCCATGGTGCGTCTGGGGAAGGTGTACGAAAATCTGATGGTGGATCTCCGGACCGCGAGCCGTAAGCTGGAGGAGCGTACGAAGCGCGTCTTCATGAACGCGACCGGAGCGACCTACGAGGAGACGGGACCCTGGCTGAAGCGCGCGGGCGGATCGCTCAAGGTGGCCATCGTGATGCGCCGCGCCCGCGTGTCGCGCGCGGAGGCGGAGCGGCGGCTCAGGGAGGCCCAGGGATGGGTACGCGCGGCCATTCGATCCTAGCGCTCATCCTCGCCCTGGCCCTTGCCGGCTGCGGCCGCGGGCCCGCGGAAAAACGCACCGTCGTCTTCTGGCAATTCTCCCCGCTCGCCGCCATCCAGCCTGTTCTCGACCGCTTCCAGCGCGAGCATCCCGGCATCCTGGTCAAAGTCGAGCAGCTCACGTGGCAGAGCGGCCGCGAGAAGATCGTGGCCGCGGTCGCCGCGGGGCGGCCTCCCGACCTGGCCGAGCTCGGCTCGACGTTCCTTCCCGGCCTCGTCGCCGACAGCACCCTGATCGATCTCACCGACAGCATTCCCGACCTGAAGCCGGCGCTCCGTGGCTGGTCCGTGGCGGAATACCGCGGGCGCGCGTACGCGATCCCGTGGATGCTGGGGACGCGGGCGCTCTACGCGAACACGGACCTCATGAAGCGCGCCGGGCTCTCGCCCGAGCATCCGCCGGCCACCTGGGCCGAGCTCTCGAACGCCGTCGCTCGCGTCGACGCGCTGGGCTCGGGCGTCCGGGGCTTCGGGCTGAACTCCGGCGAGCGCGAGGTTCTCTTCAAGAAATTCATGCCCTTTGCCTGGGGGAACGGCGGCGCGATACTGGATTCCACGCTCACGCGGAGCGTGGTCTTAAGCCCGCAGAACATCGAGGCGCTCAGGTATTTCCTGAGCTTGAAGACCCATTCGCTCCTCGATCGGCAGGAGATGCTGGACGAGGCCTTCACGCGTGGAAGGCTCGGGTTCACGATCTCGGGCCCCTGGATGCTCCGGAAGCTGCCCGCGTCCGCTCCGGATCTCGGGTTCGAGGTCGCGCTGATGCCCCGCCCCGCGGCGGGCAAGGGAACCCCGGCTTCCTTCGCGGGAGCCGAGGCGCTCGGGATCTTCCGCGGGTCGAAGGAGAAGGCCCCGGCGCTCCTGCTGGCGCGGTTCCTCGTGCGGGAGGAGAACGCGATGCCGCTCTACGTCGCGACCGGGAACGCGTTTCCCGCCGCCACCGCCGCCGAGCAGGACACGTACTTCGTCTCCCACCCACGCGACAGAGTCTTCGTCCAGCAGCTTCAGACCGCGGTCGCTCCGCCGGTCCATCCGCGCTGGGTGGACATCGAGGAGATTCTGAACGCGGAGCTGGAGGAGGCGATCTACGACAAGAAATCCGCCGAAGCGGCGCTGCGATCGGCGGACGCGCGGATAACCGCCCTCCTGAAGCTCAATCCATGAGAGGCCGCTCGCTCGCCGGGCTTCTCCCGTGGTCGCTCTGCTTCGCCGTGTTCGGGCTGCTCCCGCTCCTGGCCGCGCTCGCTCTCAGCTTCCTCGACATGAACCCACTTCGACCCGACCTGACGCGCTGGATCGGCGGAGCCAACTACGCCCGCGCGCTGGGATCGCCCCCGTTCTGGCACGCGCTCCGGACCACCGCGATCTTCGTCGTGGGCACGCTCCCCGTGACGCTGGTCCTCGCCTATGTCGTGGCCGCGCTCCTGAGCCGTCTGCGCCGCGGCGAGGCGTTCTTCCGCGCCGCGATCTTCTTCCCCGCGACCCTCTCGATGGTCGTGATCTCGCTCGTGTTCAAGTCGCTCTACGCCGAGCAGGGGCTCCTGAACGGATGGCTCGCGGGGCTTGGCCTTCAGCCTCTCCACTGGCTCCAAGATTCGCGCCTGGCACTCCCTTCGATCATGGCCATGGATGTCTGGGCGAGCGTGGGCTACTACGCGATCCTGATTCTCGCCGGACGGAAGACGCTCCCGCCGGAGCAGCTCGAGGCCGCGCGGCTGGAAGGGATGCGTGGGCTCGAGATCGAGCGGAGGATCATCCTCCCGCACGTGAGGCCCGTGCTCCTCTTCGTCGTACTGCTCAACACCGTTCGCTCCTTCCAGATCTTCATCGAGGTGTTCGTGCTCACGCGCGGCGGACCGCTCGACAGCACGCTCACGCTCGTCTACCACCTGTACGAGCGCGCGTTCTACCACTTCGAGATGGGCTACGCCTGCGCCATCGCGTACATCCTGCTCCTCCTGGTCGGGGCGATCCTCCTCGTGCAGCGGCGTGTGGGTCGCGAGGAGTCCGTGGCATGAACCGCGCTGCGCTCTGGCTCTCAGCGGTCGCGCTGATCTCCATCGCGCCGCTCCTCTACATGGCGCGGGTCTCCTTCGGCGTCGGGAATTCGCTTCCCATCGCTCCGTCGGACTGGTGGAGCGGGGGATTCACGCTCGATCACTACAGGGCGCTCGGCTCCGGCAATGGAATGGGCCGCTTCGCGCTGAACTCGCTCCTCGTGACCGGGATCGCCGTGCCGCTCCAGATCTTGTTGAGCGCCGCCGCGGGGCACGCGCTCGCGCGCGGACGATTTGCCGCGAAGGGCGTCTTCCTTGGACTCGCCACCGCGTTCCTGATCCTCCCGCGCCAGGTGACGCTGGTGCCGCTCTACCTGCTCTTCGCCCGCTTGGGGCTTCTCGACACCTATCCGGGGCTCATCCTCCCGCATCTGGCCGATCCATTCGGAGTGCTCTTCATGGCGCACTACTACCAGACGCTCTCCCCGGAGCTGGAGGAGGCGGCCCGCACCGACGGGCTGAGTCCGGCCGCGACGTTCTGGCGGATCATCCTGCCGCTATCGGGGCCCGGGCTCGCGGTCGTGGGCGTGAACGGATTCCTGACCACGTGGAACGCGTTCCTGCATCCGCTCGTTCTGACGACCTCGGAATCCATGCGAACCCTGCCGGTCGGACTGGCGCTCTTCGCACAGTCCGAGCACAGCGTGGACTGGGGCGCGCTCCTCGCGGGATCCACGCTCGCAACGGCCCCGGTGCTCCTGGCGTTCGTGATCTTCCAGCGGCAGATCGTCGAGGGACTCCTGCAGGGAAGCGGGCGATGAGCCGGACCGACGTCGTGGGATCCGCCTGCGCGATCGGGATCATGAGCGGCACGTCGGCTGACGGCGCGGACGCGGCGCTGGTCACGGTCGAGCGCGGACTCGCTCCACGGCGCACCCGGCTCGTCTCATGGCGGCATCGCCCCTTCGCCCCGGCGCTCCGCGATCGCGTGCTCCACGCGCAGGAGGGAACGCTCCCCATGCGCGATCTCCTGGCCCTTCACGTGGAGCTGGGCCAGCACGCGGCTCTGACCGCGCGCGATGCGCTCCAGGCGCCGGAAGCGCGTGGAGCGGTCCCCGAGGTCGTGGGCCTGCACGGGCAGACCGTGTTCCACGATCCGCAGGGGAAGCGCTCCGGCGTGCCGCTCTCGATCCAGATCGGCGAGCCGACCGCCGTGGCGCGCGCGCTCTCCTGCCGCGTCGTGTCCAACTTCCGCATGGCCGACGTGCTCGAGGGAGGGGAGGGAGCCCCGCTCGTCCCTCGATTCGACCTTCACCAGTTCGTATCCGACGTGAGCGATCGCGTGCTCCTGAACCTGGGCGGCATCGCCAACCTCACGAGGCTCAAGCCCAATGCCCAGGTGGAGGACGTGGTGGCGTTCGACTGCGGCGCGGGGAACATGCTGCTCGACGCGATCATGGGATCCCTCGGGCCCACCGGCGCGCGCTACGACGACGAGGGGGCCGAGGCCGCCCGGGGCCACGCCGATCCGGAGGTCGTCTCGGAATTCCTGGCCGACCCCTTCATCGCGCGCCGTCCCCCCAAGAGCGCGGGGCGGGAGGAGTTCGGCGCCGCCTATCTCGAACGCTTCCTCGCGCGGACGACGCGGCTCTCGCTCGCGGATCGTCTCCGGACCGCGGTCGAGATCACGGCGGGAGCGGTCGCGCGCGGGGTGACTCTCTCGGAGAGGCGCAGGCCCGACGAGGTGCTGGTCTCGGGCGGCGGGGCCAAGAACCTGACGCTGCTCCGGGCCATCGGGAAGGCCCTGCCGGGCTCGCGCGTGCTCACCACGGAGTCTCTGGGGGTGCCCGTTGGCGCCAAGGAGGCGATGGCGTTCGCGTTTCTGGCGTTCGAATCCATATCGGGACGGCCGGGCAACGTGCCCTCGGCCACCGGCGCCCGCAAGGAGGTCGTGCTTGGCTCGGTCACGCCGTCGCCGCATCCCCGGTAGCGGGAGCGCGATTCACGCGGGCCGCGTTCGCGGCCCCCTCCTGCTCGCCTGCGCCGCGCTTGCGGCGCTCGCCGGATGCGCGGGCGCTCGGCGCATGGAACCGCCGGTCTCCGCAGGCCCCACGGGAGCGCCGGTCGCGGGCGCGCGCATTCCGGCCAGGCCCGTTCCGGGGCCGCCCTCCGACGGTTGGCGCTCGGCGTCCTCGATCCGGATCGGGCTCGCCGTCGCGGCCCCGCGGCTCACGATCGCGGGCTCGCGCGACTGGACTTTGCGGCTCCTGGGCGGGAAGAAGATCGCCGGAGGGGGCTCGGGGGACCGTATCGCGGTGATTCGCGAGGGCGCCGGAACGATCCACGTGATCCGGGAGGGTGATTCCCGGCCGGTCTGGTCCGGAGGAGCCGGCGACACCCTCGAGCTGGTTCCCGAGCCACGAGGCTACTCGGGCTGGAGCGGGAACTGGTACCGGGGGACCTTCCGCGTGCACGCGTCCGATCCCGAAGGGCTCACGCTGGTGAATGTCGTCGGGCTCGAGGAATACTTGGCGAGCGTCCTCCCGAACGAGATCGGGACTCCTCCCGAGTCGGATTTCGCCGCCGTCAAGGCTCAGGCCGTGGCGGCGCGCTCCTACACGGTGGCCTACCTGGGCCGGCGCGCGGAGCTTGGCTTCGATCTCTACGCGTCGGTCGAGGATCAGGTCTATGCGGGGATCACGCGGGAGAATCCCCAGAGCGACCGCGCGGTCCAGGCCACCCGCGGCGAGGTGCTCACTTCGGACGGACAGCCCATCCGGGCGCTCTATTCCTCCGCCTGCGGCGGCCGTACGGCCAACGTCGAGGATGTGTGGCCCTGGGACTGGACAGCCTATCTTCGGAGCGTCCGGGACGACGCGGGGCCGGGCACGCAGTCTTATTGCGCGCTCTCCTCGAACTTCCGGTGGCGCGAGGAGTGGGACGTGGACGCCTTCGTGGCCATGCTCCGTCGCTACGGAGCCGTGGAGAACCCTGCCGCCGCTTCGCTCGGCGGCGATCTCCTCGACGTCAGGGTGGACAAGCGATCGCGGTGCGGCCGCGTGCTCGATCTGGCGGTGAGCACGACTTCGGGCAGTCTCGTCTTCCACGGCGACCGCACCCGCTGGGTTCTCCGCAGGCCCGGCACCGCCGCGATTCTCCGGAGCAGCTTCTTCAAGATCGGGATCCTTCGCGGGGAGGATGGCCACGCGATCAAGGTCGTCGCCACCGGCGCCGGAAACGGGCACGGCATCGGGATGTGCCAGTGGGGGGCCATGGGCATGGCCCGCGCCGGGATGGATTACCGCGAAATCCTCCGCCATTACTACAAATCGACGGTTCTCACGCGTATCTAGCGACGTCCCCAACGACGCCCCTTCCGACGCCCGGCCGGGGCCTAATGCCGTTGACCGGGCTCGCCGCAGCGCGTTAAACTACCCGTTCTACGTCGAGAAAACGCGGTGGGGTCGTAGTTCAGTCGGTTAGAACGCCTGCCTGTCACGCAGGAGGTCGCGGGTTCGAGTCCCGTCGGCCCCGCCATTTTTTCGACATGACGTGACCGGTCCACGCCTCGGCCCGTCTCGCCTGGCTCGCCTTCGCCTCTTCCTGCCCGGATGCGATATGCTGCCGCCCCATGGCCCGAACAGGCAGCCGCCGGCCGGCGGACACGACGAGCCGCCCCCGCAAAGGCAAACCGCCGCATGGCTCGGCGCCGCGAGGCGATCGGACCGGTGGCGCACAGGCGCGGCGCACCCTCGCGTGGTGGCTCCCGATTCTCGTCGCTCTCGTCACCGCGTGGGCCTATTTCCCCGCGACCCACAACGGCTTCACGGACTGGGACGATCCGTTCTACGCCACGGACCAGCCATTGATCCACGACCTGTCTCCCGCCGGTCTCCGGACGATCTTCACCACGTTCGTGGAGGGGAACTATCACCCGCTGACCATGGCGTCGTTCGCCGTGGATTATCACTTCTGGAAGCTGGACCCGCGCGGATACCACATCGAGAACTTGATCCTCCACGTGATCGTCACGCTCGCGGTATTCGGTTTCGTCTTCCTGCTCACGGGCCGGAGCGCGATGGCCGCCATCGCGGCGCTTTTCTTCGGGGTTCACCCGCTCCACGTGGAATCGGTGGCGTGGGTCTCGGGCCGCAAGGACATGCTCTACGCGCTCTTCTATATCGCGGCCTGCGCGAGCTATGTCCTGTATGCGCGAGGGCGCGGACCGCGCGCGGCTTTCTATACCGCCGCCTTGGCGCTGTTCGTCCTCTCACTGCTCTCGAAAGGGATGGCCGTGAGCCTCCCTCTGACTCTCCTCGTGATTGACTTCTATCTGAAGCGGAAGTCAACCCTTCGGACGCTTCTGCTCGAGAAGGCCCCCTTTTTCGCAATCGCGCTCGTCTTCGGATACGTGGCCGTGGTCGCGCAGGCCAGGCAGGGCGCGGTCCAGAGCCTCGGGTCCTTCGCGTTCTACGAGCGGATCCTCTTCGCGTGCTACGGGATCTCGGCGTACCTGATCCGCGCGCTTGCGCCGGCGCATCTCTCGGCCCTCTACCCCTATCCGTTGAGGACGGCCGGCGGCGGCCTGCCGCTCGTCTACTACCTGGCTCCCTTGGGGGCGCTCCTGTTCGCCGCCCTGGTCGCGCTCAGCCTGCGCTGGGGCAGGGCGGTGGCGTTCGGGGCGCTCTTCTTCCTCGCGAACGTGGCTCTGGTGCTCCAGCTCCTTCCCGTCGGCAGCGCCATCATCGCCGACCGCTACACCTACCTCTCGTTCGTGGGGATCGGATTCATCATCGCGAGCCTGTGCGGATCGCTGGCGGAGGGGCCATTGGCCAGGCGGGCGCTGCCGAGAGCCGGCCTCATCGTTGCGCTCTCGGTCGCCGGCGCCGCGGCGCTCTTCGCGACTCAGGCCCGGTGCGCGGTCTGGAAGGACAACGTCACGCTCTGGAACGACGTGCTGAGCCAATACCCGAACTTACCGCTGGGCTACACGATGCGGGCCCGGTCCTTCATGCAGCAAGGCAGGAATGACCTCGCGATGTCGGACGCCCAGAAGGCCCTGTCCCTCGATCCGAAGCAACCCCGGGCCCTCACCATGCGGGGGACCCTCCGCTATCTGAATCGAGAT
Organism: Candidatus Eiseniibacteriota bacterium; assembly: GCA_043779525.1. Taxonomy (GTDB): domain Bacteria; phylum Eisenbacteria; class RBG-16-71-46; order SZUA-252; family SZUA-252; genus WS-7. The sequence continues at coordinate 10,971 of JAYWED010000027.1, read as the reverse complement.
CTTGAGGGGGCATTGACCGATCTTACGCAGGCCGTTCGCCTCGAGCCCCGCGAGGCTGTCCCGTGGAACAGCCTGGGAGCTGTCAACCTCGCCCTGGGCCGGCGCGATCTGGCGCTCGAGGATTTCAACCGGGCCGTCGAGTTGAAGAAGGATTACGCCGAGGGCTACCTGAACCGGGCCCTCACGCTGAGCGGGATGAACCGGCTCGACCAGGCCATTCCCGACTTCGACGCGTCGATCCGCCTCCAGCCCGCTAACCCGAAGGCCTATCTCTGGCGGGGAGAGGCCAGGTTCCTGCTCGGGGACATGGCCGGCGCCGCGCTCGATTACGGGCGGTCCCTCGACCTCGATCCCCGCTCTTCGGCGGCTTTCTACGCCCGGTCCAAGGCTTACGAGCGGCTGGGGAGGTTCGACGCCGCGGTCCGGGATGCGCTGCGAGCCCAGGAGCTTGGGTATCCTCTGCAGCCCGCGTATCTCGAGAGGCTCAAGAAGGGCGTCGCGAGCCGGCGGTAAGTTCTCTCTTGCCCCCGGGTTTCTGGCGGACCATGCTTTTTCCGTTGACGGGAATTGGCACTCTCCGTAACTTCCCGTCCGCGGTTTTTCGTCGGCAGCACCCTTGTCCACCAGCTTGTGAGGATCTCGAAATGAAACGCAAGGGCTCCAACCCGGAGCGCGAGTACGGCAGCGCGCAGCACCGCTCGGAGGAGTGGGAGGAAGATCCGGCCGCCCGCATCTACGATTACGACGCGGAGGAGGATCCGTTCGAGGGCGATGAAGAAGAGGAAGACGAACTCGAGGACGACGACGATCTCGATGACGATGATGACGACGATGACGAGGAAGAGGAAGAAGAGGAAGCCGACGACCTCTAAGAAGCGCACCCGGCTTTCGGCTCCTACACCGCTTCTGTTCCTGGGCCTGAGCCCGGCTGAAAGTCCTCTCAGCCGGGCTCGGGTCGCGTTTGTGCCCGCGCCCTTCGATCAGACGACGAGCTACATGCCCGGAACGCGCTTCGGGCCCCGCGCGATTCTAGAGGCTTCCCGCCAGGTCGAGTTCTACGACGAGGAGCTGGATCTGGAGCCGTTCCGGATCGGCATCGCCACGCTGGGCGAAATCGAGGTGAACCCGCTGGACCCGGAGGCGGGGCTGGCACGGCTCGAAGGGGTCAGCGCAAGCCTCGCCGACGCCGGCGTGATCCCCTTCGCGCTCGGCGGCGAGCACTCACTCACCATCGCCCCGGTCCGGGCCCTCCACCGGCGCTACCCCGATCTCTCGGTGCTCCAGCTCGACGCGCATCTCGACCTTCGCGCGGAATACCAAGGCACCAAGCACAGCCACGCCAGCGTCATGAGGCGCGTCCGCGAGCTGGGCGTCCCCACGGTCGCGGTCGGAATCCGGAGCGTCTCACGCGAGGAGGCCGATTACGTCCACAGCGAAAAGGCGCCCGTTTTTCTCGCCCGCGAGATCCGCGCGAGCGGAATGCCGGTCGATGCGATCCTCGCGGAGCTGCGGAATCCGGTCTACGTGACGGTGGATCTCGACTTCTTCGATCCCGCCTACGTGCCGGGTGTGGGCACGCCGGAGCCGGGAGGCGGAACCTGGGACGAAGGATTGAAGCTCCTCCGCGCCGTCTGCGAGCGCAGGCAGGTCGTCGGCTGCGACATTGTCGAGCTGTGTCCCATCCAGGGGCAGCCCGCCTCGGATTTCTTCGCCGCGAAGCTCGCGAACAAGATGCTCGGATACCTGGGCCTCGCGCCCGCGGGTCCGCGACGGGGCTCCCATCGCTGAGACCCTGAAGCCGGCCATCCGTCTCGCCAAGAACCAGGACCGCCGTCTGCGGTCGGGGCACCCGTGGATCTTCAGCAACGAGATCGAGTCGAGCGAGGATGGTCTCGCCCCGGGCGACGAGGTCGTCGTGGTGGATCATCGCGACCAGCCGATCGGCGTCGGCCTCTACAATCCGCACTCCTTGATCGCGGTGCGCCTCTATGCGCGCCACGTCCGGGCGATCGACGCCAACCTCGTGCGGGACCGCGTCGAGCTGGCGCTGGCGCTGAGACGCCGGATCATGCCCGTCGAGTCGACCTATCGGCTGATCCATGGCGAAGGAGATTTTCTCCCGGGACTGGTGGTCGACCGATACGGAGACTATCTCTGTGTCCAGAGCCTCACGGCCGGCATCGAGCGTCGGATCGAGTGGATCCTCGAGGTGCTTCACGAGGTGCTCCGCCCCAAGGGAATCCTCTGCCGCAGGGACTCCCAGGCGCGCCTGCTCGAGGATCTGCCGCTCCTCGAGCCGCTCGAGCGGGGCGAGGTGCCGGAGCAGGTGGAGGCGCCGTACGAGGGGCTGGTCCTGAATACCGATCTCCGCCATGGGCAGAAGACCGGCGAATTTCTGGATCAGCGGGAGAATCGGAAACGGATTGCCCGCGAGTCCCTCGGAAGGCGGGTCCTGGATCTCTACTGCTACACGGGGCTCTTCTCGCTCCACTGCTGCATGGCGGGGGCCGAATCCGTGCTCGGCATCGACAGCTCGGTCACGGCCATCGATCGCGCGCGGCGGAACGCCGAGAGGAACGCTCCGGGGCGCGAGGTCGGGTTCATGGTCGAGGAGGCCGAGCGCGCGCTCGCGGGATTCGCGCGGAAGGAGACCCGCTTTGATATGATCATCCTCGATCCGCCCGCGCTCGTGCGCAGCAGGAAAGCGCTGGCGGAGGGAGCGCGCAAGTACGTCGCGATCAATTCGGCCGCACTCCAGGTCCTGAACCCCGGCGGAACCCTCGCCACCGCCACCTGCTCGCACCACGTGGACGCGGAGGCGTTTCTCGAGATCCTCCGGGCGGCGGCGAAGCACGCGCGCACGGAGCTGCGTGTCGTCGACGTGCTGGGGCAGAGCCGTGATCACCCGGTGCTGCTCGCGGCGCGTGAGACCTCGTACCTGACCATGGTGATCGCGGAGCGAACCCGATGATGAGCGAAACGAAAGAAGGCGCGGGCCCGGCGGAGGGACTGCACGAGCGCGATCTCTTGATGGGACTCGTGCAATCGTTCCAGGCCGCCGCCATGCAGCAGATGGGCAAGGTCATGAACCCGTTCACCCAGAAGATCGAGCGGGACATGGCCCACGCCAAGATGTCGATCGAGATGCTCGAGATGCTGAGGGCCAAGACTTCGGGGAACCTGACGGGGCAGGAGGCGCGGTTCCTGAACCACGTGCTCACGGAGCTCAGGCTGAACTATGTGGCCGAGGCCGATCGCGACAAGGCGGATGCCGGGAAGAGCGCCCCGGAAGCGGCCACGGCCGAGAAGAGCGCCCCGGAAGCGGCCACGGCCGAGAAGAGCGCTCCGGAAGAGCCGCCGCCGGCCGCCTAGCTTCGCTCCTCGTGCTTCACGGCCTCCCAGAGCCGGTCCAGCTCGGGCAGTCCCGCCTTCTCCGGCGAGGATCCCTGGGCCCGGAGGAGCTCCACCACCCGGTCGAACCTCCGCCGGAACTTCTCGATGGCCGCCGAGAGATGCGCCTCGGGGTCCCGTTTCACGAATCGGGCGAGATTGACCGTGGCGAAGAGCAGGTCCCCGATTTCCTCGGACACCCGGCCCTCATCGCCCGACCGTATCGCTTCTTCGGTCTCCGCGACCTCCTCGCGCAGCTTCGCCACCACGCCCTCGACGCTCTCCCAGTCGAACCCGACCGAGGCCGCCTTCTCCTGCGCGCGGTAGGCCTGGAGGAGCGCCGGAAGGCGCGCGGGGCCGGGGCCCAGTATCGAGTCCCGTCCCGACTCGCGCCGCTTGCCTTCCTCCCACTGGCGCAAAACGCCCGTGGAATCGAGATCGCGGCGCTCGCCGAACACATGCGGATGCCGGGCGATCATCTTGGCGATGACTCCCCGGACCAGATTGTTGGGTTTCGTGCCGTCCTCGCGCTCGAAGACGACCGCGAGGAAGACGACGAGGAAGAACAAGTCGCCCAGCTCCTCGCGGGAAGCCGCCCCGCCGCCCTGCGCGATCGCCTCGCCGACCTCGTGCGCTTCCTCCACCAGGTACGGGCTCAAGGTCTTCGACGTCTGTTCGCGGTCCCAGGGGCACCCGTCGGGTCCCGACAGGTGCCGCACGAGATCCAGAAGCTCCGCGGCCGCGCGCGCGAATTCCTCTCGGTCGGGAGCGGGCCGGGGATTAGAATTCGAAGAGGTCACGCGCGAAGTGTACGCGATGGGCTGCTTGCGCCGCCACACGCCCTGTGGCACTCGGATACCCGGCGACCATGATGGAATTCCCCACCTGGGCTGAAGTCGATCTTGACCGGTTCGATCGGAACATCGCGGCGATCCAGGCCGCGATCGGTCCGGCATGCTCGATTCTGCTCGTCGTCAAGGCCGACGCCTACGGACACGGCGCGGTCGAGATCGCGCGCGCGGCCCTGGACGCAGGCGTGTCGATGCTCGGGGTCGCCACGCTCCACGAGGGAATCGAGCTCCGGTCGGCGGGTCTCGACTCTCCGATCGTGATCCTGAGTCCCTCGCTTCGCTCCGAGATCGACGAGATCATCGAGCACCGCCTGACCCCGTGCGTCTCGAGTCTCGAGTTCGCCGAGCTTCTGTCGCGGCGCTCGGTCGCACGCGAGACGACCTCACGGATCCACGTCGAGGTGGATACGGGGATGGGCCGCACGGGCGTCTCCGACGGCGACGCGCTCGAGTTTCTGCAGCGGGTCAGCGCGATGCCCCACCTCACGCTCGAGGGAGTCTTCACGCATTTCCCCGACGCCGACTCGGGGAACACGTTTTTCGCCGAAGAGCAGCTCGGGCGTTTCCAGGCAATCCTGGACGCGATGGCGCGGCAGAAGATCGAGGTCCCCATCCGGCACGCCGCGAACAGCGCGGGGATCCTGAGCCTTCCCCAGTCGAGGCTCGACATGGTTCGACCCGGCATCCTCGCGTATGGGTTCTACCCCAGCACGCGGGTTCCGCGGGTCATCCCCGTCGAGGGCGTGATGTCCTTCAAGTCGCGCGTCGTGCAGCTGCGCTCCGTCCCCTCGGGGCGCTTCATCAGCTATGGCCGCACGTACCAGACCAAGCGCACGACCCGCGTGGGCGTGCTCCCGGTCGGATACGGCCACGGCCTGCCGTGGCTCCTCTCCAACCGCGGGGAAGTCTTGATCCGCGGACGCAGGGCGCCGATGATCGGGCGCGTGACCATGGACCTCACGATGGTGGACGTCACCGAGATCCCCGATGTGGCGCTCGGCGACGAGGCGGTCCTCTGGGGGGAGCAGGGAAGCGCCGCGATCACGCTGGAGGAGGTGGCCGAGCGGGCCGAGACGCTTCCCTACGAGATTCTCTGCAGCATGGGAAAGCGTGTGGTGCGGGTCTTCATGCGCGAGGGGCAGCCCCCCAAGATCCTGACCCTGATCGGCGAGCGGCAGGAATCGGAGACCGGCGGAGCCGGAACACGCCGCGCGCGCAAGGTGCAGTACAAGAGCACGAAGATTCCATCGTCCGGGTAGGGGGAGAAAAGAAGATATGACGGATCAACGCGACTTTCAGGTTGGGGACCGGGTCCAGCACGCCGAGTTCGGCGATGGGCTCGTGCTGGAGACGAAGGGGAGCGGCGAAAAGGCCTCCCTCCTCGTTTCCTTCGACGACAAGGTCAAGCGAAGGCTTGCGGTCCGTTTCGCGGGGCTCTCCTTGCTCGCGGCCGCGCCGGCGCCCACGCGCGGACCTCATCGTCGTGCCTGACGCGGCCTCGTCCCCGGCCGCACTCCTCGAATCGGCTCGCGCGCTCCTTCGCCGGAGCGTGGCTCCCTATTCGCGCTTCCGCGTCGCGGCCCTCATCGAATCCCGGGACGGCGCGACGCACCCCGGCGTGAACGTCGAGAGCGCGAGCTTCGGGCTCTCGATGTGCGCCGAGCGGAACGCCCTTTTCGGGGCGCTGGCTCGCGGCTCTTCCGGCTTCCGGCGGCTCGCTCTGGTGTCGGAGACGATGCGTCCCGTGGTTCCATGCGGCGCTTGCCGGCAGGTGCTCCTCGAGCACGCTCCGGATCTCATGCTGCTCGTGGAACGTCCCGACGGCTCTCCCGAGGAAATCCGCCTCTCGGATCTCTTGCCGCGGCCCTTCACCGAGTTCCGGGCCCCCTCCTGATCGCGGCGTTTTCGTGAAGGACCTGATCCGCGTGAAGCGGGACGGCGGCGCTCTTTCCCGCGAGGCCATCGGGCGCTGGATCCGGGGCGTGACGGACGGCTCCATTCCCGACTACGAATCCACGGCGCTCCTCATGGCGATCACCATCCGCGGCATGGACCGCGAGGAGACGGTCGCCCTCACGGACGCCATGCTCCATTCCGGGCGCATCATCGGCTGGAACGGCATCGGCCGCCCCACCGTGGACAAGCATTCGACCGGGGGCGTCGGGGACAAGATCTCGATCGCGCTCGCGCCCTGGGTGTCCGCGTGCGGGGCCGCCGTCCCCATGATCGTCGGCAGGGGCCTCGGGCACACCGGGGGCACCCGCGACAAGCTGGACGCGATTCCCGGATTTCGGACCAACCTCACGGCGGACGAGTTCGCGGCGCAGGCGCGGCGGATCGGGGTCGTGATCGCCGGCCAGAGCAAGGATCTGGCGCCCGCGGACGGCACGCTCTACGCGCTCCGGGACGTGACCGCGACCGTGGAGAGCCGCCCCCTCATCGTCGCGAGCATCCTGAGCAAGAAGCTGGCGGCGGGCGCCTCGGGAATCCTATTCGACGTGAAGTGCGGCCGCGGGGCGATCATGGAGACGCGGGAGACGGCGGTCGAGCTGGGCCGCGAGCTGGTGGACACCGCGCGCGAGCTGGGAAGGAACGCGCGTGCCTTCATCACCGCGATGGATCAGCCTCTGGGGCTCACCATCGGCAACGCGAATGAAACCGCGGAGGCGCTCTCCATCCTGCGCGGCGAGGGCCCGCCGGACGTGGCCGCCCTGACGCGCGTCCTGGGCTCGGCCATGCTCGTGCTCTGCGGCGCGGCGCGCGAGCGTCACGAAGCGGACGCCCGCATGGACTCCACCCTGGAGTCCGGCGCCGCCATGCAGCGCGCGGAGGCCATGATCCAGGCCCAGGGGGGCGACCCGAGGGTCACCGTGGACGCCTCGATCCTGCCTCGGGCCCCGGTGGAGACCAAGGTCGCTGCCGACCGGCAGGGGTTCGTGGCCGGAATCGACCCGCGCGCGCTCGGGATGCTCCTCGTCGCGATGGGGGGAGGACGGGAGCGAAAGGATCAGGAGGTGGATCACGCAGTCGGGATCCGGCTCCTGCGCAAGGTAGGGGATCCCGTGACAGCCGGGGAGACCCTCGCGATCATCGAGGCTCGTCGCGACGCTCCCGACTGGGCGGAAACGGCCCGGACCGCCTACCGGATCGCGGATGCCGCCCCGACCCCCGAGCCGCTCGTGATCGAGGCCCAGGGGCGCTAGAGCTTCAAGCGCTCGTCGGGCGGGGCCTCGGTATCGGTTTCGTGGAAGTCGGGCGTCTCGGTCTCCGGCTTGGCCGTTCCCGTGTGCACGTTGCAGTACCCGGTGGGCTCGCTTCCTTCGCGGAAGAGCTCGATCTCGGTGCTGGGGCAGGCGGGATTCGCGAGGAGTCCCGTCTCGGTGCAGATGAGCCGGCTCAACACGCCGCTCGGAACCGGGAAATCCTGGGGCGGGCGATTCTTGGTGCCCGCGAGCATCACGTCCACCCAGATCGGCAGCGCCGCCGCGGCGCCGGTCATGCCGGGCCCGATTTTCTGCTTCCGGTCGAACCCGACCCACACGCCCGTGACCACGCCTGGCACGTAGCCCACGAACCAGGCGTCGCTGTAGTCGTCGGTCGTTCCGGTCTTGCCGGCGGCCGGCGCCGTGAAGCCCAGGGATCGCGCCGAAGCGGCCGTCCCGTTCTCCAGCACGCTCTCCATCATGCTCGTCATCGTGAGCGCTGTCTCGGGGCTCAGCACCTCTTCCGCGGCCGGACGCGTTTCCTCGAGGACTTTCCCGTTCTTGTCCTCCACGCGGAGGATGAAGATGGGCGGGACGCGCACGCCCTGGTTCGCGAAGACGCCGTAGGAAGAGGTCAGCTCGAACAGGTTCACCTCGGAGGTGCCGAGCGCGAGCGAGAGGTCGGGGGAGAGGCGGCTCTTGATCCCCATGCGCCGCGCATAGGATGTCACGACCGAGGTCCCCAGCTTCTGGAGCAATTTGGCCGCGGGAACGTTCACCGAATTCGCGAGCGCGTTGCGCAGGGTCACGGGGCCGCGGAACTTCTTGTCATAGTTCTGAGGAGACCAGTCCTGCCCGTTCCCGGCCCGGAATGAGACCGGCGTGTCGAGGATGATGTCGGTCGGCGAGAATCCGTTGTCGATGGCGGCCGTGTAGATGAAGGGCTTGAACGCCGAGCCCGGCTGGCGCGCCGCCTGCACGGCCCTGTTGAAGTTCGAGTCGTTGAAGTCGCGGCCGCCAACCAGTGCCAATACCTGTCCGCTCGAGGGCTCGATGGAGACCACCGCGCCCTGGAGGTACTCGGTCTGGTTCTTGTCGCGCGCGGGAGCCCCGCCCGCCTTGGCCAGGACCGCGCGCGTCTTCTTGTACTGATTGCGCTGCTCCAGGGCCATGAGCCGCCTCTCGAGGGACTCCTCGGCCGCGTGCTGGAGGTCGATGTCCAGCGACGTGTGGATCCGAAGCCCGCCCTCGTAGAGCTGGTTACTGCCATAGCGCTCGTCCAGGTACTGGCGGACCATCTCCATGAAGTAGGGCGCTTCCTGCGCGTTGTAACGCGTCTTCGTGACGCCCAGCGGGGCCTCGCTCGCCTGCTCGTAGGCTCCCCGGTTGACGAATTTCGCCGCGAGCATCTGCGAGAGCACGAGGTTCCGGCGCCTGAGCGCGCGGTCCGGGTCCCGGCGCGGCGAGTAGTCGCGCGGATTCCGTGGCAGCCCGGCCAGGAGGGCGCACTCGGGCAGCGTCAGCTCCTGGACGCGCTTGCCGAAATAGACCTTGGCCGCGGCGTCGACGCCGTAGGCGCCCTCGCCGAAATAGATCTGGTTGAAGTACATCTCCAAGATTTCGTCCTTCGTGTAGGTCTGCTCGATCCGGATGGCGAGGACGATCTCCTTGAGCTTCCGGGTCATGGTCTTCTCATGCGTGAGGAAGAGATTCCGCGCGAGCTGCTGCGTGATCGTGCTGCCGCCCTGCTCGGGACGGCGCGCCACGATGTCGGTCACGAGCGCGCGCGCCAGGCGGATCGGGTCGATGCCCCAGTGCGAGTAGAAGCGCCGGTCCTCGATCGCCAGGATGGCCTGGATAAGAGGCCGCGGAATCTCCCGCAGCGGCACGATCGAGCGGTTCTCCTTGAAGAACTCGTGAACGAGCTTCTCGTTGCGGTCGTAGACCAGGGTCTTGACCGGAGGGGCGATGGTCTGGAGGTTGGTCGGCGAGGGAAGATCCTTCCGGAGCCAGTTCGCGACCCCGATGCCGACTCCCACCACGCCGCAAAGAACGACGACGAGCACCGCAAAGACGACCTTCGTGACACGTCCCCAGCCTGGACTCACGATCGAGACCTCGTAGTAGGTGCGATTCTCCCCGATGAGGCTACGCTAGGGTTCGCCTCCAGGTGGGTCAAGTGCCATTTGCTCGGCGCGGGCCCGAGGCGGGCGCACTTCCGCGAACGCTTCAAACTTGGTAGGCTGCGGCCTCCATGTCCGACATGACCCGGAACGCCGAGATCGCGCGCCAGCTCGAGGTGATCCGCTCGGGGATCGAGGAGCTGATCCCCGAGGAGGATCTCGTCCGCAAGCTCGAGCGCTCGATCGCGACCAAGACGCCGCTGCGCGTCAAACAAGGATTCGACCCGACGGCGCCCGACATTCATCTCGGACACACGATCGGCCTTCGAAAGCTTCGCCAATTTCAGGACCTGGGCCACCAGGTCGTCCTCATCGTGGGCAGCTACACCGCGCTCGTCGGCGACCCCAGCGGCCGCTCGCAGACGCGGCCCACGCTCACCGAGGAGGCTGTGAACGCCAACGCCCAGACCTACCTCGACCAGTTCTTCAAGGTCGTGGACAAGGCGAAGACCGAGGTGCGCTGGAACGGCGAATGGTTCAAGGCCATGAGCTTCGTGGACGTCCTCAAGCTCACCTCGCGGTTCACCGTCGCGCGAATTCTCGAGCGCGACGATTTCAGTATCCGGTTCAAGGCCGGCGAGCCGATCAGCGTCCATGAGCTTCTGTACCCCCTGATGCAGGCGTATGACTCCGTGGTGATCCGCGCCGACATCGAAATCGGCGCGACCGAGCAGAAATTCAATCTCCTCGCCGGGCGCGACATCCAGGGCGCCTACGGCGTGGAACCCCAGGTCATCCTGACGCTTCCCGTGCTCGAGGGAACGGACGGCGTGCGGCGCATGAGCAAGAGCCTCGGCAACTACATCGGGATCGCAGAGCCGCCCAAGGAGATCTATGGAAAAGTGATGAGCCTCCCCGACAAGCTCATCGAGCGCTATTTCCGGCTGGCGACCGACGCCGCGCCGGACGAGGTGGAAGAAGTCGCGCGGTCCATGCGCGGCGGCATCGCCAATCCGATGATATTGAAGAAGGCGCTCGCCCACCGCATCGCCCGCATGTACCACGGGGCGCAGGCTGCGGACTTCGCCCAGAGTGAATTCGAGAAGCAGTTTTCGCGCCGGGAGCTGCCTAGCGATTTGCCCACCATCGAGGTGTCGGCCGGTGCGTTTCGCGCGCGCGAGCTCATGATGCTTGCATTTCCCAATCAATACACCGGCAGCAGCGCCGGGAACCTCTTTAAACAGGGGGCGGTCTACATGGGAAGGGAGCGCGTGACCGACGTGGGCAAGGAGATCACTCTGGGGCCCGGCCCCGGAGGGCAAAAAGAGATCATCATCAAGGTAGGACGCAAGATCGCCCGGGTTGTGCCCAGGGGCTGAATCCGGCTATCGGGAAGACGCCGGG
>JAYWED010000026.1:0-26864 GCA_043779525.1 Candidatus Eiseniibacteriota bacterium | reverse complement strand
CGGCACCCAGCTCGCGCCGTCGAAGAAGATAATTTCGGAGGGGGCCGCGGGAGGGGCCTTCGCCGCGGCAGGAGCAGCGGGAAGCTCAGCATCCTCAGCGCCGGCCACACTTGCTGAGAGCGTCGTTGCGCCCAGTATCGCTGCAAGAATGACGAGGCGTTTCATGCCGGGAAATATCGGCACAATGGCGCGCCGTCTTCACTTCCCGATGATATTGGGCGGCAACCACTTTCCGGCGGCTGTTGCGTGTGCCCGGGGCAGGGCTCGAACCTGCATGGGGTTTCCCCCAGGGGATTTTAAGTCCCCTGCGTCTGCCATTCCGCCACCCGGGCATTTCGATCGTTGCGTCCCGCATCTACCGCTTCGGCCACAGCCCCCACTTCGGGCGCTCCTCCCGCGGCGGGGCGCGCGTCGCGACCGCCGCTTCGACGGCCTCGCGCACGCCGCGCACGTCGTGTTCGTCCTCGATCTCGCCGACCAGCTCCTCGATGATGTCCTCGAGCGTGATGATCCCGATCGGATGCCCCGCGGCGTCCACCACGATCGCCATCTGCCGCCTTATCCGGCGAAATTCCTTGAGCTGCTCGGCGATCGAGCGGTCGGCGGGCGCCCACGTGGGCGGATACATGGCGTCCGCGAGCTGGATCAGGCCGCTCGTCGTGTAGATGTAGAAGAGATCCTTCGCGTTCACGATTCCCACGATCCGCGTACGGTCGCCGTCGCAGACCGGGAAGCGCGTGTGCACGCTCTCCTGCACCGCGTCCATGATCTGGTCGGGCGTGGATCGCACGTCCAGCATGGCTACCTGGGCGAGCGGCACCATGGCCTCCCCCGCCTTCTTCACCGGGAGCCGGAACGCGTTCTTCAACAGCTCGGCCTGCTCGGCGCTCATGCGGCCCGCCTCCGAGACGTCCTCCACCAGGAGCTGCAGCTCCTCGACGGTGTGCAGGTGCTGGTGCTGCGTCGGCGCGAAGCCCATGCCGCGCGCGAGCGAGCGGCCGGCGTAGCTGGTCAGGCGTATGAACGGGCGTCCCACGCGCTCGAACGCGAGGAGCGGCCCCGCGAGCCGGATCGCGACCACGTCGGGAATCCGGATCGCGATCGTCTTCGGCGTCAGCTCCCCGACCACGACGTGCAGGAACGTGATGCACATGAAGGCGACGATGGTGGCTCCCGTGTGGGCCGCCACCGGCCCCCACGCCGCGGGCAGGAACCGGAACCAGGGCTCCATGAAATGCGCGAGGCCTGGCTCGCCGACCCAGCCCAGGGCGAGGCTCGCGATGGTGATGCCGAGCTGGGTCGCGGCGATCATCTGATCGATGCGCCCCGTGGCCAGGAGCGCGAAGCCGACACCCGGGGTGCGCTTGGCTTGAAGCTCCTCGAGGCGCGTCCGCCTCACCGTGACGAGCGAGAACTCAGCGGCGACGAAGAACGCGTTGCAGAGGATCAGGATCGGAATGGAGAACACCTGACCCGCGTGGAGCAGCTCGCCTACGAAGCGCGGCATGAACGGTCCCGGATCAGGATAAGGAGGCTACGAGCTCGGCCGAGGCTTCCCCGTTGCGATCGAACGTCACGGGAACCCGCCAGCTCGGATTCGCGGGGACGCAGACTCCTTGATTCTCATTGCAGTAGGCGAATGAAACCTGAACATGGAGGTCGGCCGCGCCCTCGGGCTGCCCTGGAAGCTCGAAGGCGAGCGGCCAGGGCTCGCCCAGAATGGTGCGCTGCAGCATGACCTCGGCGCCTCGCGCGACGCGCACGCTCGCGGGGGCCTCCGCGCTCACGTGCGCTCCCTCGGGGAGCCTCACCGCCACGCGCCACGCCGTGGATTCGCCGGAACGGAGCCGCGCGGTGGAAAGGAGCGCGGGCTCGTCTCCCCCGGACGCGGACGTGGTGGCCGACGCTTCGAGCCCCTCGATCACCACCTCGCGCGCGGCGCCCTCCACGAGGGAGAAACGGACGACGCGGTGATTGTTGGTATCGGCGATGTAGAGGACGTCTCCGGCCGCGTGGAGACCGCCCGGCTCGAAAAGCGCGACATGCCCATCCCGCTCGGTTCCGGGACGGCCGTCGCCCGCCAGCGTCTTCACCGTGCGCGCCTCGACGTCGATCTCCTTGATCTTGTGGTTGTACGTGTCCGCGACCAGGATCCGCTTTCGCCAGACGGCGACCCCCAGCGGGTGCTGGAGTTTCGCCGAATCAAAGTCTCCATCGCGGTCCCCGAAGTCGAAGAGGCCCCGGCCGACCAGGCTCTCGACCCTTTCCTCGGCGAGATCCACGCGGCGCACGGCGCTCACCTCGGAATCGGCGAAGTAGAGATAGTTCCCCGCGAGCGCCAGCCCGGAGGGCTGCGCCAGCGCGGCCGCTTCCACGGGACCGTCCACGATGTTCTCGCGGCCGCTCCCGACGAAGGCGCGCGCGAATCCCATCGGCAAGTCCAGCCGCCAGAGCTGGTGCTGGCCCGCCATCGCGACGTAGAGCGTGCTTCCTTCGATCGCGAGATCCCAGGGGGAGTTCAACACCTGCTGCGCGCCGGTCTTTCCGCCGGAGCGGTCGTAGCCCTGGGCGCCCGTCCCCGCCACGGTTCGGACGTCGCCCGTGGCGAGGTCCACCGAGCGGATCATGTGGTTTTCGGTGTCGGCGACGTAGAGCGTCTCGCCGGAGAGCGCCAGCCCTTGCGGATGGTTGAATCCGGCGCTCACCGCGGGCCCGTCCTCGTGGCCGACGCGTCCGTGACCGATGGTGCGAAGCAGACGCGAGCGCCCTTCCCGGTCCGGCAGGGTCGCGATCACGATGCGGTTGTGGTTCGAATCGGCGACGAAGAGTCGCCCGCCGGCTTCGTCCGCGAGCACCTTGCCCGGGAAGGCCAGCCCGGTCGCGGCGCGCACGGAGCGCTCCCGCTCGATCCGGAGCGGACCCGCGGCGAGCTTGCCCGCCACGCGGCCCTCCTCGAGGGCCCCCTCGACGGCCCGGTCCAGCGCCTCGCGATTCCCCTCTCCCGCGACCGCTCCCACAATGCGCCGGTCCGCGCCGACCAGCACGAGCGTCGGCCAGGAGCGCACGGCGTACTCGCCCCAGAGCCTCATGTTCTCGTCGATGATGACCGGATGCGCGATCTCGTAACGCCCCACGGCGGCGCGCACGGTCTGGCGCTGGCCCTCGTTCGTGAACTTGGCGCTATGGACGCCGATTACCTGGAAGGGCCGATCGCGATATTTTTCTTCGAGATAGGCGAGATCGGGAAGGACGTGCATGCAGTTGATGCAGCAGTAGGTCCAGAAATCCAGCAGCACCACCTGCCCCGCCAACTCCTTGGCGAACGAGAGCGGGCGATCCGTGTTCAACCATGCGAAGCCGGGGCAGAGCTCGGGCGCGCGGGGCCTGTCGTTCATCGGATAACAGAATACCCTATTTTCGGCTGGAGAGCGTAGGCGCGATCGTGCTCTACTGAGGCCATGGATCCGCGATGGAACATGCGATATTGGGGCGGCCTGTCGGGGATTGTGGCGGCCCTGATCGCGCTTGCGAGCCCGGGGCTCGCGGCGCCTCCCGCGAAGGCTCCGGCCAAAGCGCCGGTTCTCCCGCCGGCCCGAGGCCAGCAGTTCTATGCTCCGGTATACGCCAAGGAGCGCTACGACTCCCTGCTTTCGTCGAACGATCGCTGCCCGGTGAAGCACGGAAAGTTGAACTCGAACATCCGGCCGACTTATATCAACCGCCAGCCCGTAGGGTTCTGCTGACACACGTGCCCCCCGATCTTCGGTGAAGATCCCGGTCACTACCTCCAGATGATGAGCATCAAAGTGATGGACCCCGTCGACCCCAGGCGCGTGGCTTCCTATGATCCGAAGCTCCGCGTGTTCCTGAACCAGGAGGGCTACTTCTTCGCCGGGAACGACACAAAGAGGCGATTCCTCGCAGACCCGCTTCGTTACTCGGGCCCGCTGACCGATCCGGTTTCTCAGAAGCGGTTCAGGGCGGACCGGTATTCCCCGAAGGCAACGTTCAAGGATCACACGTTCTATTTCGAGTCCACGCTCACGCAGCGCCAGTTCGCGGTCTCGCCCAAGGACTACGCGTTCCGCCGCGATAACTGACGCGGCGTTATGCTTTACTCCACCATACTGAGGAGGATTTGTGCGCTTGCCTTCACTCCGCAGGTTCGCTCTGGCACCCGCAATCGTCATGGCTCTCTCGGCGCCCGTGTCCGCTCGGGCCGCCACGCCGGTCGCCCCTCCGTTCTGGACCGGGCGCCCGGATTCGGCGGGATTCCGCGCCCTGGCCGAGGGCGAGCTCAAGACCGCGAAGGAAGCGCTCAGCCGGATGCTCCGCGTCAAGGGGCCGCGCACGATCGAGAACACGCTCGCACCATACAACGAAGCGCTCCTCCATGCCGACAACGCGTCCAACGGCGCGGGTCTGATCGAATCGGTCCATCCGGATTCCACGGTGCGGACCGTCGCCGAGGAGGAGACCCGCGCCTCGAGCAAGTTCCTGAGCGATCTCGGGCTGAACCGCGCGGTGTACGACGCCTTGAGCTCCCTGAAGGTGAAGGGGGCGGACGCCGATACGCGCTACGCCGTGGAGAGGACGCTTCGCGATTTCCGGCTCTCGGGCGTGGACAAGAACGCGGCGACGCGCAAGAAGATCGCCGCGATTCGCGAAGAGCTGGTGGCCATCGGACAGGACTTCGACAAGAACATCCGGAACGATTCGCGCACGATCAAGCTCGACAGCGCCGCGGATCTCGACGGCCTGCCCGAGGATTACGTCAAGTCCCATCCCGCCGGCGCGGACGGGACGATCACGGTCAGCATCGAGTACCCGGATTTCTTCCCGGTCATGAGCTACGCCAAGAATTCCGACGTTCGCAAACGCCTGCTCCACGAGTTCCTGAACCGCGCCTACCCGGCGAACATTCCGGTCCTGGACCGCATGATCGCCAAGCGCTACGAGCTGGCCCGGCTCCTCGGCTTCAAGACCTGGGCTAAGTACGCGACCCGCGACAAGATGATCGAGAACGACAAGAACGTCTCCTCGTTCGTGGAGCGCCTCCGGGGTCTGACCTTGAAGCGCGCTCGGGACGAATACGCGACCTACCTCAAGCGCAAGCGCGAGGACGATCCGGCCGCGACCACGGTGGACCAGTGGGACCGGCGCTACTACGGCGAGCTGATCCGGAAGCGCGATTACAACTTCGACGCGCAGCAGGCGCGGCCTTACTTCCCGTTCGAGGAGGTGAAGGAAGGCGTCCTCAGCTCCACAGCCAAGATGTTCGGCGTGACGTACAAGCGCATCGCCAACGCCGACGTCTGGGATCCGAGCGTGGAAGCCTATGAAGTGTGGGAGGACGGGCGCATGATCGGCCGGTTCTACCTGGACCTCCACCCGCGGCCCGGCAAGTACAATCACGCCGCGAATTTCGGAATCCGGAACGGGGTCGACGGCATTCAGATCCCCGAGGCCGCGCTCGTTTGCAATTTCGCGGGCGGGAAGCCTGGCGATCCCGGTCTCATGGAGCACGGCGACGTGGTCACCTTCTTCCACGAGTTCGGCCATCTGCTCCACGGCGTGTTCGGCGGGCACCAGCGCTGGGAGAACATCTCGGGAATCTCGACCGAGTGGGACTTCGTCGAGGCGCCCTCGCAGATGCTCGAGGAGTGGTGCTGGAACCCGGGCGTTCTCCAGACCTTCGCCAAGAACCAGGCCGGCGAGCCGATCCCCGCCGAGATGGTGGAGCGGATGCGGCGCGCTGACTGGTTCGGCCGCGCCACGTCGATCGCCTACCAGAACCTCTATTCGGCGATCTCGCTGAACTACTACAACCGACCCTCGAAGGAAGTGAACACCGACGCGATCCTCCGGAGCCTCGAGCCCAAGTACACGCCCTATCCGCCCATGCCGGACACGCATTTCCAGACGGCGTTCGGGCACTTAGACGGTTACTCGGCGATCTACTACACGTACATGTGGTCGCTCGTGATCTCGAAGGACATGTTCAGCAAGTTCGACAAATCTGATTTGCTCAATCCCGGGATCGCCCGGCGGTATCGCGACACCGTGCTCGCGGCGGGCGGATCGGCGCCTGCGGCCAAGCTGGTGCACAACTTCCTGGGCCGCGACTACGATTACCGGGCGTTCGACCAATGGCTCGCGGGAGAACAGCCGGCGAACTCGCGGGGAGCGGGCTCGGGAGCTTCGGCGCCGCGCTAGGCTTGGCGGCGGGCGGGACGCGGCGCCGGGGCGACTAGCGCTTGGTGCCGCGCTCGACGCGGAGCGGAGTCAGGACTTCCTTTTCGAAGCGCGCCTGATCGAACGCCTTGTCGAGGTACGGCAGGAGCACTTCTTCCGTCGTGACGAAGTGCGCCGAGACGAGGCCCAGGATCGAGTAGCAGAGGTGCATGAGCCTTCCGCCGTGGCTGCCCTCCTGGATTGCCTTGTCCAGCGCCTCGCACCGGCGGACCACGAGCTGATGCTCGAACCGCGGCACCTCGGTGACGCGCGAGCCCTCGCCCGCGGCCCAGTCGGCCGCAGGGTAGAGCGTGTACTCCTCCGCGCGGGCGTGCGGCGCGACCTGCTTGCGCACGAATTCCAGGACTTCGCGCGCCAGGCCCATCTGCTGAGGCGTGGTCTGCTCGCCGAGTTTCTCCACGCGCTCCGCGATGGCGTGGAGGCTGGCCAGAAGCTTTTCGTGCTCCGCGCGGAGCGGTTGCGTGGGGCGCGGAGGCGTCGGGACGGTCGACATGATCGCGCAGTTTCACCCCTGCGGAGCCCCCTGTCAACTCGGCTATTGCGCGCGTTCGCGGGCATGCACTAGCCTCGATCCACGGGCTCCGATTCGCGTCGAACCCAAAGCGTCATTCGGGGACAAGCCATGAAGATCTCGATCGGAGCCGATCACGCAGGCTTCGAGATGAAAGAGCGGGTGAAGGCATACCTGTCAGAGCACGGCCACGACGTGCAGGACGCCGGCACGCATTCCGCCGATTCCACCGATTACCCGCCCTACGCCTTCCGGGTCGCCGAAGCGGTTCGCAACGGAACGGCGGAGCGCGGCATCCTGCTCTGCGATTCCGGCAATGGCATCGCGATCGCCGCGAACAAGGTCGGAGGGATCCGCGCCACCATCTGCCTGAACGTGAAGATGGCGGAGCTTGCTCGCCGGCACAACGACTCGAACATCCTCGTCCTCGCCGCGGCCTTCACGCCCGCGGACGCGCTCGTTCCGATCCTCGACACCTGGCTCACGACGGGATTCGACGGCGGACGCCACGCGCGGCGAGTGGGCCAGATCTCCGAATATGAGCGCACCCATCAAAATCAGTGAGTTCGCGGGAGCGATCGACGCCGACTACCGCGCCACCCTCGATTCCCTGATCCAGGCGGACGCGGTCGGGCGCCTCTTCCGCCGCGACGCCTCCCTCTGGAAGAAGGGCCCCGAGCACGACAAGGTCATCCTGAGCCGCCTGGGCTGGCTGGATGGCCCGCGCTGGCTTGGAAGCAAGGTCCAGGAGCTGACCGCCTTCGCCTCCGAGATCCGCTCCGAGGGATTCACGCGCGTGCTGCTCCTGGGCATGGGAGGCTCCAGCCTGGCGCCCGAAGTCCTGGCGGAGGTCATGCGCGCGGCGCCAGGGGCCCCCACGCTCGAGGTGCTGGACTCCACGGATCCCGCCGCGATCCGAAGCGCCGAGGCGTCGCATCGCCTGGATCGCACGTTCTTCCTGGTCTCGAGCAAGTCGGGACGGACCATCGAGACGCTCTCCCAGTACCGCTATTTCCGCGCGCGCCTCGAGGAGATGCGAGTCTCCGATCCGGGACGCCGCTTTGCCGCCGTCACCGACCCAGGCTCGGCCCTGGAGCGGCTCGCGCGCGAGGAGGGCCTCCGGCGCGTGTTTCTCAATCCGGCCGACATCGGGGGGCGCTACTCGGCGCTCTCCTATTTCGGCATGGCGCCTGCCGCGCTCCTGGGCCTGGAGCTGGAGACCCTTGCGGAGCGCGCGTCCCAGGCGGCCGGATCCTGCGCCTCGGGCGACCCCGCGAAAAACACCGCGCTCCGCATGGGCGCTCTGCTGGGCGCCGCCGCTCGCGCCGGCAGGAACAAGCTCACCATCCTCGCGGCGCCGGCGCTCCGTCCGCTCGGATACTGGATCGAGCAGCTCGTCGCGGAATCGACCGGGAAGGAGGGGCACGGAATCGTCCCGGTGGAGGGTGAGCCGACAGGTTTCGCGCGGTACTACTCCCCGGACCGCTGCTTCGTCGCGATCACGGTAGCGTCCGAGCCGGCGCCCGAGCTTTCGGGCCTCGGCGCGGAGCTGCGTCAGTCCGGAGCGCCGTGGATCGAGATCGCGCTCTCGGACCGGGCGGACCTCGCGGGCGAATTCTTCCGCTGGGAGGTCGCGACCGCGCTCGCGGGGGCGGTGCTCGGGATCGACCCTTTCGACGAGCCGAACGTCCAGGAGAGCAAGGATCTGACGGCGGGGATTCTCGCGGAGATCGAGAAGACGGGAGAGACGCCCGCGGGCCGGCCCAAGGCGCGCGAGGAAGGGCTGGAGGTCTACGCCTCGGACGATCTCTGGCGCGCGCTCACCTCGAACACGCCCGGGCATCCGAGCCTCGAGATGCTCATCGGGCGGTTCCTCGCGCTCAAGAAACCCAGCGACTATATCGCGATCCTGGCCTTTCTCGAGCGGACCGCGGCCACGGAAAGCGCGTTCGCCCACTTGAGGCGCGAGATCCGGGACGCGATGGGTATCCCGGTGCTCCAGGGATACGGCCCCCGCTATCTCCATTCGATCGGTCAGCTCTACAAGGGAGGCCCCGCGGAGGGCATGTTTCTGGAGATCACCGCGGCCGCGGCCCAGGACCTTCCCATCCCCGAGAGCAGGATCACGTTTGGAACGCTCGAGCTGGCCCAGGCCCTCGGCGATCTGCGCGCGCTCGAATCGCGCGGGAAGGCCGCCCTCCGTCTCCACATCGCCGGGAGCGTGACGCAGGGGCTCGCCACCATCGGGCACGCCGTCGAGCGGGCCCTGGTAGCGATCGCTCCGGCCGCCTAGGGCACCCTCGACTTGATCGTTCGATAAGGCTCGGGATCCAGAGGCAATCCCGCGTCCAGCCCCTTGTCCTTGATCCAGGCGCGCACTCCTCCTGCCCGCTTCGCGGCCGGCGGATGGTTCTTGGCCAATGTCTCCCAGAAACCTTCCCCGCCTTCACTCCGTTTGGCCACGTTATCCATCGCCTGAGCCATGCCCTCGGGATTGAATCCGGCCCGAGCCATGTACATCTCGCCGAATTCGTCCGCTTCGGACTCCATGCTCTTGTCGTATCCACCCTGCAGGAGAACGACGCCCGAGTCCGCGGCGGCCTTCGTCGAATCGCTGGACGCCCCGAACACGAGACTGCTCAGGTCGCCTGCCCCGAGACGCTCTTGTAGCTGCTTCACGCCATGGCGCGCGACGATGTGGCCGATCTCGTGACCCAGAACGCCCGCGAGTTGCGACTGGGAATCCAGCGATTTCAGAAGGCCGGTGTGTACGTAGATATACCCGCCGGGCACCGCGAACGCGTTCGGCGCCTTGTCCTGGATAACCACGAAATGGTAGGTAATATCCGGTCGATCAGACAATCTTGCAATGTGTTGTCCCGTTCGATTCACGTAGTCAGTGACCGTTCGATCCGCAAGTATCTGCTCCCCCGCGCGAATCCGGGCGGCCATCTTGGCGCCGATGTCGCGCTCTTCGGCCTCCCCGATCACGATGGCTTTTTTCCCGCCATGTCCCGCGGCCGCGCTGCCCGCGACGAGAAGCCCCAGCGCGAGCGCCAGGCCCCACCCTCTTCGATTCCAGTCCATGGAGTCCCCCTCCCGTTTGTTCCATGCATCGGACGCCTGAAAAAGCTTATGGTCCCTTCTCCGCGGGCCACGAGACGCCTTGCCCGCAGGTCCGCCATGCGGCATCATTTTCACTACGAAGCGTCACCATCTCTCACGCAGGGAGGATTGATCCATGCCCGCACGGAAGAAGGCATCGAAGAAATCCGCGTCGAAGAAGAGGGCCAAGGCTGGTAAGCGCCCGGCCGCGAGGAAGGCAGCCAAGCGCCCGGCCGCGAGGAAGGCAGCCAAGCGCCCGGCAGCGAAGCGCCCGGCAGCCAAGCCGGCTCGCCGGACCCAGACGCAGCCCTCGGCTCCCCCGTCGCCCCCGAGCGCCATCGGTCTCTTGAGCCAGCACATGGACTACACGACGCATCGCCTCGCCGACGTGAAGCGTTTCTACACCGACCTCCTCGGGTTCCGGAAATTCGAGCAGGATCCGCAGATGAACTATCTCTACGTCCAGACCGGCCATTCGTCCAGCGTCGGCTTCATGCCGCCGATGCAGGGCCAGGGCGAGCCCAGCCCCGCCAAGGAGCCCACGCTCTATTTCATGGTCAAGGACGTGGACCGCGCCTACAACGATCTCGCCGCCAGGGGCGTCCAGTTCGAGGGTCCGCCCGCGGACATGCCGTGGGGACATCGCGTCATCGTCACGCTCGATCCCGAAGGGCGCCGCGTCATGCTCGCAACGACGAAACGGCGCGTCTGAGATCCATGAGGATATCCCGATGAAGAGCACGGCGGTCGCGCTCCACGATCTCGGTCAGAGCTTCTGGCTGGACTTCATCAGTGATGGGCTCATTCAATCGGGCGAGCTCGAGAGGCTCATCGCGCAAGGATCGGTCTACGGCGTGACGTCGAACCCGACGATCTTCAAGAACGCCATCGCGGGAGGCAAGGACTCCTACCCCGCGGAGATCACGCGTCTGGCGGGCGCCGGGAAATCAGCCGAGGAAATCTTCGATGAGCTTTCCGCGCGCGACATCACGCGCACCGCCGACCTTCTCCGGGACGCGTTCAACAAGGGGACGGGCCGGGACGGCTTCGTGAGCCTCGAAGTGCCGCCGGGTCTGGCCTACGACACCGAGGGAACCATTGCCGAGGCCAAGCGGCTCTGGGCGAAGGTCCGGAGACCGAACCTCTTCGTCAAGGTTCCGGCCACGCCCCCGTGCATCCCCGCCATCGAGGCCCTGATCGCGGACGGCATCAGCATCAACGTGACGCTCATTTTCTCGGCGCCGCAGTACGTCACGGTGGCCGAGGCGTTCAAGCGCGGCATCGACCGGCGCATCGGCGCGGGGCATTCGCTCGAGGGCCTGCACTCGGTCGCGAGCGTCTTCGTGAGCCGCCTCGACACGGCCGTGGACAAGGAGCTGGAAGAGAAGGCCAAGCGCGCGCCGCCCGGCGACAAAGAGCGGTACCTCTCGCTCCGCGGCAAAGCGGCGGTGGCGAACGCGCTCCACGTCTGGGAGGAATACCGCGCTCAGTTCTTCGGTTCGCAGTTCGAGGACCGCGGGCGGGCCGGCGCCAGGCCGCAGTGGCTCCTCTGGGCGAGCACCGGCACGAAGAGCCCGGACTACTCCGACGTGAAGTACGTCGAGGAGCTTTCGGGGCCGGACACCATCAACACGATGCCCCGGGAAACGCTCGACGCCTTCCTGGATCACGGCAAGGTTCTGGGCAACCGGCTCGACCCCGAGATCGAGAACGCGCGGCGCACGCGTCAGGCGTTCGCGGACGCGGGGATCTCGCTCCCGGCGCACTGCGAGCGCCTGCTCGCGGACGGAGTCAAATCGTTCGCCACCGCGTTCGACGAGATGATGGCGGTCATCCGCGAGCGCTCCGTCGCCCTGCTCCAGCGCCGCTGATCCACACTCCAAGGGAGGCTGTGATGGAACTCGGGTTCATTGGGCTCGGGCGGATGGGGAAGAACATGGTCCTCCGCCTGCTCGATGGAAAGCACCGGATCGTGGCGTGGGACCAATCCCAGGACCCGGTCCGCGAGGTGGAATCGAAGGGGGCGGCCGGCGCGGCGACGCTCGCCGACCTGGTCTCCAAGCTCCGTGACACGCCGCGCGCGATCTGGATCATGGTTCCGTCCGGGGAAATCACCGAGCAGGTCCTTCGCGACACGGCTGACCACCTTACGCCCGGCGACATGATCATCGACGGCGGCAATTCCTACTACAAGGACTCCGTCCGCCGAGCGGCCTGGCTCGCCGAGCGGAAGATCGATTTCATCGACGCCGGGACCTCGGGCGGCATCTGGGGACTGACGGTCGGGTATTGCCTGATGGTCGGAGGATCCGAGGCCTCGTGCCGGAGACTCGAGCCGTTGTTCCGGACGCTCGCTCCGAAAGACGGCTACGCGCGCGTCGGCGGGAACGGTGCCGGGCACTTCACGAAAATGGTCCACAACGGGATCGAGTACGGCCTCATGCAGGCCTACGCGGAAGGGTTCGAGATCATGAAGGCCTCCCCTTACGACCTGGACCTCCGCTCCATCGCGTCCCTCTGGAATCACGGGAGCGTGGTGCGTTCCTGGTTATTGGAATTGGCGGCGAGCGCCTTCGAGGAGGATCCGAACCTGGATCACGTGAAGGGCTACGTCGAGGATTCGGGCGAGGGACGATGGACGGTGATCGAATCGATCGACCGCGCGGTCCCGGCTCCCGCGCTGACCTTGGCGCTCCAGGCCCGGTTCCGCTCGAGGCAGAGCGATTCCTTCCAGGCGAAGGTGCTCGCGGCGCTGCGCCACAAGTTCGGCGGACACGCCGTAAAGACGACGTGAGCGATCGCGGCGGCGTGGCGGTCACTCCCGATATCCGGGCGAATCCCCTCCGCGAGGAGAGCGTCACCCTCAAGGCCGCCGATCCCTGCACCTTCATCGTCTTCGGCGCGACCGGAGATCTCACGCACCGAAAGCTCATACCCGCGCTCTTCCGCCTCTCGAAGCAGAAACTACTCCATCCCCGGACGGCGATCGTGGGACTCGCGCGGCGCGATTTCACGAACGAGGCCTTCCGCGAGGAGATGCGCCGCGCGGTGGAGGGAACGGAGCAGCCCTCGGCCGACTGGGAACGCTTCGCGGAGACGCTTTTCTATCTGCCGGGGGTTTTCGAGGATCATGAAGCGTTCCGCTCCCTCGGGCGCCTCCTCGGCGAGATCGAGGAGAAACGCGGGATCCCGGGCAACCGGATCTTCTACTTCGCCACGCCGCCCTCGGCGTATGCGCCTCTGATCCGGAACATCGGAGCCGCGGGACTCGCGCGCCGGGCCATGCGCGAAGAGCGCTCGACGCCCTGGTCGCGGGTGATCATCGAGAAGCCGTTCGGGCGCGACCTCCAGTCGGCCCGCGATCTGAACGCGCTCGTTCACACCGTCTTCGCGGAGAAGCAGATCTTCCGCATCGATCACTACCTCGGCAAGGAAACCGTTCAGAACATCCTCGTCTTCCGCCTCGGCAACGGGATCTTCGAGCCGCTCTGGAACAACCGCTACGTGAAGCAGGTGCAGATCACGGTGGCGGAATCGGTCGGGATCGAAGGGAGATCCGCATATTTTGAAACAGCAGGCATTTCCCGCGATATCTTCCAGAACCACATGATGCAGTTGCTCACGCTCACCGCCATGGAGCCGCCGGCCCGGTTCGAGGCCGATTCGGTGCGGGACGAGAAAGCCAAGGTGCTGCGCACGCTCCACCCTATGTCCCCCGACGAGGTCGCTCGCGACACCGTCCGTGCCCAGTACGCGGCCGGGGCCCTGGGCGGGGCGCCGGTCCCGGGGTATCTCGATGAGCCGGGGGTGGACCCACGCTCCGCGACCGAAACCTATCTCGCGGCCCGGATCCACGTGGACAACTGGCGGTGGTCCGGCGTGCCCTTCTTCCTGCGCACCGGGAAGCGGCTTCCCAAGCGCGCGACCGAGATCACGATCGTGTTTCGCCAGCCTCCCTTCTCGCTCTTCCGGTCGGCCGGATGCCCGACGCTCGAGGCCAATGTCCTCCGGCTCAGGATCCAGCCCGACGAGGGAATCTCGCTCTCCTTCGGCTCGAAGTCCCCGGGGCAGGCGCTCCACATCGATCCCGTCCAGATGGATTTCTACTACCTCACATCGTTTGGACAGGATCCTCCGGACGCGTACGAGCGGCTCCTTCTCGACTGCAATCTAGGCGATTCAACCCTCTTCGCGCGCCGCGACGAGGTGGAGCTGGCGTGGGAGTTCGTGGACGGCATCGTGAACACGTGGAACCAGGGCCAGGGACCGCCCATGCTCACCTACCCTGCAGGAACGTGGGGCCCCGCCGGGGCCGATGAGCTGGTCCACCGCCACGGCAATCACTGGTACCGCCTGTGAGCGTCGGCGAGAGCCAGGTCCTGGATCCCGCCGAAGGGGGCCGACCGTTCGACGCGGCCGCCATCGAGAGCGACCTCAAGAACATGTGGAAGACCGCCGGAGGCGTCGACTCCGCTCGCACCGGGGCGATCTACCGGGCCGCGCTCGCCAACCTTGTCGTTCCACTCGATCCCGCGCTCGGGCTCAAGCTGACGCCGGTTCTGGTGGACGTGACGCGCCGCCACCCCGCGAGGCTCTTCTCGATCGGCGCGGGCGCGGGGCAGGCGGGCACTCGCCTCAGGGCTCGGATCGGAGCCGTCTGCCATCGCCGCGAGAACGGGGGCGGCCTCGTCTGCTCGGAGCAGGTCGTCCTGGAATCCGACGCGGACTCGATCGCGCTCATCCCGAGCGCCGTTCGCTCGCTCCTGATCGGGGACCTGCCCACCGTGCTCCTGGATTTCCACCCCGCTCTGGACCGGTCGTGGATCGCCGAGCTGGGGGACATGGCCGACCTCATCGTCATGGATAGCTGCCTCCAGAAGCCCGGCACCGAGCCTTCGATCTGGCGCTTCCTGCGCGAGCAGGGCTCCCGCAAGGTCCACGACCTCGCGTGGGCGCGGCTCGTTCCGTGGCGCGCGATTCTCGCGGAGGTCTTCGATGGGAAGGAGTATCTTCCGGCCCTCGGCACGGTCCGCTCCGTGGAGATCGGATTCACGGGACAGGAATTCCCGCCTTCCCCCGTCTGGCTGCTCGCGGGCTGGCTCGCCTCGCGCCTGGGCTGGACCGCGGCGGGGATGGATCGGGACGGGCTCGTCCTGAGATCGAACCGGGGCGCCGTGACCATGGCCCTTCGGGGAACGGGATCGGGAGAAGGACGCGTGCTCGAGAGAGTCCGGATCCGCGCGGTGGATCCGCACCCGTTCGACGTGGAGATCGTGCATCACGACCGCGATACGACCGGCCACGTGACCGTGCGGGAGCCCCATGCCGTGAGCTCCGACGTGCCGTTCGGTTATCGGGATTTCGCGGCCTGTATCGTGGGAGAGATCCACCGTCACTCCGCAAATCGCCCTCTCGAGGACGCGGCGCGCGCGGCGGAGGAAATGATGGGGCACTGGAGGACTTCGTGATGGAGCCGACCCCGAGCATACGCGTCGTCCCGAACGGGAACGAGGTCGCGCGAGTCGCCGCCGAGGAATTCGTCGCCCTGGTTTCGCGTGGCGCGAGGAACCGGCCCGTGCGCGTGCTCCTCTCCGGTGGCACCACGCCCGAGCCGATGTACCAGATCCTCGCCTCGGAGCCGACCCGGAGCCGAATCGACTGGAGCGCGGTCGAGTGCTACCTCGGCGACGAGCGGGCGGTGCCTCCCGACCATCCCGATTCGAACTACGGTCTCGTGAAGCGCGCGCTCCTCGAGCCGCTCGGACTTCTCGCGCCGCGCACCTACCGCATTCGCGGCGAGTCGTCCGATCTCGATCTCGCGGCGCTGCGCTACGAGGCGCTTCTCCGGAGCCGCTTCGGCGCGTATCCGCCCGAGGACCCGGCGTTCGATCTGATCTACCTGGGACTTGGGGCGGACGGCCATACGGCCTCGCTCTTCCCCGGCGTTTCGATCCCCACCGATCCCCCGCGCCTCGCGGTCGCCTGCTGGGTCGAGGCCTTGCAATCCATGCGCGCCACCGTGACCTATCGGATCCTCAACGCCGCCACGCGCGTTCTCTTTCTGGTTTCCGGAACGGAGAAGGCCGATGCCGTGCGCCGGACCCTGGCGCCGGATGGCGCCGGCGATCCGACTCCGGCGGCAGGGGTCGCGCCGCGGAACGGCGAAGTGGTCTGGGTTCTGGACCGGGACGCCGCGGGAGGCTTGCCCCGGAACATCGCGGAGAATCTGGGGCGGGTAGGACGGTGATCCTGGCCGGCGACGTCGGCGGGACCAAGACGTACCTCGCGCGTTTCGACGTGGAACGGGGACTGCCCGGCCCTCCCGTCGATCTCGAGCTCTTACCCAGCCTCGACTTCCCCTCGTTTGACGCCCTCGTGGGCGAATACCTGGAGCGCCACCCCGGCTCGATCGAGGCCGCGTGCTTCGGAGTGGCTGGCGCGGTCGTGGATGGCCGGGTCCAGGTCACCAATCTTCCCTGGATGGTGGACGGAAATCCCATCGCGAGGAAGCTGGGTCTTGAGCGAGTCCTCCTGATCAACGATCTCGTGGCGACCGGATACGGGATCGAAGCGCTGCGTCCGGGCGAGCTTTCGGCGCTTCAGCCGGGCGATCCCGCCAGGGAATGCAATGCGGGCCTTCTCGCCGCGGGCACCGGGCTCGGCGAATCGATCCTCGTCCGCCGGGGCCGGGATTACCTCCCGGTGGCTTCCGAGGCGGGACACGCGGACTTCGCCCCGCGCACCGACGACGAGCTGCGTGTCTTCCGCGCGCTCCGTGCGCGCCATGGACGGGTGAGCTACGAGCGTATCCTGTCGGGTCCCGGCCTCGCCGCGCTCGGCGAGTTCTTCCACGAGGAGCGTGGCTCACAGGCCGAGTGGGCGCGGCATCTCGCGGCCGCCGATCAGGACGGGCCGGCCAAGGTGGTGAGCACGCTGGGCATGTCCGGCGAGTGCCCTGCGTGCGAGGTTGCCATGCGGCTCTTCGTGGGCGTATACGGCGCGGAAGCCGGCAACGTGGCGCTTCGCGCGGTCGCCCGGGGCGGGATCTACCTTGGCGGCGGGATCGCGCCGAAGATCCTGCCCGCTCTGAGATGGGAGGTCTTCCTCGAGGCGTTCCGGGACAAGGAGCACTTGAGACCGCTCCTCTCCACGATTCCGGTATGGGTGATCCTCAACCCCCGGACGGGTCTCCTCGGGGCCGCGCGCTACGCGGCCTCGGCGGACGGTTGAAGCGGCCCGCGGGTCGGACTATACTGCCCCGATGAACCCCGAGACCGCAGTGGCCCCCAAGGCCTCCCGACCGGGCCCGGACGGCACGCATCGAGCGTCCGAGCGGGTGCGGGAGATTCTCTCCTGGTATGCCTCGGATAGCCCCGGCACCCGGGCGAACCTCGCACGGCTCCTGAATCATGGCACGCTCGCCGGCACCGGCAAGCTCGTGATCCTTCCGGTCGACCAGGGGTTCGAGCACGGTCCCGCGCGCTCGTTCGCGTCCAACCCGGCCGCCTACGATCCTCGCTTCCACTTCGAGCTGGCCATCGAGGCGGGCTGTAACGCTTACGCCGCGCCGCTCGGATTCCTGGAAGCGGGCGCAGCCGAGTTCGCCGGCGAGATCCCGCTGATCCTGAAGGCGAACAATCACGACGTGCTGCACGACGAGAAGGACCCCCTTTCCGCGGTCACGGGCAGCGTCCACGAGGCGCTCCGGCTGGGGTGCGCCGCAATCGGCTTCACGATCTATCCCGGCTCGGCCCACGCCGCGAAGATGTACGGGCAGGTCCAGGCAATCGCCGAGGAGGCCAAGAAGTGCGGCCTCGCGGTCGTGGTGTGGAGCTACCCGCGCGGCTCCGGCGTGAGCAAGGCCGGCGAGACCGCGATCGACGTGGTCGCCTATGCCGCCCACATCGCGGCGCAGCTGGGCGCGCATATTCTGAAAGTGAAGCTCCCCACCGACCACATCGAGCAGGAAGAGGCGCGGAAAGCATACGAGAAGAACGCGATCCCGATCGGGACCCTGGCGGAGCGCGTCCGCCACGTCGTGCAGGCCTCCTTCGACGGGCGTCGCATCGTTATCTTCTCGGGCGGGGCGAAGAAGGACAATGATGAGGAAATCCTGAACGAGGCGCGCGCCATCAGGGACGGCGGCGGCTTCGGCTCGATCATTGGCCGCAATTCCTTCCAGCGGAAGAAGCCCGAGGCTCTGAAGCTCCTCCGCAACATCATCGCGATCTACTCCGGCGCCGCGCGATAACCTTGCGCCGCGCGGGGCCGCCCGCGGGTCCCTCGAAGGAACCCTACTTCAAGACGACGAGCTTCAAAACCGACGTCTCTTCGGCCGCTCTTGTCTTGACGAAGTAGATACCGGGCGCCACCCGTTCCCCCCCGTCGTTCAAACCGTTCCACCGCTCCTCATGGTCGCCCGCCCCTCGGTATTCGGCATCGACCAGCCTCCGTACGAGCCGGCCATCGACCGAGAATACCCGCATCGTCACCGGACCGTCCTGGCCGACCACGTACTTGATGCTCGTTTCAGGCTTGAAGGGATTCGGAGCCGCCGCCACCGTGACGTTCGAGGAGCCCGACTTGGTCAGGTCAATCGATCCCAGCATCAGAACCGGCCGGATGTCGATCGTGAACGCGCGGAACAGAAGGGTGACCCGAGCGCCGTTGGGAACATGGAGCAAGAGCGGCTTGATATCCGATGGCCGGAGGGAAAAGTCCAGATCCCCGACCGAGTTCCCGTCGAGGTCCCCGATCTTGATGCCCTTCACCGGCACCTTGATCTCGGACACGATCCCCGCGTTGGGATAGCTGGTGCTGACCCGGATCGTCGTCTGATCGACGTCGGTCACCGGCCTCGGGAAGCATTCGATGCCGAATCGCTGCATCGCATTGCCGGAGGTCTTGATGATCGGGAGCGCCTTGGCCGGCTGGACGATGTCGAGCGCGACGAAATCCACGACCGTCACGGCGGCGATCGCCGTGCTGGAAAAGGGCGGGGTGCCGTTATCGGTGACCGTGAGGCTCGGGAAGTAGACCCCCTGAACCGCGTAGGTATGGCTCGGGGTGGGACCCGAGCCTGAAGCCCCGTCACCGAAGTCCCATGAGTAGGTCAGGGTCTGCCCCGCGTCGGGATCGCTGGAGGCGGTTCCGTCGAGCGCCACCGGTCGTGCCGTTATCGCGTCGTATGGACCGCCCGGGTTCGCCGTGGGCGGATGGTTGGTCACCAGGACGTGGAGCGCGAAGGGTCCGTCCGTGTGGGCCAGGCCGTCATCCACCGTGATCGTGACGGCGTAGTCCCCGGCGTCGGCGATGCCCGGCG
This sequence comes from Candidatus Eiseniibacteriota bacterium, assembly GCA_043779525.1. Classification (GTDB taxonomy): domain Bacteria; phylum Eisenbacteria; class RBG-16-71-46; order SZUA-252; family SZUA-252; genus WS-7. Next base: position 7,671 of record JAYWED010000026.1, on the reverse strand, counting down.
TCCAGCTCAACGCCCCTGTCGTTCCGTCGAAGGTGGCCCCGACCGGCAGGGGCGGGACGCTCCCCAGGCGCCAGGTCAAGGCGTCCCCCTCCGGATCGGTCGCGGTCGCGACCAGCGAGAACGGGGCGAACGCCGACGCGGAGACGTTTGCGGGAAGGGCCGGATCGAACGCCGGCGACGAGTTCGCGATCGCCTGAAGGTGTAGCGAAACATCGCCGTTGTCCGCGTTGCACTGGATCTCGAGGTTGTCCGATACGAGGCCGCTCCCCATGGAGGTGAAGGAGGTCGTGAGCGTCGCCGAGCCCCCAAAGGGAGGGATCGTCACCGGCAAGGGACCCATGGAGGCGGAAAATCCCGCTCCGGGATTGGTGTGCGATAGCGCGGAAATGGTGAGCGGCGCGTAGCCGTTATTGCTGACCGTGAAGACGAACGGATCCGAGCTTTCGCCGACGTTCAGGCGCCCGAAATAGTGCCCGAACGCCGAGAGACCGATGACCGGGCCGCTCACCGCTTCCGCTCGAACGGCGGATCGGGAGGAGACGCGCGCCTCCAGGGCGGACGACGTGACCCCGGCAGGCGAGGCGCTGGCCATGGACGCTGTCGGATGAGAGAGCAGGACGAGTAACGCGACACGGATGCAATGCGAGAGTCTCATGGTGTCCTCCGTGATTAGCCTCTGATCAGTTCACCTCCCCCGCGGGGACCGGCAACTTCTTTCTCGGATCCCTCGGGAACAGCGTGTAGGAGAGCGACAGCTCGTCGATGTTGGTGGGCATGCGCGGGGAGAGCGCGAAGTAGACGGGGAGCGTCCGCGTCTCGCGGGGACCCAGGGCCTGGTCCTCGAAGCAGAAACACTGGATGAGCTGGAACTCGCGCGCGGCCGCGACGGGCACGATCGAGTGCACGGCGCGGAAGAAGACGGAGTCGTCGCTCATGTTGATGAAGTCGTACGAGAGATGGACCGACTTCCCCGGAATCGTCGTGATGGACGGCACCGACGGCTTGAACCGCACCGGAAGCCCGCTGGCCGTCACTCCCATCAAGGTCACCCGGATGTCACGCAGCTCCACCGGTCCGTTGCTGCTGGACATCGGCAGGACCTCGCCCTTGAGCCCCGCCTTCCCCGCTCCTCCGATACCGAATCGGGCGCAGAAGAGCTTGAAGAGCGGCACGTTCGCGTAGGCGAACACGAACATGACGACCACGAGGAGCGCCATCGCGCCCCCGAGGAGGCCATTGCTGGGTCGTTTCATCGTCACACGTCCTGGTCTAGAGAATCGGGATGCGCCAGATGGCGTCTGCGATCAACCCGAGAAAGAGAGCGAATAGATAGAGGATGGAGAATCCGAACACTCCCCAGGCCGAGCCCACGGTGGCGAGCCTCCGGGCGCGAACCGCCTTCCAGACAAAGACAGAGCCCAGTCCCAGGGCCAGAAGCCCGTAGATGAGGCCGCCCGTGCGCAGAAACGGCATCGCAAGCGTGAGGGTGACCAGGGCCACGCTGTAGATCTCGATCTGGCGGTAGGTCTCCGCGTCTCCCCGCACCAGCGGAAGCATGGGGATGCGCACCGCCCGGTAATCTTCCTTCACACAGATCGCGAGCGCCCAGAAGTGCGGCGGCGTCCACAGGAAGATCACGAGGAACAGCAAGATCGGCGCCAGGGTCAGCCCGCCGCTGGCCGCCGCCCACGCGATCACGGGCCCCATGGCCCCCGCAGCGCCGCCGATCACGATGTTGTGCACGGTGCGCGGCTTGAGCCAGAGGGTATACCCGAAGCCGTAGAAGAGGATCGTCCCGAGCGCGAGCCACGCGCTCAGCGCATTCGCGAAGACGAAGAGGAGCGCCACGGACAGGGCGCCGATTCCGATGGCGAACCCCAGGGCGCTGCGCGGCCCGATGCGCTGAAGCGGGAGCGGCCGCCGCGTGCGCGTCCGCGCCATCTGGGCGTCCAGGTCCCGCTCGAAGTATTGATTGAACGCGTTCGCCGAGCCCGCGGTCAGCGTGATCGCGAAGAGGACGAGCAGAAACTGTCCCGGCCGGTTCAGGAGCGAGCCCTCCATCACGAGCGCCGCGAGCGCGGTGACGAGCACCAGGAGGACGATACGCGGCTTGGTGAGCTGGACGTAGCTACCGACGGGCAAGTTCATGATTGGCCACCAGGAGGGTGCCGAACAGAGCGAGCGCTGTCGCGAGGTGTCCCGCGCTCACCGCGAGAGGAACCGCCAGGACCACGTTCGCGATCCCCAACAAGATTTGCAGGGCCACGAGCACTCCCGCAAGACGGAGCGGCCACCGCGCCCGCGGCGGAAGCGGAACCGATACGGAACGGATGGAGAGCCAGAGCACGGCCGCGAAGATGAGATAGGCGCCGAGCCGGTGCGCATAATGAATTCCCACGAGACCCGTCATTCTGGGGAACAAGGTGCCATGGCAGGTAGGGAAATCGGGACACGCCATCGAAGCGCCCGAGGAAGCCACCCAGGCGCCGAGGCCCGCCTGGAGGAAGACCAGGCCGGCGATGCCATGGCTCATTCCCTTGAGCCCCTTGATTCTCCGGGCCTCGATGGGGCCGCCGTCGGCCCCCGCGACCACGGCCTCGCCCGCGCCGGGAGCCCCAGCCAGGGCCTCGCCGACCTCCGCCCGGGCTACGTCCTGAGCCACCAGGGTCATCCGGAGAAGGATCGCGAAGAAGAGGAACGCGAGGAGGAGGTGCGCGACGACCCGCTGGACGCCCAGCTCCTCCAGCACCACGCGGCCGCCCATCATGATCTGGATCGCGAGCACGACGAGCGCGATTGCCATCGGACCGGCGAGGGCCGCGCGGTATCGCTTCTTCGAATAGACCGCGATCGCGAGTCCCAGGGTGGCGAAGCCGACGCTCATGGCCAGCACCCGGTGCGTGAACTCGATCATCGCGCGCGTCCCGGGCGGCGGGATGATCCTGCCGCCCTCGGCGAGCGGCCAATCCGGGATCGAGAGCCCGGACCCGGTCAGGCGCACGATCCCGCCCCACACGATGAGGGCGAAGACGAGCGCCACCGTCGCGATGAAGAAGCTCGGGATACGGCTCGGCCTTGCGGGTATTGCGATCGCCTCGTGCGTCGCGAACGGTGCGGAGGATGCGGACATCACGGACGGGCCGGACGCGGATTTGGCCGCGTTCCGGCCGGGCGCCTCCTAACGGATGACGGGGATCGTGTGGAAGTTCTCGGCCGGAGGCGGCGAGCTGACCGTCCACTCCAGCGTTCGGTTCTGGTCGGCGTGCTCCCACGGATCGGGCGGAGAGGGCCTGCCGCGCCAGAGACAGAGCAGCATGTTCAGCACAAAGATCAGCATGCCGACGCCCAGAACCGCCGCTCCGGCGCTCGCCACGTGATTCCAGATCGCGAACTCGGGGCGGTAGGTGTAGATCCTCCGCGGCATGCCCAGCATTCCCATGGCGTGCATGGGCATGAACGTGAGGTTCATCCCGATGAACGTCAGCCAGAAGTGAACCTTGCCCCAGAACTCGTTGTACAGCCTGCCCGAGATCTTGGGGAACCAGTAGTACATCCCGGCCATGATCGACATCAGCGACCCGCCGAACAGCACGTAATGCAGATGCGCGACCACGAAGTAGGTGTCGTGGACCTGAACGTCGAACGGCACGAGGGCGAGCCATACGCCCGTGATGCCCCCGATGATGAAGAGCGCGATGAAGCCGAGCGCGAAGAGCATCGGCGTCTTGAAGCGCAGCGAGCCGCCCCAGATCGTCGCGAGCCAGGACCAGATCTTGATGCCGGTCGGAACCGCGATCACCATGGAGGCGAAGCTGAAGAACTGGCGAACTCTGGGGTCCATGCCGGTGGCGAACATATGGTGGCCCCAGACCATGAAGCCGATGAATCCGATTCCCGCCGTCGCGAGCACCATGCCCCTGTACCCGAAAAGCTGCTTCCCCGAGAACGCGGGCAGAATCTGCGAGACCATGCCCATTCCGGGCAGAACCATGATGTACACGGCGGGATGGGAGTAGAACCAGAAGAGATGCTGCCAGAGCACCGGATCGCCGCCCGCCTGCGCCTGGAAGAAGCTTGTCCCGAACATGCGGTCGGTGAGAAGCATCGTGAGCGCCCCCGCCAGCACCGGGGTCGCGAAGAGGATGATCGTCTGGGTGATGAGCACGTTCCAGCAGAACATCGGCATTTTCAGCATCGACATGCCGGGCGCGCGGAGGTTGAGGATCGTCACGACGAAGTTGATTCCGCCCATGATCGAAGCCGCTCCCGCCAGGTGGAGGCCCAGAATCCATAGATCGACGCCCGGCCCCGGGGAGAACTGGCGGCTGGTCAAGGGGGGATAGCTCGTCCAGCCGGCCGCCGCCGAGCCGCTTTTCAAGAAGAGGCTCACCAGCATGAAGAGTCCCGCCGGAACCAGCATCCAGAAGCTCACCGCGTTGATGCGCGGGAAGGCCATGTCGCGCGCGCCGATCTGGATCGGGACGACGTAGTTGGCGATCCCCGCCATGACGGGAATGGTGAAGAAGAAGACCATGAAGGTCCCGTGGAGCGACATGATCTGGTTGTAGACCTCAGGGCGAACAACGTGGAGTCCCGGGGCGGAGAGCTGGGCGCGCATGATCATCGCGAAGATGCCGGCCACCGCGAAGAAGAAGAACGCGAGCCAGATGTACATCACGCCGATCAGCTTGTGGTCGGTCGTGAGGAGCCACTTGAGGATCCCCGTCCTCGGCTTGACGTGAGATGCCGCGGCCTCGTGGGACGGGACCGGGTGGGCTCCTATGGTGCCGGCTTCCATGATCGTCAGGCTCCCTTCTTCTTCTGCTCGATCCAGCGCTCGAATTCTTCCGGCGTCACCACGTTCACCGTGATGAGCATTTGCGCGTGAAGGACGCCGCACAACTCGGCGCACTGGCCTTGATAGGTCCCGGGCTTGTCCACGTTGAACCACACGCGATTGATCCGGCCCGGATTGGCGTCCATCTTGATCCCGAAATCCGCGACGAACCAGCTATGCACCACGTCGATCGACGTGATGTTGGCGGAGACGATCTTCCCCGCGGGAAGCACCAGCGGCTCGTTGGCGAAGATGATTCCATGCTGCGGATAGCGGTACTCCCAGAACCACTGGTGTCCGATGATCTCGATCTGCACGTCGGATTTCGGAATGGTCTCCATGTACGTCGCCGTCGTGAACGAGGGCCCGGAGAGGATCACCATCGCCAGCGCGGGAATCGCGGTCCAGATGATCTCGAGGCGGACGTTCTCGTGCCACTTGGCGGGGGCGACTCCCGGCTTCGCCCGGAACTTGAGCACGGCCACGAGCAGGATCCCCTCGGCGAGGATGAAGAAAACCATGGTGATGGCGACGGCCTTGTAGAAGAGCGTTCTCACGTCGCGCGCGAGGTGTGTCGCCGGGTGGAGCAGCCAGGCCGATGCGGGACTCGCGAGCACGGCGGCTGCCGCGAGACCGAGCCCGACGATGAGGAGCAGCGCCCAGCGGCTTCGTAGATTCATGTCAGCTCCGGTTGGCGCCCGCGGGCGTGGATGTCGTGCTCTTCAAGGGGGCCATGGCCGCGGGCCCGCCTTGGCCCTGGGCTCCCGGCTGCCGCGCGCGCAAGCTCCCAGTGAATTCGTACAGGGCGCGGATTTCCTCCCGCGAGAGGTCGCCGTTCCCCGGCATGGCCCACCCCGGGAGACCTTCCAGGATCAGCTTCTCGAAGCGCGCCGGGTCCCCGGCCGCGCGGGTGGCCGACAGGGGCATCGTGGTCATGTAGGCGTACGGCGCCGACCCGAGCATGCGCACCCGGATGCCGCCCTCGCCCGACGGTCCGTGACAGGACGCGCAGCGCTGGGCATAGGCGGCTGCGCCCGGCGCGTCGGCGGACGGGGGCGCGTAGGAGCCCGCGGGCGCGACCGGCGTCGGAGGCTCGGCCATGAGGCGGAGCGCCAGCTCGATCGGAATCGTGGGCCCTGGCTTCGCGGGTCCGCCGGGCCCGCCGCCCGTCGGGGTGGCCGAGCCGCTCCCCTCTCCTCCGATGGGGCCGAGCCACGCGAGATCCGCCGGCTTGTCCTCCTCGGGCTTCGGAGCGAAGGTGCGGACGTAGTGGGCCAGCGCGAAGCGATCCTCGAACGGAATGTTCGTGAACGCGGCCATGGCCGTTCCGGGAGAGCCGGTCGAGATCGTCTGGACGATTCGCGCGACCCCTCCGCCGTATTTCCAGTATCCCTCGTGATAGTTCCTCGGCTTCGGATTCAGCACGGCCGCTGCCGGCCCGTTCCCGTAGCCGTCCGCGCCGTGGCAGGACGCGCAATTGACCGCAAAGAGCGCCTTCCCCTTGGCGATCAGCTCGGGCGTCGGCTTGAGGAGCGTCGCCACGTTGACCGTGCCGCCCAGCTTCGAGGCCTCCCCGGCTGCTTCCCCGCCCCCTTCCTTGCCCGCGGAGCGCATTCCAGCCAGGTAGGCGAGCGTGGCGACGACGCCGATGAGAACTCCCGTGACGACGAACTGCGCGATGGCCAGGGCCGCTCCGGCGTTCTCTTCGCCCGGCGGGTGGTGCGGAGCCGGATGGATCGTGTCACTCATGCGTGAAACCTCACACTCGCCGGGAAATCAGGGTCGCCGTGTGGCGCGACAGGGTGCCGGCTCAAGAAGGACTGCACGCTCCAGCCGAAGAGGCCGAGGAAGCCCAGGGCGACCCCGATCTCGTTCCAGCTCAGGACGGCATGCTCGGGCGAGAAGGCCGGATAGATCACCCAGTAGGCGTCGAGCCATTGTCCGAGGATCACGCCCGCACAGACCGTCATCAGGACGGTTTCGTTTTCCTTCCATCGCTGCGGCATCAGCACGAAGAACGGGATCACGAACTTGAGGACCGCCACCGCGATGATCACCGCGCCCCAGCCTGTGTAGATCCGGTGGATCATCCACTCGATCTCCTCGGGCAGGTTGGCGTACCAGATGAGCATGAACTGCGAGAACGCGATGTAGGTCCAGAACACGGCGAAGGCGAAGACGAGCTTTCCCAGATCGTGGTAATGGGCGCGGCTGATCACACCCTGGAGGGCTCCCTGGCGCCGGAGGAGGATCGCCGTCACGGTGATCGCCGCGAGCCCGCTTTGCCACAGTCCGGCCCAGGCGTAGACCCCGAAGATGGTGCTGTACCACGTCGGCTCCAGCGACATGAGGAAGTCGAAGGCCGCGAGCGTGAACGTGATCGCGAAGGTGACGATGAACGCGGCCGAAAGCTTGAGATTCGTCCGGCTGAAGGCCGGGTCACGGGTCTCGTCCTGCTTCGTGGAGTTCCGAACGAAGTACCACGAGAAGAAGGACCAGAGCGCCAGGAAGAACACGGCCCGGAGGATGAAGAGGTTCGTGGAGAGATAGCCGCCCTTCGCGATCAGCTTCGCCCCGACCCCCTGCGTCGCCGCGGGGCTCGACCAGATGTAGAGATGCGGAATGCCCACGGCGACAACGACGAAGAGGACGAGCGCCACCGGCACGAAGGACGAGAATGCGTCCGCGATCCGCCGGACCACAACGCTCCAGGTCGCGCCCACCAGATAGTGAATGGCCGAGAAGAAGGTCCCCGCGAGCCCGAGGCACAGGAATACCCAGAAATTCTGGAGCCACGCGGCGTAGGCTCGCGTGGGATCCGCGCTCACCTCGAG
>JAYWED010000025.1:0-80760 GCA_043779525.1 Candidatus Eiseniibacteriota bacterium | reverse complement strand
GTGATCGCTGCCGTCAGGGTCGTCTTCCCGTGATCCACGTGCCCGATCGTCCCCACGTTCACGTGCGGCTTGTTCCGCTCAAACTTCTGCTTCGCCATCGAAGAAAACCCTCCTCGAGAAGTGAGGCTTGCGATCTTCAGAACACGAGGGGCGAGATGCCGACGTACTTTCGAAACTCGACCGTTCGCGATGCGGGTAATGGAGCCCACGAGCGGAATCGAACCGCTGACCTTTTGCTTACCATGCAAATGCTCTACCGACTGAGCTACGTGGGCAGTGGTGCGGCGCGCGGCAAAATCGGATGCGAGCAGAGGCCTGACTAACGCGCGGCCTCACAAAGGCGCCATGGACAGCGATTACTTTCTCGAACAGGGCAAAAAATTCCGTCCCGACCCTCTCCTCGCGGAAAAAAGGTCGCCGGAAGTCGTGAGTCAGCGAATGTAGGAGAGTCCGAACATGGTGTCAACAGGAAATTTGGGGGGTGTTGTCCACAGAAACCCAAAGATGGGCGGCGGCCGGGTAGCTCGCTCTCGAGGTCCGAAGCTGAAGATCAGGCCCTCTCGAGCGACTACCCGTCCGCCGGGTCACCCCGCGCGACTGGGGAAAAGCTCCTAATTTCGTGCGCTACGGAGACTTCACTCCAGTGCACAACTGTGGAGAACTGAAGAAAATGGAGCGGGAAACGGGATTCGAACCCGCGACCCTCAGCTTGGAAGGCTGACGCTCTAGCCACTGAGCTATTCCCGCTCGAAAGCTTTTCCGTGCCTCTACCTTATGAGTGTGGAGGGGGAAGGATTCGAACCTTCGAAGGCTAAGCCGGCAGATTTACAGTCTGCTCCCTTTGACCGCTCGGGAACCCCTCCGGCACCTGACCTCGTGACGAGTACTGGAGCTGGCGAAGGGACTCGAACCCCCAACCGCCTCATTACAAATGAGATGCTCTACCAATTGAGCTACGCCAGCTCTCGGCGGTCCAGCGATTGCCCCGCGAGCGCGGGCGGGCTCGCCGGGCGCAGTGTACGTGGAGGATCGGAACGCGTCAACTGATGGGGGCTGCTAGCCGACGCGCGTGGCGCGTGTGGAGGCGGTGCGGAGCGCGGAGAGGAGCGAGTCGACCTTGATCTCGCCGACCGCGCGATCCCCGATGGGCGTATCGAGGACGCGGGCGAGCGAGAAGTGGAAACGGCTGCCGTCGCCGAGCATGCTCTCGGCCCAGATCTTCCCGTGATGCGCCTCCACGATCCCCTTGCAGATGGCGAGGCCGAGCCCGGTGCCGCCCTGCTCGCGCGTCGCCGAGTCCGCAACCTGGACGAACTTGCCGAAGATGCGCCCGATGTCCTCGGGGGCGATCCCTTTTCCCTGGTCGGAGACGACGACCTCGAACTCCCGCTCGTGCTCGCACAGCTCGATCGTGATCTTGCCCCCGGCCTTGGAGAACTTGATGGCGTTGGAGATCAGGTTCTCGAGCACCTGCATGATCCGCTGCGCGTCCGCGAGCACCATGGCGGGTTCGCTCGGCAGCCGTGCCTCGACCTCGATGCCCTGGCCGCCCGGGAGCTGAGGCACCCAGAAGAGGCACTTCTCGATCAGGTCATTGAGCGAGGTCGGCTCGAACTGGATGGAGAGAACGCCGGCCTCGATCTTCGAAACGTCGAGGATGTCTTTCACGAGACGGATGAGCCTTTCCACCGATTCCTGGCAGAACGCGATGAGCTGTCTCTGGTCGGCCGTGTACTCGAACTTGGGGCTGGAGACCAGGATGTCGAGCGAGCTCTTCATGACGGTGAGCGGCGTGCGGACTTCGTGCGAGGCGATGGAGAGGAACTCGCTCTTCGAGCGATCGACCGCCCGGACCTGCTCGAACACCCTCGCGTTCCCCACCGCCGCGGATACCTGCCGCGCGAACAGCGTCGCGAGCGAGATGCCCTCGGGGTGGAACTGCGTGCGGCTTCCCAGCGCCACGAGAACACCCAGGGTCTGGTCGCTCACGCGGAGCGGGGCCGCGAGGGCGTAATCGCCGGGACGGTCGAGCAACATGGAGAGCCCGGCCGCCGCGAATTCATTGCGCGCGAGAAGGCGCGTCTCTCCGCCGAGCACTTCCTCGAGGAGCGAGCCCTGGGTGTCCCATCCCTCGAGGTCGAGGGTCCCGGGACCGGACCGCGTCCAGATGCGCACCGACTTGTCGCGCGGCCCCATGGCTCCCGCGAACGCCTCCTCGCCACCGCAGATGGCGCGAATCCCGCGCGACGCCGTCTCGAGCATCCGAGGCAGCTCGAGGGTTGCGGCCACCTGCGATCCCAGCCGGTGAAGCTCGCGAAGCAGGTTTTGCTGCTCGTCGTTCTTCGCCTTCGAATCCTCGAGGCTCTTGGCCATCAGGTTGAACGCCTTTCCAAGGGCTCCCAGCTCATTCCTGCTGTGGCCGACGACGCGCGCTCTCAGATTTCCGCGCGCGATCTCGTCCACGACTAAGAGCAGCTCCTTGATCGGGCGCGTCACCCAGCGCGAGGCCATGTTCGAGGCCACCACGCTCACCACGAGCCCGACCAGGAAAATGGCGATCGAGACGTACCAGAGGAGCCGCACCTCTGAGATCAGGCCCGCCGCGCTCAGCTCCACGACGACGAGCCCGACCGCGCCTCCCCCGGGGGTCACGATCGGCGAGACCGCCACGGCGCGAGCGCGGGAAGGGTTGGCGAGGTCCAGGATGTCGGCGGCCGTGCCCCCCATGCCCGCGCGGATGAGCGAGGGCGGAAGGCTCGCGGGCGGCGCGGAGCCGATGGGCAGCCGGCCGCGAACGAGGTCGCGCTCCTCGTTGAAGGGCGCCGATCCGCCCATGTCCACGACGACGCCCCACGCTCCCATCTCTCCGATGGGCGCGATCGTGAAGAGATGGACGATATCGGGATTCGCGCGGCGCAGGGCGCCCAGGCTCTGCACGATGTTCCGGAAGGGGCGCGAACTCAGGTCCGCGCGCGTCCGCACGGAGCGGTGGTCTTCGAGGCTGATGAGCGCGGACGCGGTCTCGGCCGCGGACGATGCGCTCGCCACGAGCTGGCGGCGAAGCGAAGCCTGGCCGTTCTGGTAGAGGAGGACGGTGGCGAGAACCAGGAACGCGCTTCCTACGGCGAGGAAGAGGATCTGAAGCTCGTCTTTGAGCGTGCGCGGCCGCTGGAACAGGCGCATCGGCTGACTTGGCTCGACCTCTTGCGGGGCTAGAGTTTTCGCCTGGCGCGCGTGCCCCCCTTTTGATCCTCGAGGACATAGCCCAGGGACACAATGCGATCTCTAAGCTCATCGGCCCGTTTCCACTCCTTCTGGAGGCGAGCCTCATCCCTTTGATTCACAAGGAGTTGCACCTCTTCCGGGACTTCCTCCTCCCGGGTCGTTCCCTCCCAGAAGAGCCCAAGGGTCTCGCCGAGCTTGCGAAGGGTGCGCGTCGCCTGGGGCAAGGCGGCGCGATCGCCGCCCTGGACTCGGTCGGATTCCGCGACGCGGTTGATCGCCTTCGCCAGATCGAAGAGGTGACCCTGCGCCTTCGCGGAGTTGAAGTCGTCCTCCATCGCCTCCTCGAAGAGCTTCTCGGTCTTCATCGCGTCCGCCAGGAGCCCCTTGGGTTTGGAGCCCTCGACGGGTCCGGCTTCGCCCGCTTTCTCCCCGGTCTCCAGCGCGGCGCGCAGTCTGGCGTAGGCGATTCCCGCCTCGCGCAGACGATCCTCGTTCCACTCGATCGGACTCCGGTAGTGGGTGCTCTGGAGGTAGAAGCGGATCACTCCAGGCTCTACCTGTTTCGCGACGTCCTCGACGAGAAAAAAGTGCTGATCCGATTTCGACATCTTGGCACCGCGGAGGAGGACGAGCCCGTTCTCGGTCCAGTAGCGCGCGAAGGTCTTCCCGGTCGCGGCCTCGGACTGGGCGATCTCGTTCTCGTGGTGCGGGAACACGAGATCCTGTCCGCCGCCGTGGAAGTCGAAGGTCTCGCCGAGATATTTCATCGCCATCGCGGAGCACTCGATGTGCCACCCGGGGCGCCCGGGGCCCCACGGACTGGGCCACGAAGGCTCTCCCGGCTTGGCCCCCTTCCAGAGGGTGAAATCGAGCGGGTCACGCTTCGCCTCGCCCACTTCGATCCGAACGCCCGAGCGCAGATCGTCGAGCTTCCGCCCGGACAGCTCCCCGTACCTGGAATAGCTCCGCACGTCGAAGTAGACGTCCACGCCGGCTGCGTACGCGTGCCGCTTCTGGATCAGCTTCTGGATCAGAGTCACGATCTCGGGAATATGCTCGGTGGCCCGCGGATAGTGCGTCGCGCGCTTGATGTTCAGGAGATCCGCATAGGTGATGAAGGCCTTCATGTTCCGCTCGGAGACCTTGGAGAAGTGAATGCCTTCCTTGTTCGCCCGATCGATGATGCGGTCGTCGATGTCGGTGAAGTTGGTGACGTAGGTGACTTCGTATCCCTTCGATTCCAGGTAGCGGCGGATCATGTCGCCCGCGACCGCGTAGCGCATGTGTCCGACGTGGGGCTTGTCCTGGACCGTCATGCCGCAGACGTACATGCCGGCGCGCTTCTCGCGCACGGGCTCGAAGGGAATCTTCTTCCGTTTTCTCGTGTCGTAGACCTTGAGGCTCACACGCTGATCCCCGTCGTCGTGGCGGCCCGCACCGAGATCCCTTCCTGACGCAGGCGGTGGAGAACCGCGATCCGGAGCTCGCGCATCATCTCGAGGCGCTGGCTGGGGTCTGTCTTCACTTGCAGGAGCACCGTGAAGTATCCCGCGTACACGTCCTCGATGCCGAGGAGCCGGGGCTCGCCTTCCAGGCGCGGCTTGACCGATGGCTCTTCCCCGAACTTCCGGAGCTCGTCGGCGAGCACCGCAAGGACGCGCTTGGGATCCTCGCCGATGTCGATCGGCACCCGCACGGTGGGCTGGGACCAGCTCCGCGAGAGATTCGTGACGACCTTGATCTCGCCGTTCGGAATGAAATGGAGCGCGCCGTCTCCGTCGCGCAGCTCGGTGTGATGGAGCGAGACCACCTCGACTTTGCCCGCGACGCCCGCCGCGCGGACCACATCGCCCACCGCGAACTGATTGTCGGTGATGATCATGACGCCCGCGAGCCAGTCCTTGACCAGGGTCTGGGCCCCGAAGCCCGCCGCGATTCCGAACCCGCCCGCCGCCGCCAGCGCGGGCGTGATATCGAAGCCCAGCTCGCGCAGCCCCATGAGAAGCGAGACCACCACGATCACGACCCAGCTCGCGTTGCGGAGCATCTTCCCCAGGGTCTTCGCCCGTCTTTCGCGCTCGACCGCGAACCCCTGGGTGCCGGCGCGGATGGCGGTCTCGATCCGTCCGACCACCGCCCGGGCGATCCGCGACATGAGAAACGCCGAGCAGATGATGAGACTGACCCGGATCAAGGCCGTGACGAGATCCGTCGAGGCCGATCCGGCAGGGGCCAGGTTCATCGCGCGGCCTCCAGTCTGGGCCGATTCATCGCGCGGCCTCCACCGGGGCGGACTCCACGATGGCGCGCACCAGGTCTTCGTAGCTCATGCCCGCCGCCGCCGCAGCCTTGGGGACGAGGCTCGTCTCGGTCATTCCCGGGACTGTATTCACCTCCAGGCAGAAAGGGGTGCCCTCCTCGTCCACGCGGAAATCCACGCGCGCCACGCCCCGAGTGCGGAGCGCGCGGCAGGCGCGGATGCCCAGCGCCAGGAGCCGCTCGGTCGTCTCCGGAGAGAGCTTGGCGGGACATTCGTAGCGGCTGGCCCCCGCGGTGTACTTGTGCTCGTAATCGTAGAAGCCTCCCTCGGGGATGATCTCCACGACGGGAAGCGCCCGGTCCTCCAGCACGGAGACCGTAACTTCCCGGCCCGGGATGAAGCGCTCGATCAGCGCGAGCCGCCCGAAGCGCCGCGCGAGATGGAGGGCGGGCTTCAATTCCGCCCGCGAGCCCACGACGGTGATTCCGACGGTCGAGCCCTGGTCGTTCGGCTTCACGATCACCGGAAAGCCTCCGAGCCGCTCGAGCTCTTCATCCTCCACATCCGGGTTCCATGGCTGCGCCGGATCCTCGGGCGCCCAGCGCTCCGCCCACTCCGGCGTCGGAATCGCTTCGTGCACGAAGATCCGCTTGGAAATGGCCTTGTCCATGGCGAGCGCGGAGGCGAGCACGCCCGAGCCGGTGTAGGGCACGCGGGCCAGATCGAGGAGCGCCTGCAGGGTTCCGTTCTCGCCGTCGCCGCCGTGGAGCGCCACGAAGCAGAGCTCCACGTCGCGCGAGAGTCCGCGGATGAAAGGCTCCAGGCCCGCGTTCGTGCCGCCCGCGGGAATCACGGTGGGCGCGAGCGCCGTGGCGCCGGCCGGATTCCCCAGCGCGGCCTGAAGCTCTCCGCCCTGGAGAAGCTTCCCGGTGCCGGTGTCGAGCAGGGCCACGTCGTGACCGAGCTTCGTGAGGGCGCGGCTCACGCCCGCCCCGGTGCGGATCGAGATCTCGCGTTCGGGGCTGGTGCCTCCCATGAGCACGGCGATCTTCATCGCGCGTCCACCTCCACGAGCGCCACGGCCATGGCCGCGATTCCTTCCTCGCGGCCGACGGCGCCCAGCCCTTCGTTCGTGGTCGCCTTGACGGAGACCCATTCCGGATCGACGCCCAGCGCCTCGGCCAGCCGGTCGCGCATCTCGGCGACGTGGGGCTGGACGCGCGGGGCTTCGAGGATCAGCGTGGAGTCCACGTTCACGACCCGGGCGCCGCGATCGCGCAGGAGTCCCCGGATCCGCTCGAGGAGCGTGAGGCTCGACATCCCGCGGTACGCGGGATCGGTGTCGGGAAAATGCGCGCCGAGATCGCCGAGCGCCATGGCCCCGAGAAGCGCGTCGCCGATCGCGTGCGCGAGGGCGTCGCCGTCGGAGTGGGCGTTAAGGCCGGCGTCGTGGGCGAGCGGAACGCCGCCGAGCGTCAGGGGAAGCCCGCGCGCGAGCCGGTGGACGTCGTAGCCGATGCCGACCCGAAATCCACCCATCATCCCTCCCGCCACGGCTGCGTCAGCCAGGCTTCGAGCATCCGCAAGTCGCCAGGCTCGGTGAGCTTGAGATTCCATGGCTCGCCGGGCACCACGGCGATTTCGCATCCGATCCGTTCCACGAGCATCGCGTCATCGGTCGCTTCAGCGGTCCCCTGAATTGCGGCCGCGTGAGCGCGCGCGAGTATATCACGCGCGAAGATCTGGGGCGTTTGCGCGGCGCGGAGGCGCTCGCGATCCAGGGAGCGGACCACGCGGTTAGACCGGACCTCCTTCACGCTGTCCCTGACCGGGCACGCGGGAATCGCGGCGCCGGTCACGCGAGCGGCCGCGAGCACGCGCTCGATCAGGGCGGGCGTCACGAGCACGCGCGCCACATCGTGCACGGCGACGAACGCGAGCGGGCGCTCCAGGGCCGCGAGACCGCGCCGCACCGACTCCTGGCGCGTGGAGCCCCCGGGCGCGATGGCGACCCTCGCGGCGCGCGGGTTTGGCCGCGATGAAACGGCGCGCTTCGCCTCATCCAGAAGACTCTCGGGGATCACCGCCACGATCTCTCCCACGGATTCCACTTCGAGAAAAGCGTCGAGCACCCGCGCGAGCGCCGGCCGGCCTCCCACGGGCATCAGGAGCTTCGGACCGAGTGTGCCCATGCGGCGTCCCTCGCCGGCACCCGCCAGGATGACCGCGAGGTCCACCGATCAGCCTCGCGCGGGCGAAGGGGACGGCGGCGGCGAAGGGGACGGCGGGGCGGAAGCGGGCCGCTCCGCCCTCCGGGGCGCGAGACAGCGGTCGATGGCCTGCCGCAGCGTCGGTACCGCAAGCATGGCTATGGCGGGTTTCGCCCTCCCCTTCGGGCCCTCGGAACCCATGGAGCCCTGCCGCTCCGGAATCACCGCCGTGCGGAATCCGAGCCGCATGGCCTCCTCGAGGCGGCGCTCGATCTGCGGCACCGGGCGAAGCTCTCCTCCGAGCCCGACCTCGCCGATGGCCACCAGGTCCGGCGGCAGCGGGAGGTCTCGGAAGCTCGATGCGAGCGCCAGGGCCAATCCCAGGTCCGCGGCGGGTTCCTCGAGGCGGATGCCGCCGGCGACGTTCACGAACACGTCGGTGCCCGCGAGAGAGAGCCCCGCGCGCTTCTCGAGCACGGCGATCACCACCGAGAGGCGGCGCGGGTCCACACCCTGCGCGACGCGCTGCGGATTGGCGAAATGGGTGGGCGCGACCAACGCCTGCACCTCGACCAGGAGCGGGCGCGATCCTTCCAGCGAGGCCACGACGGCCGACCCCGGCACCGAGCGTCCGCGGTCGCGGAGGAGCCGCTCCGAGGGATTCTCCACTTCGGCCATTCCGTCTCCGCGCATCTCGAACACACCGATCTCGTTCGTGGACCCGAATCGGTTTTTGGCGGCGCTCAGGATCCGGTATTCGTGGTGCGCGTCGCCCTCCAGGTAGAGGACCACGTCCACCATGTGCTCGAGCGTCCGCGGTCCGGCCACCGAGCCGTCCTTGGTGACGTGCCCGATCAGGATGATGGGAAGCGCCCGCTCCTTCGCCAGCCGGAGGAGCTTCAGGCCGCACTCGCGCACCTGGGTCACGCTCCCGGGAGCCGCATTCAGGCCGGGCAGGAAGAGGGTCTGGATGGAATCGACGATGAGGAGCGAGGGCGTGAGCCGCTCGACTTCGGCGACGATGGCGTCGAGATCGATCTCGGACTGGAGCCAGAGATGGTCCGCTCCGCCCCGGAGCGCGATCCGCTCGGCCCGCATCTTGGTCTGCCGCGGGGATTCCTCGCCCGAGACGTAGAACACGGGGCCTGGCGCGCTACCCAGAGCGATCGCGAGCTGGAGCGCCAGCGTGGATTTCCCGATCCCGGGGTCGCCGCCGAGCAGGACGAGAGAGCCCGGCACCAGGCCGCCTCCCAGAACGCGGTCCAGCTCCCCGATGCCGGACCGGCGCCGATCCTCTCCTGCCGCCTCGATGTCCATGAGGCGCGTGGGCGCCGTGGCCGCGGAGCCCGCGCCGCCGTATGCGCGATGCTTCACGGCCGCCGCGGGGCGCTGCGCCTCCTCGACCGCGGTGTTCCATTCGCCGCAATGCGGGCAGCGCCCGAACCACTTGAGGCTCTCGTTGCCGCAGGCGCTGCAGAGGAACACGCTGCGCTTCGCGGCGGCTTTGATTTCTTTCTTGGCCACTGTCCTCTCCCGGGCGGGTCTCGCCCGCCGCTCCGAGCAGCGCGGCGAGCAGGGGCGCGCGGCTAGAAAATGCCGAGCTTGATGTATCGCTTCGGGTTTTTCTTGATGTCGCGCACCAGGTCGTTGGTGTTGCGGAGCGTCTCGCGCAGCTCGTCGTAGAGCGCCGAGTCCGCGATCGCCTTCCCCAGAGAGCCCTGCCGGTTGTCCAGGCGCCCGACAACGCGCTGCATCGCGTCGGCGGTCACGCCGAGCTTTTCCGAGAGCTCGGTGAGTCTTCGGGAGGCCGTGCCGAAATCCCGGATCGAGGTGCCTACCTGCTCCGAATTGCTCGACGCGATCGTCTTGATCTGATGCGCCGCGCTCCTGAAATCGAGGACGGCCTGATGGAGGTCTTCCTGGTTCCGGTCCACGGCGGTGGACAGAGACGCCGACATCTTCTCGAGATTCTTCGAGGCGCGCTGCATGCTGGCCGGATCGACGGCGTCGAGGAACTCGTTCAGGCGCGCGGACAGCTCCGTGGCCTGGGCGAGAAGATCGCCGGCGCCCGAGATCACCTCCGGGACGCCCGACTGGAAGCGGCCCGGGATGGGCTTCCGGGGGTCGAAGGCGCCCGGATCGGTTCCGGGATCGAGCGCCAGGAACTTCTCGCCCATGAATCCGATGTTCGCGATGCGGATCGAGGCGTCCGGATGGAGCACCACGTCGCGCTCCAGCTCGAAGACGACCCCCACGCCCTGGTCCAGGAGCTTCACCTCGCGCACGGCGCCCTTCTTCACCCCTCGCACCGAGACCGGGTCCCCCTCGGAGAGATTCCCCACCTCCTCGAACCGGGCGGCGAGGGTGCGCTTCTTCTTCGCCAGCCGGTAATCCTTGATCCAGGCGATCCCGATCAGGAGCAGAGCGAGCGCGACCAGGCCCGTGATGCCGACCTGGATGGCGGCGCGGCGCGATGTGTGGTTCATTCCCGGTCCTCGGCGCTCATCGCGGACCCTCTACGTGGGGAGGAGCGGCCCGTCGGCGCTCCCCTCGATGAATTGACGCACGGCAGGGTCGGACGTCGCCTGGATCTCCGACGGAGTGCCGATGGCGTGGATCCGGCCCTCGTGGAGCATCGCGATCCGATCCGCAATATGATACGCGCTCCGCATGTCGTGGGTCACGGCGATCGACGTGATCCCCAGCCTTTCTTGCAGCCGGCGGATCAGCCGGTTGATGAGATCCGCGGTGATGGGATCCAGTCCCGTCGTCGGCTCGTCGTAGAGCATGATCTTGGGATTCAGCGCCAGCGCGCGAGCCAGCGCGGCCCGCTTCTTCATTCCCCCGCTCAGACTCGAGGGGCGCATAGTTCCGACGTCGTCGAGACCCACCAGGTGGAGCTTCTCCTTGACCACCAGCTCGACCTGGGCGTCGTCCACGCGCGTGTGCTCCCGGAGCGGAAGTCCCACGTTTTCCCCCACCGTCAGCGAGTCGAACAAAGCCCCTCCCTGAAAAAGCATCCCCATCTGTTTCCGAAGCTCGAGCAGGTCCTTGACCCCGAGCGAGGGGACGTCGATCCCCTCCACGAGCACGGTCCCCGCGTCGGGTTGCATCAGTCCCACGACGTGCTTCAGGAGCACCGATTTCCCGGTTCCGCTCCGCCCGATGATGGCAACCGATTCGCCGGGCGCGACGCTCAGGCTCACGCCGCGAAGGACCTGCTTCGCCCCGAGACGCTTGCTGACCGAGTCGATGACGATCGAGGGCTCAGGCAAAGAGCACCCGGAACAGGAACGAAGCCAGCAGGTAGTCGACGATCAGGATCAGGAGGCACGAGGCCACGACCGCGTGGGTCGTCGCGACTCCCACTCCTTCGGCGCCCCCTTCGCTTCGGAGCCCGTAATAGCAGCCCATCATCGAGATGATCGTGCCGAAGAACACCGACTTGATCAGCCCCGAGAAGACGTCTCTCAGGTGGAAGTACAGCTTGAGCCCGCTCGTGAACGTGTGCCCGCTCACGTCCAGCGTGAACACCGAGACCAGGTAACCGCCGAAGATCGCGACCACGTCCGCGAAGATCGTGAGCACCGGCAGCATGAGGGTCGCCGCCACCACGCGCGGGACCACGAGGTAGGCCGTCGGGCTGATCCCCATGGTCTCCATGGCGTCGACCTGCTCGGTCACGCGCATGGTCCCCAGCTCCGCCGCGATGGACGCGCCCACGCGCCCTCCCACCACGAGCGCGGTCAGAACCGGGCCCAGCTCGATCACGACGGACTTCCCGATCACGGTGCCGAGGTAAATCATCGGCACATAGTCGCGGAACTGATAGCTTGCCTGCACCGCCGCCACCGCGCCCGTAAATAGCGCCACGATAACGGTCAACGGCATCGAGCCCAGCCCGATGGCAACCATTTGTTGGACGACCAGGGGGAATTTGGCGAGGCCCTGGGGCAGCTCGCGGAGCACGTGGCCGAGGAGGATGAGCACCTCGCCCACGTCCCGGAAGCCGTTCAGGATGAGTCGGAGCGGGTACCGCTCGGCGAGCCGCCCGACGCCCGTCTCGTTCACGCGGGCGCTAGAACTTCGGCTCCGGCACGGAACGCAGCGAATCGAACCGGGTGCATTCGCTCTGGAAGGCCAGGTCGATGCTACCCGTCGGGCCGTTCCGCTGCTTGGCGATGATGATCTCCGCTTTGCCATCCTTCTTCTCGGGGTCGGTTTCGTAGACCTCGGGGCGATAGACGAAGAGAACCACGTCGGCGTCCTGCTCGATGGCGCCGGACTCGCGCAGGTCGGAGAGCACGGGTCGCTTGGTCCCTCCGCGCGTCTCCACGGCGCGCGAGAGCTGCGAGAGCGCGACCACCGGAATCTGCAGCTCCTTCGCAAGCGCCTTCAAGGAGCGCGAGATCGATGAGATCTCCTGCTGGCGGTTCTCCGAGGATTCCGGCCCGCGGATCAGCTGCAAGTAGTCGATGACGATGAGCCCGAGCGGCACCTCCGACACGAGCCGTCTGGATTTCGCCCTCATCTCGAGAATACTCATGGCCGCCGTATCGTCGATGTAGATCGGGGCCTCGTGGAGCTGCGCCGCGGCGCTCTGGAGCTTCTTGTACTCTTCGTTGCTCGCGTATCCGCGCCGGATCTTGTGGATGTCCACCCGCGCGACCGCGCACATGAGCCGCTGCACGAGCGATTCCTTGGACATCTCGAGGCTGAAGACCGCGATCGCCTGGCGCTCCGCCGGCTTCTGGTGGACGGCGACGTTCTCGGCGATGTTCATCGCGAAGCTCGTCTTGCCCATGGAAGGGCGCCCGGCGATGACGATGAAGTCCGACTTCTGGAACCCCGCGGTCATCTCGTCCAGATCGTAGAAGCCCGAGGGAACGCCGGTGACGTGGACCTTGCGCTGGCGGTACTCCTCGATCGTGGAATAGCCCTGGAGCACGAGCTGCCGCATGTGGTGGAAGCCGGTGCGAAGGCGGTCGTCGGAGATGGCAAAGATCGCCTGCTCGGCGCGGTCCAGGAGCGCCGCGGGCTCCTTTCTCTGGTCGTAGCATTCCCCGACGATCTCGGTCCCGACGTCGATCAGGCGGCGAAGCGTCGCCTTCTCGTTCACGATCTTGCAATAGTGCTCGACGTTCGCCGCGGTGGCGACGAACTGATCCAGGCTCGTCAGGTAGGTCGCCCCGCCGATCGATTCCAGGTCTTTCTTGCGCTTCAGCTCCTCGACGAGCGTGACCAGGTCTACCGCTTCGTTCCGGTCGAAGAGACCCACCATCGCGCGCCAGATCTTCCGGTGCGTCTCGCGGTAGAACGCGCGCTCGTCCAGATGCTGGATGGCGGCCGCGATGGCGTCGCGGGAGAGGAGCATCGCGCCCAGCACCGACCGCTCCGCATCGAGCGACTGAGGCGGGATCCGACCGCCCTCCTGCCCGCCGTCTTTCTCGAAAGGCCTGCGGGGTTCCGCGATCCGTTCTGCCGCGTGCTCCATGGAAGTTCCCTCAGCTCGCCGCGCGAGCCTTCAAGGTGTCGCGCACACGCTGCATGTCTTCCCAGGCATCGCGCTTCAGGCCTGGATTGCGAAGGAGCGCCGCGGGGTGATAGGTCGGTATGAGCGGAATGCCCTGGTACTCGAACGTGCGGCCCCTGAGAGAAGCCATGGAGGATTTCGTTTTCAGCAGCGCCTGGACGGCGGAGAGTCCCAGCGCGCAGATCAACACGGGCCGGACGAGTGCTAACTGCTGCTCGAGATAGGGGAGGCATTGCTCCACCTCCTCGGGCGCAGGGGTGCGGTTCTCCGGAGGGCGGCACTTGAGCACGTTGCAGATGTAGACCTCGTCGCGTCTGAGCTCTATGGCTGCGATCATCTTGTCCAGGAGCTGCCCCGCGCGTCCGACGAAGGGGAGCCCGCGGAGATCTTCGTCCCGTCCGGGAGCTTCCCCGATGAAGACCAGCTTCGCCGTCGGGGTGCCGTCGGAGAAGACGGTGTTCGTCCGGGTCTTGCACAAACCGCACTTCCGGCATTCGGAGACCATCCGCGCGAGCGTGCCCAGATCGTCCGGAAGGTCGTCGCGGGTCGCGATCGGCGATGGCGCCCGGCGCGCGGGCGCCAGGATCCCGGGGGGTTGCCCCGCCCCGAGGTCGGGCGCGGGCGATGGCGCCGGCCGGGCCGACGATGCGGGCGCGGGCCGGGCCGACGATGCCGGCCGGGCCGGAGCCGCGGCGAGCGTCACGCGCTCCCGGCCGCGAGTCCTCTCGCGCTCGAGCATCACCCGCGCTTCACCCGCGAGCGCCGCAAGCTCCCGCCTCACGTCGCTCACCTTGCGACCGCGGGCTCGAGGGCGCGCGCGACACGAAGGAGGATGGCGCGCGCCACGTCCTGCTTGGACCGAAGCCCCAGGCGCTCCATCTCTCCCGAGCGATCCACCAGGAGAACCTCGTTCTGGTCCGAGCCGAACGCGGACCCGGGCAGGAGCGGATTGTTGATCGCGATCAGGTCCAGCCCCTTCTTCTTCAGCTTCTCGCGTCCTCTCCGCTCCTCGTCTTCCGTTTCGAGGGCGAAGCCGACGAGGAATTTCTTGGGGTATTCCTTGCGCACCGACGCAAGAATGTCGGGGGTGGCGCGAAGCTCGAGCGCGATTCCGCTCTCGCGGCGCTTCAGCTTCGAGCCGCTCTCCGCGGCCGGGGCGAAATCGCTCACGGCCGCGGCCATGACGAGGGCGTCCGCGCCGGCCATCGCCTCGCGCACGGCCGATCCCATGGCCTCCGCGGTGAACGCCTCGGTGCGCGGTATCCCCGCGGGCGCCGGCGCGCTCGTCCGGGCCACGATGAGCCTGACCTGCGCCCCCATCCGGCGCGCTTCGTCCGCGAGCGCGAACCCCATCTTGCCGCTGCTCCTGTTCGTGATCACGCGCACGGGATCGATCGATTCCTCGGTTCCGCCCGCGGTGATCACCACCGTCTTCCCCCAGAGCGGCTGGCTGACCAGAGACAGCCCCTGGGTTCCCGACGCCGCCTCCGCGCGCGGGCCCTCCACCGAGCGATAGGATGGCGGGGACTCGGGAAGCGGCCGGCGGCCGGCCGCGGGGGTCCTGGCCTCGTCCGTCCGGACCGAGAACGCGCCGAGCACGTCACGCGTCGCCGCGACGATCGTCTCGATGGGAGCCATGCGGCCCATGCCCACTTCACCGTCCGCCAGCTCTCCCTCTTCGGGATCGATGAAGCGCACCCCGCGCTCGCGCAGAACGCGCACGTTGTCGCGGACGGCTAAGTGCTCCCACATCGCGACGTTCATCGCGGGCGCGACGAGCACGGGGGAGCGGGTGGCGAGGAGCGCCGTGGAGAGGAGGTCGTCGGCTATGCCGTGCGCCAGCTTGGCCAGGATGTTGGCGGTCGCGGGCGCGACCAGGATGAGATCCGCCTCGCGCGCCATGCCGATGTGGGCCATGCCCAGAGGAGAGCGCGGCGTGCCCGCGAACCAGGGGCCGTCGCCCAGCGCCTTCGCCTCGAAGAGGTTTCCCAGCACGGGGCCGCGCGTGACGCCGCGCAGCGCGGCGCTCGCGACGAACCGGCGCGCGTTTCGGGTGAGGATGACGGAGACCAAGGCCCCTTCCTTGGTCAGAAGACGGACCAGGTCCGGAGTCTTGTACGCCGCGATCCCCCCGGTGATCCCGAGGAGAACACGCGCTTGGATCAGGCCGCTCCGCCCCTCCGCCACGACACGCTACTCCTCTGCGGTTTCCGGTTTGTCCGCCGGGAGGTCTTCCGTCTCGGCCTGATACCGGTAGAGCACGTTGCCCTTGAGCGCTTCCTCCAGGGCGATGTTCGTCACCTTACCCCCGAGGTTCAGGCCAGTCTGGCGGCTGAGCTCGTTCAAGCGTCGCGCCTCCTTGGACGCCACGATGATCAGCTCGTACTTGTTGGGAATGTTGCTCGAGCGCAGCACTTCGCTTTCGTCAATCATGTCTTCCTCCTCGCGGATCACGATCCGCGCTTCACGCTACGTTGGTGCCGCCTACAGCCGACGCCTGACGCGGCATCCTTCCGCCACGATGATCGAGGCGACGCGCTCGAGAGCCTTCGGCAGGTCGTCGTTCACGACCGCGTAATCATACTCGCTCGCGAGAGCGATTTCCCGGCGCGCATTCTCGAGACGCAGGCGGATTCTCTCGTCCGGATCCGTCCCACGCCCTCGGAGCCGTTCCTCCAGACTCTGAAGCGAAGGAGGCAGCACGAAGATGAATACTCCGTCCCCGTACACTTTCCGGACCGCCTGCCCGCCCTGAACGTCGATGTCCAGGAGGACGTTCTTCCCCTCCTTCAGCCGGCGCTCGGTTTCCGTCCGGAGCGTCCCGTACAACTCGCCATGGACCTCCGCCCATTCCACGAATTCCGCGGCGTCGATCCGCCTCTGGAATTCGTCGCGGCTCAGAAACACGTAGTCACGCCCGTCCGTCTCGTGCGGACGGCGCGCCCGCGTGGTGGCCGAGACCGAGTACTCGAGATTCAGTCGCGCCGCCAGGAGCTGCTTGACGAAGGAGCTCTTTCCGACGCCCGACGGTCCCGAGATCACGACCACGAACGGCCGGTATCCGGATTGCAGAACCTCGTCCGGATCACTCGATGTTCTGGACCTGCTCCCGGATCCGTTCAAGTTCCTCCTTCACCTCCACCACTTGTTCCACGATCGGAACGTCGGAGGACTTGGAGCCGATCGTGTTGATCTCACGATTCATCTCTTGCAGGAGGAAATTGAGCTTCCGTCCCGGCGTGCTCTCCTCCTCGAGGAGTTTCCGGAAGTGCGAGCAATGCGCTTCCAGCCTGACGCACTCCTCGGTGCAGTCGAGGCGATCGGAGAGGATCGCGATTTCCTGCGCGACCCGCTCCTCGGGAATCTCGCCGTCCTCGAGGAGAAGGTTCACCCGCTCGCGAAGCCGGTTCCGCGCGTCCTTGAGGCGGTCGGGAGCGCGCTCCCTGATCTGCGCCACGCGGCCGCGAATCGAACTCACCCGCGCCTCCAGATCGCTCCGGAGGCTCTCTCCCTCGATCTCCTTCATGTGAACCATGTCGTCCGCCGCTTTCGATACAACCTCGCGCAGCATGGCGACATGGGCGTCCACGTCGGACGCGGGCTCTTCCCAGACGAAGACGTTCGGGAGCGAGGCGAAGGACCTCACGTCCATCTCCCCGCTCAGACCGTACTTCGCCTTGATCTCCTTGAGGAGCGCCATGTACCGGTCCGCCGCCGAGGCGTCGAGCCTGAGCGTGGCGGATGGCTCGGCCTGCTGCTCCCCCTCGCCTCCCCAGGTCACCGAGAGCGAGATCTTGCCCCGGGTCAGCCGCTCGGTCAGGAGCTTTCGAGCCTCGGATTCGAGGACCGAAAGCGCCCTCGGCAAACGCACCGAAAGCTCGCAAAATCTGTGATTTACGGATCGGAGCTCGGCCGTCAGGCGCAGCCCGTTCATCAGGACTTCGCCCCGCCCGTAGCCCGTCATGCTTCGAACCATATGTCGGGTTTGGATCACTCCTCAGGGTAGACGAGGAATGTATCGTGCCGGGGCGCGCGAGTCAACGTGCCCCTCGGGAGAGGAGGGGCCTCCTGATGCCATCACCCTCGGGAGATTGCGGTTGACCGTTCCGTCGCCGGGTCCCTAACGTCCAGCCCATGGCCCCCCGCCAATCCACGCAAGCCAAGATTTCGCAAACATCTCGCGCCTCGGGCTGGAGGCGCCACGCCGGCCCCGCGGTGTCCTCGCGCGGGGCTCGGTCGACGCTGTGGCCGCTCCTCGGAGCGCTGGTCTTGCTTACGGCGGTCCTGCCCCATGTGCGCTCGCTCGGGTACGGATTCGTCTGGGACGACAGGGTCATCATCGGACCCGGGCTTAACCTGTCGACGCCCGGAGACCTGATCCGGCTCTGGAGCACCCCGTTCGACGCGCTCCTCAGGGATCCCCTCCTCCACAACGTCTACTTTCGCCCCGTGACCCTATTCAGCTTGGTGCTCGACCGGGCACTCTTCGCCTCGGATGCCACTGGGTTTCATTTCACGAACCTGGCCTGGTACGCGGCCTCATGCCTCGCGCTCTGGCTCTTCGCCTGGGAGCTCTCGGGCCATCCCGTGCTCGCGGCGGTGGGTGCGTGCGTGTTCGCGCTCCATCCCACGCATCCGGAGAGCGTGGATTTCATCGCGGGGCGGACCGACGTGATCTGCGGCGCGTTCCTTTTCGCGTCGCTCTGGGCCGCGGCGCGGTGGGGACCGCGGATAGGAAACCCGTGGCTCAAGCTCTGGCCCTCAGCGCTGCTCCTGCTCCTGGCCCTCGGGTCGAAGGAGGTTGCGCTGTTCGCTGCCCCGCTTCCGCTCCTCGTGCTCTGGGTCCAGGACCGCGACCTCCGCCCGGGGGCGCTCGCGCGCTCCGCCTCGTTGCCGGCTCTGGGCCTCCTGATCTACGCCGCGGCCCGGCTCGCGGTGCTCGGCGCGCCCGCCCTTCCGTCCGCCTCTCCCGTGGAAGGGGTAGTACCCCAGCTCCTGACCAGCTTCTCGATCCTCGCGCGCTACGTCCCGCTTCTCCTCGTTCCGGTGAAGCTCAGCGCGCGGCATGAGGTGGCGGCGCTCCTGCATCCCGACGCGACGTTCGCGGCCGGGCTCCTGATCCTCATCGCCACCGCGGCGGCCGCGGCCATTCTGCTGAGACGGCGGTCGCGCTGGACGGTCCCGCTCGCCCTCTTCGCCCTGACGCTCTTCCCGCTCTGCTACGCGCGGATCATCGCGGGCGCGCTCCTCGCGGAGCGGTTCCTCTTCCTCCCGAGCGCTTCGCTCGCCCTCGCGATCGCGCTCCTGCCCGCGGCGGCCGGATACTTCGTCGCCGGGGTGGCCGCACCCGTCTTCCTGATTCTTCTCCTCCCGCGCGTTTCGATCTGGAAGGACGACATCACGCTCTATTCCTCGATGCTCCGGGACTCGCCACGGTCCGCCTACGCGCACGCGATCCTGGGCAGCTACTACTATCAGATGCGGGATCTGCCCCGCGCCATCGAGCATCACCGGCGAGCGTTTGCGCTCAAGCCCGAGTTCAACGAATCGCTTCTCAATCTGAGTGCCGCCGAGGACGAGGCGGGCCAGCCGGACTCGGCCCTGGCGCACGTCCGCCTGCTCCTCGGGCTCAGGCCCGGATACGCGGCGGCGTGGTACGCGCTGGGAAACATTCACGTGCGCGCGGACCGGCCCGACTCCGCCGTGGCCGCCTACGAGGAATCCATCCGGCTGGATCCGAGATTCCCGCAGGCGGAGAACAATCTCGGGGTCGTGCTGGAGCGGATGGGCCGGACCCAAGACGCGGTCCTGCACTACCGGCGGGCCGCGGACATCGACCCCGGCTTTCCCGATGCGGCCAACAATCTCGCGAGGCTCTCCGGCAAGCCGGCGGGTGAAGACCGGGATGGCGCGCGGACGATGAAGGCGGGAGGAGCGCGGTGAGCGGGGTCGCGGAGCTGGGGGGCCTGGTCGGGCGCCTAGTGCGCCGGGTGGTTCCGCTCACCAGCCGCTCGCTCGCCATCTCCTTCGTGGGGACCCCGCGGCTCTTCCTGTGGATCCACCTCGAGCGGAAGACCGCGTGGTATGCGCTCGCCCGCGACCTGCCCATCGACCCCGATCCGAGAGGATCGCGGTATCTAGCCATCGAGACGCCGCTCCGGAACACACGGGTGGCCGAGGAGCGCGCGCGCGAGGCCGGGGGCCTGGACCTTCGATTCGAATCGGGCTCGGAGGACGAACGCGGGTATAGGCTGACGCTCGACGCGGAAGGCCCCCGGGTGAACCTGACGTTCGCCTCGGAGCCCGAGGGAACCGTCCTCTGGGCGCTCCATCGGGAGGAGCGCGGTGAGGGGGCGGTGCGCGAGGGGGTCCCGCCGCATGGGCCGGCGGCCCCCGAGCTGCCTCGAGGCTACCGGCCCCCCGTCGTCCGGGACGCGACGCCGGAGGACGCGCGCGAGGAGCTGCGGGCCCGGATCGCGGCGGCGTTCCAGGAGGAATTCCGAGCGGACGTGGCGCGGATTCTCAAGACGGCGGAGCGGACGCTCACGCGCCGCGCGGCGGGCGCGGAGGAGGACAAGCGGAAGGCGGCGGACATGCGGCTCGACCGCAGGCGGGCCGAAATCCTGCTCGCCAACTTCGGGAGCGTTCGAAGGGGGGCGAGCCGCGTTGGTCTCCCCGATCCATTCGCGGACTCGCCTCGAGCAATGGTCGAAATCGACCTCGACCCTTCGCTCTCCCCCAACGAGAACGCGGCAAGACTCTTCCAGAGAGCCAAGAAAGGTGAGCGGGGGGACCAGCGCGCCGATGAGCGGCTTGCCCAAACCCGCAGGAGCCTTTCCGATCTGGATGAGTTGCGCCGCGAAACTCTCCTGATGAAGCCCCGGGAAGCGCTCGATCGGATCGCGCGGTTCCTGGGCGATGCCAAGATCGAATCAAGTGCACGGGGCGACGTGCGGGAGACCCGTCTGGGTCGACAGGCCACCGACGCGCCCCGTGCGGGACGTCCCGGGCGCGGAACTCCAGGGGCGCACAAGTCGCTCCGGCCAAGGACGTACGTTACGAGCGATGGGTGGGAAGTGTGGGTCGGTCGCAGCAACACCGACAACGACCTCATCACCCACCGGTTGTCAAACCCCCACGACTTTTGGTTTCACGTCGTGGGGGCACCGGGTTCCCACGTGATCCTTCGCCGCCCCACTCGAAACTCCAAACCCAAGCCGACAACGCTGGTGGAGGCGGCTCAGATCGCCGCATTCTTCAGCAAGGCGCGAAAGCAAACGCGGGTTCCGGTGATCTATACCGAACGAAAATTCGTGTCCAAGCCCAGGCGCTCAAAGCCCGGTCAAGCCACGTGCAGTCGAGAGCGGGAGCTGGTCGTCCGCCCCCGACAGCCAGGGACGAAGCCGGCATCATGACGAGACGATCGCGAGGTGCGTAGCGGGTTGTGAGATCGTTGTCGGGGGGGACCCGTAAAGCGTACGTCCGTGCGTCGAGTTTAAGTGGGTCGCGGACGAATGAGGCACCCAGAAAGAGTCAGCCTAGGAGCCTTTATGTCCACTGGGACCTGAAGTAAAATGGTTCGCTCTGGCTATGGCTTCTCGTGAGAGCTCCCCATCGTCCGCGTCCCCACAGCATCTCTTCTTGCCCTTGTGCAACCTCGAGACCTTCCAGGCCTCGCTTCCTGTCTCGGGGTAAAAAGCATGTCACGTGCCCATCGTGCGGTTCGCCGCGAGCATTAGACGACCTTGCGCCTATGTCGCTTGAGCGCAATGGTTTCGGGTGTCCTGCCGAGGACGGAATCGGCGCGCGATCCATGGGAGTGGATTCAGGGGCGCGACACGAATGTCACACTTTGACAGGGGGAAATCCGGCTAAAGGATTATGGCCGTGGATGCTGAGGCCATGTCACACCGCGGCGTGGCCTTGGACCTGGATGTCACCCCTATTAAATGTGCTGTGTGAAGGAAGTGAACAGCGAGGCGTCTAGTAGATCTGCTTGAGCAGGCGGATCAGGTGGCGGCGCGTGATTCCAAGCTCGAGCGCGGCCCGGCTCCGGTTTCCGCCGTTCCGAGACAGGGCCGCGAGCACTTCCTCGCGCTTCGCCATGTCCACTTTTCCGCGCAGCCCGAGCGAGGAGTGGATCTCGGGTGGAGCGCTCGCGCCCGGGTAGAGAATCGGCATGAGCGCCGCCCGGTCGAGGAGTTCCTGCCGTCCGGCGCAGAGGAAGATGGACTCGATCTTGTGCTTCAACTCTCGGACGTTCCCCAGCCACGGAAGCGACACCAGGTAGTCCATCGCGTCCTCGGAGAAGAGAACCTGCCGCCCCTCGCGGGCCGACAGCTCGTCCAGGTAATTGCGAATGAGAAGCGGGATGTCCTCGCGGCGCTCGCGCAGCGGGGGAAGGGACAGCACAACCTGCCCGAGGCGGTAGAACAGGTCCGCGCGGAACCACCCGGCCTTCACCGCAGCGTCCAGATCCTTGTTGGTCGCCGAGACGATACGCACGTTCAGTTGCCGCGACCGAACCTCGCCCAGCCGGCGGTAGGTGCCGTCATCGAGAACTTGCAGGAGCTTGACCTGCGTCCGCTCGGACAACTCGCCGATCTCGTTCAGGAAGATCGTGCCGCCGTCGGCGTCCTCGAAGATCCCCCGCTTCGTGATCGCCGCCCCGGTGAAGGCGCCCCGCACGTAGCCGAATAGCTCGCTCTCGACAAGGTCTCCGGGCAGGCTCGTGCAGTTCACTTCCACGAATGGACGGCCGCGTTCGATTTCAAAGGTGCGGAACATGTAGGCGAGGAGGTTCTTCCCCACGCCCGTCTCTCCCTGGATCAGGACGCGCGCCGGCGTGGACAGAAGCTCGGAGGCCTTGTGCACCACCTCGAGCGTCCGCGTCTGCCGCGTGATGAACCCGTGCGCGCGGGCGATATCCTGGGTCTGGGGAGACGTGCTACGGGCCGGACGGTCGGCGCGCGGGGCCACGAGCCAGGAGGGCGCGTTCAGCTCGCGCAGGACGACTTCGCAATCGCGCACGGCATCGTTCAGGCCGAGCTGCTCGAATAGCGACATGGCCTTGAACGCGTAGTTCTGGGCTTCGCGCATCCGCTCGGGATCCTTGTCTCCTCTCGCGCGCTGCGCCTGCTCGCGGTACGCCCGCGCCAACTCGAAGCGCTCGTGGATCCCTTCGAGCAGGCGGATCGACTGCCGCGCCTGCGTGTGCGCCTCCACCGGACGGCCTTCGGCCGTGTGGATGGCCGCGAGCACGCGTCTCGTGGCGCCTTCCTCGAGCTGATCCTTGAGCTGGATGGACCGCTGCAGGGCGTCGTCCGCAGCTTCCGTCGCGCGCGTGGCGTCCTCGCGCCGGATGAAAGCCTCGGCGCGGCGGCGCTGCAGCTCGTGGATCATGTCGCCTTCGGGCGCGATCTGACGCGCCATGTCGAGCGCCTCGTCGTACAGGCCCAGGGCCTGCTCGCCATGGCCCATCTCGTGCTGGAGGTCGCCCCGGCCCATGAGGCAGAGCACCTGCTCGCGCGAGCAGCCGAGCCGCCCGGTGATCTGACATGCCGCGGTCAGGTGCGCCTCGGCCGCCGCGAAGTCGTGGCGGTAGGAGGCGATGGTCGCGAGCCCGATCCTCATGCGAGCCACGCCCGCGTCCCTGCCGATCTGGAGGTAGCTCGTCAGGGCGCGCTCGAAATGCTCGTGCGCCTCGTCCCAGGATCCGGCCTTCAGGTGGACGATTCCGAGGTTGGCGCAGGTGACGGCTAAGTAGGCGAAGTTGCCGAGGCGGGTCGCGATCTCCATGGAGCGAAGCATGTGCCAGGTCGCTTGCCGCCAGTCGGAAAGGTGACGGTAGAGGACGCCGAGGTTGTTGTGCGTGCGAATCACCCCGTCGTCGTCGTTCAAATCCCAGCGGAACAGATGAAGCGACGCCTCGTAGAATTCCTTGGCCTTGTTCAGGTCCCCGAGGCGGAAGTAGATCCGTCCGAAGCAATTGTAGGTGTGCGCGAGGGGCCCGGTGAGCCCGCGGTCCCGGAAGCAGGTATGGGCGCGCTCGCAGGTGCGAAGCGCCTCATCGTATTGGCTCAGCTCGATGAGCGCCCGGGCGCTCTGGAGCTGGAGCCGGGCCACCAGATCGGGATGCGTTTCGGCCGAGATCCGGCCGCGCGCGCGCGCGAGGTAGCGAAGCGCTTCGGGGGCGTCCGCCTTGTCGATCAGGACCTGAGCGGCCTTCATCTCGAGGGTCGCGATGCGCGAGTCCTCGAGCCCCAGACGATCCGCGGCCTGGATGCACTCGTCCAGATTTTGAAGGGCGGGAAGATAGCTGTCGGCCTTCAGGAAGATCTCGGCGAGGTCTTCGAGGCTCTGGAGGTGTCGCTCGGGATCCTGCGTGAGCCGGGCGGTCGAAACCGCCTCCTCGCGCTCCCGAATGAGATCGGCCGTTGATTTGTTCACGCCTCGATACCTGATGCTCTCCGGGGACGCACGGACGCCTCGATTAGAGCCTTACCGTCGCCCAGTACGCTCGCCACAGCATGGCGAAGAGGATGCGGCCGGATATCGCTCGTCCCGAGGTGCTCGGAGCAGCGATCACGATTCTGGCGCTCTTCTTCGGAGGCGTGGGAGGCGGGTTCAGAGTCTCATCCGGCGACGAACTGGCCCAAACGGCGGTCGGGCCCGTCGCGCTGATTCGATTCTGGATGGGCGAAGGCACCGGCAGAGCAAGTATCAGGAATACGACGATGGGGAAAACGCGGAAAAATATCGCGCGATTTGTCTTCGAGGAGGCGAGGAAGCTCATGATCACTGAACCTTCCTACCAGGTGAGGCGAGAAGGGCGGCCCCACGCGGCTTCGCGGTAAGAGTGGGAAGGAGGGAAGATGATCCACCCACCGTACGATCGATATAATAGCGGAAAACCCGGCTCATTGCAATGACAGATGCCCGAAATGTCACACCCACCGGTTTTTCGTCAGTGTCCCGGGGCGGGACCGCCGTGTTGCCCTCCCTGTGGACCGCCCTTCAGACGAGGGCCGGGCACGCGCTCGTCCCCTTCCCGGCGGGTGACGCCGGTCCGGTCCAGGTGCTCCAGCATGGGAACCGCGTACTTGCGCGAGACCTGGGCCAAGTCCTTGAACGCACCCATGCTGAGTCTATCGTTCTTCGAAAAGTAGGATCGGAGGCGCCCCTCGAGGTCGTCCCACAGGCTCCTGGGGTACAGGAATTCGGAGGTGACCTTGACGGCGCGCCCGCTGTCCACCAGATAGCGGATGAGCTCGGCGGGCCGCTCGGCTGGCGAGATCCCGCGCAGGAGCTCGGACACCTCGGGAACCTGGAAGCCCTTTCCGGCCAGCCTCCGCTCCAGATCACCCACCGCCTGGGCCTGCTTGGGACTCAATGCCGGAGCCGCCGAGGGAAGCGTCACCCGGTCGCCCTTGAGCACGAGGCGGTTGCCCGAGACCAGGATATCTAGAGCCTCGTCGAACACCGGAGCGGGGAGCTCGCGCGCGAGGAGGCTCTTCAGCGCCCCCTTCGGGATCCCGTCACGGAGCTGGTTCGCCTCGCCGTAGCGGGCCACGGCCCCCGCGATGCGCTCCAGGGCCAGGCTCCAGGAGGCCGGGGTGAGTAGCCTGCCGTCCCGGAGCCGCACCAGCTTCGCCTCGGCATCGACCGAGATCGCGGCAGCCACCGCCGCCGCCGCCGCCTCGGTGATGGACTCCGCGACATCCCCTAGCCTGACCTGGGCCGCCTCGCTCGCGATTCCGGTGGATCCCGCCTCTTCGGCAAGGGCCGCGAGCTTCTCGGTGGCCGAGCCGGAGAGAAGGGTCATGAGGCGCGCGCCGTCCTTGGGGCCGAGCCTGGCGCGCTTCGCCGGCCTCGGATCCAGGACGGTGGCCCCGGCGATCGTGAGGGCCGGAGAGTACGAGCGGATCACGATCCGATCCCCCGCCGACGCGGTCGCGGGCGCCTCGAGCCGGAGCTGGGCCCAGGAGGATTCGCCCGGCGCCAGCGTGTCGCGGTCGAAGAGCACCGCCCTACCCAGGATCTCGCTGGCGCCCAGGTGGCAGCGCAGCCGCGAGCGCGAGCCGAGCGGCTTGGGCGCCGAAGGGAGCAGCGTGAGCTCCACGTCGAGAAGGTGGGAAGACTGAAACCGGCCGGGAGTGGCGAGCCAGTCGCCGCGCTCCACGCTCTCGCGCGGGACGCCGTGGATGGCGAGCGCCACGCGCTGCCCTGCCAGCGCCTCCTCCACGGTCCGGTCGTGCACCTGCACCTGCCGGACCCTTACCTGCTTCCCCGAGGGCAGGAGCGTGAGGGCGTCCCCGGTGCGAACGGTCCCGCTCCAGAGGGTCCCGGTGACGACCGTCCCGATGCCCTCGACCGGGAACACGCGGTCGATCGGAAGACGCGAGGCTCCGGCGGCGCTGCGGCCGGGCGCCTGTTCCACCGCGGCTTCGATCTGCCCGATCAGGTCGTCCATTCCCGCGCCGGTGACCGCCGAGACCGCCACGATCGGAATTCCCCGGAGCGCGGTCGGCCGGAGCAGTAGGTCGACCTCGGCCCGGACCAAGGCGAGGGTGTCGGCGTCCACCAGATCGGACTTCGTGAGCGCCACGACGCCCCTCCCGACGCGCAGGAGGTCCACGATGGCCAGGTGTTCGCGCGTCTGCGGCATCACGCCCTCGTCGGCCGCGACGACCAGAAGCACGAGATCGATGCCGGTCGCGCCGGCGAGCATGTTCTTCACGAAGCGCTCGTGGCCGGGAACGTCCACGATCGCGATGCGCCGGCCGGAAGGAAGGGTGCGGTGCGCGAATCCCAGATCGATCGAGATGCCGCGCTCTTTTTCCTCTTTGAGGCGATCGGTATCGATGCCCGTGAGGCGGCGCACGAGCGCCGTCTTGCCGTGATCGATGTGTCCCGCGGTGCCGATCACGACCGGCCGCATTTCGCTCGCTCGCTAGGCCCGGACGCGGCGGATCGCGGCTCCGAGCCCCCGAAGCTTCTCCTCGATCCGTTCGTAGCCGCGGTCGAGGTGGTAGATACGGGAGACTCGGGTCTCGCTCTTCGCCACCAGACCGGCCAGGATGAGCGCCGCGGAGGCGCGCAGATCGGTGGCCATGACCGGCGCGCCGCTCAGGGAGGGAATGCCGTGGATGGAGGCCGAGTTCCCCTCGACGCGGATGTCGGCGCCCAGGCGCAAGAGCTCGGCCACGTGCGTGAACCGGTCCGCATAGATGGTGTCGGTGATGGTGCTCGTGCCGCCCGCCACGGAGAGGAGCGCCATGAACTGCGCCTGCATGTCAGTCGGAAATCCGGGATACGGAGCGGTGGTGACGCGGAGCGGGCGGAGGCGCTCGGGCCCCTGCACGCGGACGCTACGCTCGCCCACCGTGACCTCCGCGCCGGCTTCTTCCAGCTTTTCGATCACCGCGGTCAGATGCCGCGGCTCCACGGATGTCGCCTCGACGTCGCCGCCGGTCATCGCGCCCGCCGCGAGGAACGTGCCGGCCTCGATCCGGTCCGGGATCATGGCGGCGTCGGCGGGATGGAGCCGGGGCGTGCCGGTGATCGCCAGCCTCGAGGTGCCCACGCCGTCGATGCGGGTTCCCATGGAGGCGAGGAACTCGGCGAGCGCCTCGATCTCCGGCTCGCAGGCCGCGTTCTCGATGACGGTTTCCCCCTCCGCGGTCGCGGCCGCCATGAGGATATTCCCCGTCGCGCCCACGCTGGAGATGTCGAAGGAGAGGGTGCTCCCCTTCAGCTTGTCGCAGCGGGCCACGATGTAGCCGTGCTCGATCTCCACCTCGGCTCCCAGCTGTTGCATGCCGCGGATGTGGAGATCCACCGGGCGAGGCCCCCAGGCGCAGCCGCCCGGCAGGGAGACGCGCGCTTCGCCGAACCGGGCGAGCAAGGGACCGAGAACGTAGACCGAGGCGCGCATGGTCTTCACCAGCTCGTACGGCGCTTCGGCGTTTTGGGCGCCCGTGGAATCCACGAAAAGGGCCTGGCCGTCCTCGCGCTTGCTCCGGACCCCGAAGAGCGAGAGCAGCTCCAGCATGGTCTCCACATCACGAAGCGCCGGAACGTTGGTGAAGCGGTAGATGCCGGGCGCGAGCAAGGTCGCGGTCAGGATCGGCAGGGTGGCGTTCTTGGAGCCGCTCACGGGAACCATGCCCTTGAGCTTGCGGCCCCCTTCGATCCAGACTTCGTCCATGCCCGTGGCCTCGCTTGCGTCCTGGGCTGCGGCCGGAACGGCCTTCGCCGGATGCGTCTTCGTGTTCGCGTTCACCTTCATCGGATACCCCGTCTTCCGGTCAGGATTCTCGGCATCCCCGCCAGATCGCGCGTGACGCGCGCCCCCGTGAGGTGCGGCCCGAACAGCTCCATGCATGGATCGGCCTGTTCGTCTCCGATCTCCAGTGCAAGAAGTCCGCCGGGCTTGAGCCAGGAAGAGAGAACCCTGGAAACAGCACGGAAAGCATCGAGACCATCAGGGCCGCCGTCAAGGGCTTCTCGGGGATCGTGATCGCGCACTTCGGGCATGAGGCCGGGAATATCGCCGGTCGGGATGTACGGAAGGTTTGAAACGAGCACATCGGCGGGCGCTCCGATGCCCGCCGGCGGCAACTCGCGGAAATCGGCGTTCCGGAGGGTCAGGCGCCGCGCGACCCCGTTCCGCCTCGCGTTCCGGGAGGCCAGAGCGATGGCTCGATCGGACCGGTCGATTGCCGAAGCGGTCCAGGCCGCGGGAAGGGAGAGCAGGAGCGCGATCGGAATCGCGCCTGTGCCGGTCCCCAGGTCCACGATGGTCCCCTCGGCCGGCGGCTCGCCCATCTCCGCGTCCAGCTCCTCGAGCACGACCTCGACCAGGCGCTCCGTCTCGGGCCTGGGGATGAAAACCCCGGGCTCCACGTCGATCTGGGCCGCGTGGAACTCCACGTCGCCCAGGAGATGCTGCAGGGGCACCCGGCGGGCGCGAGCCTCGAGAAGCCGCGCGAACCGCGCCACCTCTTCCTCACCGACGGCCGCGGCTCGATCCGACCAGAGGCGGGCGCGCGCGATCCCGAGCGCGTGGAGCAGGAGCTGCTCGGCCTCGCGCTCCGGCGAGGAAACACCCGAGCGCTCGAGCGTGTCGCGGGCCTGCGCGAGCAGGGCCGCGCGCGTCGCCGATGCGACCGCGCCGGTGGCTCCGGACGTCCTCGGGTCGGCGGCGCCGACGGGGCGGGCCTTCATGGGCGATGGGGCGCGGGGTCGCCGGATGCGGCCAGCCGCTCCGCTTGCTCCGCGTTGAAGAGTCCGTTCACCACTTCGTCCAGATCCCCCTCCATCACGTCCGGCAGACGGTAGAGTGTGAGCCCGATTCGATGCTCGGTCACCCTTCCTTGCGGAAAGTTGTAGGTCCGCACCTTGGCACTCCGGTCGCCGCTGCTGACCATCGACTTCCGGGTCTGCGCCAGCTTCTTCTGGTGCTCCTGGATCTCCATGTCGAGGAGCCTCGCCCGGAGCACCTTGAGCGCCTTCGCCTTGTTCTTGAGCTGCGAGCGCTCGTCCTGGCATTGCACCACGATGCCGGTCGGGAGATGCCGGATGCGCACCGCGGAATCCGCGGTGTTGACGCTCTGGCCGCCGGGACCCGAGGAGCGGAACACGTCCACCTGGAGATCCGAGGGCTTCAGCTCCACGTCGATCTCCTCGGCCTCGGGAAGCACCGCCACGGTGACCGCGGAGGTGTGGATCCTTCCGCTCGCCTCCGTCTCGGGGACGCGCTGGACGCGGTGGACGCCGCTCTCGTACTTGAGGCGGCTGTAAGCGCCGTTCCCCTCGATCGAGACGATGGCTTCCTTGGCCCCCCCCGATCCGGAGGGGCTGGTGCTCAGGATCTCGGCGCGCCATCCGTGCCGCTCGGCGTACTTCACGTACATTCGAAGCATCTCCGCGGCGAAGAGCGCCGCCTCGTCCCCGCCGGTGCCCGCCCGGATCTCGAGAATCACATTCTTCTGGTCGAGCGGATTGGGCGGGAGCAGAAGCTTCGGCAGCTCGGCCTCGAGCTTCGCGCGCTCCTCCTCCAGCTCGGCCAGCTCGGCCTTGGCCATGCCCAGAAGCTCCGGATCCTTCTCCGTCCGCAAGATCGCCGTGTCCTCGGCGATCCGCTGGAGAGCCCTGTCGTAGCGGCGCGCGACCGTGACCAGATCCTCCAGCGCGCTTCGCTCCTTGCTGACGCGCTTGAGCTCGCCCGGATTGTGATGGAGATCCGGATCGGCGAGCTTCTGGGTCAGCTCCTCGAATCGGGCCTTCGCCCGTTCCAACGCTTCGCGGATGGCGGATCCCCCTTAGAGGACGGCGCGAAGGGCCGCGATCGCCACCTCGAGCATGTCGCTCGAGGGCTCGCGCGTGGTGAGTCGCTGAAGCCTGAGACCGGGCTCGCTGATCCATCGGACCCACCCCTTGTCGTAATGGGCGCCGGCGAATCGGATGATCTCGAAGGAGATGCCGGCGATCACCGGGATGAGCGCGAACCGGAGCAGACGGGCCTGCCACGTGTCGGGCCGGCCCAGGAAGGCGAACACGAGGAAGCTGACGATCATGACGAGGAACAGGAAGCTGGTGCCGCACCGCGGATGGAAGCGGCTGAACGTCTGGGCGGTCCCGGGCGTCAGCTCCTGCCCGGATTCCAGATTGTGGATCGTCTTGTGCTCCGCGCCGTGGTACATGAAGACCCGCTGCATCTCGCCCCAGTATCCGACGGCACTGATGTAGATCATGAAGAAGACGAGGCGGATCACCCCGTCGATCACGTTGAAGAGAAGCCCCTGCCGCACACCCGTCAGGTCCGTGAGCTTGAGCGGCAGGTAGAAGAAGATCAGGAACCCCAGGAGAAACGAGATCGCGATCGTGAAGCCCATGCCGAGCCCGAGCGTCCCGAAGCGGCCCCCGCCCTTCGGGCTCTTCTTGGTCTCGACGACGGCAGCCTCGGCCGAGAACGCCAGGGCCTGGATGCCGATGCGCAGGGACTCGATGAGCACGACCGCGCCGCGCACGATCGGCAGTCCGAAGACCGGGGCGCGGCGGGAAATGGAGACGAATTCCTGGGATTTGACCTGGATGGTGCCGTCGGGCATGCGAACGGCGGTCGCCACCTTGCCGGGCGACCGCATCATCACACCTTCAATGACGGCCTGCCCACCGATGGGCGAGTAACGATCGGGCATCGAGAATGAGCGTGGAGCGGCGGGAGGACTAGGCGCCGGCCGGCGTTTCGGCGCCGGCGGGCTTGTCCTTGATCCCGTACTTCCGGCGGAACCGCTCGATCCGGCCCGCGGTGTCCACGAGCTTCTGCTTGCCCGTGAAGAACGGGTGGCAGTTGGAGCAGATTTCGACGTGGACGGTGTCCTTCACCGTCGCGCGCGTCTCGATCACGTTGCCGCAGACGCACACGATCTTGGTATTGAAGTATCCCGGATGGATCCCGTGTTTCATGGTTCGGCGCTCCCTCTTACGTGTTCATCATCGCCAGGAATTTCTTGTTCGTCTTGGTCTGGCTCATCTTGCCGATCAAGAATTCCATGGCTTCGACGGGGTTCAGTTCGTTCAGGAATTTACGGAGAATCCAGACCTTGTTCAACTCCTCCTGGGTCATCAGGAGCTCTTCCTTGCGCGTCCCCGAGCGGTTGATGTCGATGGCCGGGAAGATGCGCTTGTCCGCCAGCTTGCGGTCCAGGACCACCTCCATGTTGCCGGTGCCCTTGAACTCCTCGAAGATGACGTCGTCCATGCGGCTGCCGGTCTCGATCAGCGCGGTGGCGACGATCGTGAGGCTCCCACCGTTTTCGATGTTGCGAGCGGCCCCGAAGAATCGCTTCGGTTTCTGGAGCGCGTTGGCGTCCACGCCGCCCGAGAGGATCTTGCCCGAGTGCGGGACGACCGTGTTGTGGGCGCGCGCGAGCCGCGTGATGGAGTCGAGCAGGATCACGACGTCGCGATTGTGCTCCACGAGCCGCTTCGCCTTCTCGATGACCATGTCGGCGACCTGGACATGACGCTCGGCGGGCTCGTCGAAGGTGGAGGAGACGACCTCACCCTTCACCGAGCGCTCCATGTCGGTGACCTCCTCGGGACGCTCGTCGATCAGGAGCACGATGAGCATGACCTCGGGGTGATTGTCCGTGATCGAGTTCGCGATCTTCTGGAGCAGGACCGTCTTTCCCGCGCGCGGCGGCGACACGATGAGGCCGCGCTGTCCCTTCCCGATCGGCGTCAGGAGATCCATGATTCGCGTCGGCATGTCTTCCGCGCGCGATTCGAGCCGGAGCTTCTCTTGCGGATAGAGAGGCGTCAGGTTGTCGAAGAGGATCTTGTCCTTGGCCGCCTCGGGCGGCTCGAAGTTGACGGCCTCCACGCGAAGGAGCGCGAAGTAGCGCTCGCCGT
Source organism: Candidatus Eiseniibacteriota bacterium (assembly GCA_043779525.1). Classification (GTDB taxonomy): domain Bacteria; phylum Eisenbacteria; class RBG-16-71-46; order SZUA-252; family SZUA-252; genus WS-7. The sequence continues at coordinate 49,112 of JAYWED010000025.1, read as the reverse complement.
CCTTCGGCGGGCGAACCTGGCCCGATACCGTGTCTCCGGTCCTGAGATCGAACCGCTTGATCTGGGAGGGCGACACGTAGATGTCGTCCGGGCCCGGCAGATAGTTGTAGTCCGGGGAACGGAGGAAGCCGTATCCCTCGGAGAGGATCTCCAATACCCCTTCCGCGAAGATGAGACCGTTTTTCTCGGTCTGTCCTTCCAGGATCTTGAAGATCAGCTCCTGTTTCCTGAGACCACTCGTCCCCTGCACGTTTAGCGAGTGCGCCAATTCCATCAGCTCGGCAATCGTCTTGCTCTTGAGCTGGATGATGTCGAGCCCCTTCTGCGAAGGCAAAGGAGAGGGCGACGGCGGCGCGCTGGCTGCGGCTGGGGCGGGCGGCGGTGCTTCGGTTTGCTGTTCCATGTCGTTCTGCGGCTCCTCGGTGTTGATCGTCGTGGCGTCGGGCGTGTCTACGCCGGGCGCGTCTACGCCGGGCGTATCTACGCCGGGCGTATCTACGCTGCGTCGCCGTGTGGGGGTTGTAGTTGAGCGGGACATTGTGCCGGCCGAACTGAGGTCCTCAAGGTAGAGGGAAGCTGAAACGTCTCGTACTTCTTAAGAGGGTTGTGGTGGTTCCGGTGTGGCTTACCGCGTGACACAGGCGATCCAGCATCGGGGAACTCATCAGGACCGTTCGGGCCCTAGGACCGCCTGGTGGTCCGTGGGATTAGACTACCGATCCACCCGTTTGGTGTCAAGGTCAAATCCGGAAGGGATCGGATCCGGAAGCGCTAGGACTTCTTCGGTGGAAAGGCGCCCTTCGAGAAAATCTGTCCCTCCATGAACGTGAACGACTTCCCCTTCGACCAGAAGAACCAGGTCTCGAACGTCTTGTTCTCTTCGCTGTAGGTGTAGACCTCGTCGGGGTAGCCCTCGGTCTTCCGGATCGTATTGAGCTGGTTCTGGGCCCCCAGACGGTTATCGGCCGAATCGACCCAGACCTTTGGATCTTTTTTCTTCGTGCCCACGCTCAGAGCTTTGTAGATCGTGTATTCGGCCACCGAGGTTTCCCGCTCCCCCGTCTTGTTGAGGGAGAGAAACAGGAACTGGTGGTTGTACTTGTCAGTCGGATCCAGCTCCAGCGCGTGCTTGAGCGCGACGATCGCGCCCTTGTAGTCCTCGTGCTGGAACTTGATCTGGCCGGATAGGCTCCAGATCTGCTGGTTGTTCGTGTAGAGACCCATCGCACGGTCGGCCAGCGGTATCGCCTTCGCGTAATTCTCCTGGTTCGCGTAGATCACGATCGCGTTGTAGATCGCGTCCTGCTTCAGCGAATCGGACGCCGCGGGCATGTCCACCACCCCCACGAAACCCGCGGCCGCGCTGTCGTATGCGGCCTTCTGCTCCGGGGATCCCTTGGCCGCCGCCTCCGCGATCTTGGAATAGGCGTCGGCGATCCGCAGCTGATACCCGGGGGCGCTGGAGGGGTCGGGGTCCTGCGCCATGGCCTGGTGGAACTCGGTGATCGATTCCGCATATTTCCCGTCGTCGTACATACGCAGGGCCTTGGCCATCACCGCCGCGCGCAGGTTCTGATGCAGCCGCTTGTCGTCCGGTTTTACCAGGAGACCGCGCTTGGCGGCGCGAATGGCGTCGTCCGTGCGGCCGAGCTGGCTGTATACGAAGGCCAGGTTCTGATAGGTCTCGATCGAGGTCGGGTCGATGTAGGACGCCAGCTCGAAGTCGTACGCGGCTTCCTCGAGCCTCGAAGCGCCGGTGTACGGTCCGAACACCGTCGTGTCGGTTATCGCCGCTTGAGGATCGGGCGCCCCCTGGTAGGGGTGGGCCGACGAGCTGTCGGATGAGGCCTCAAGATTCGCCGAGCCGCTGAGCGCCTTCACGCCCGCATTGAAGAGGCGAGCGTTCACGGAAAGGCGGTTTCGCTCCAAGTCCTGGACGCGCTTCTCGTCGTTCCTCTTCTTCGCGATGTCGATCGCGATCTGAAACGCGGCCCCGGAGGACACAAACTGCCGTTGCTCCGAGCGCGCGATCGCGAGAAGCGACAGGACGTCGACATTCTCGGGCTCTCCCTTCCTAGCACACTCGAGGAAGTAGGAGGCCTTGTCGTAGACTTTTTGCTGCATGTAAACCTTGCCACTCGTGAAGCAGAGGCTGGCGGAGGCCGGCTGGGGGACGAGGAACGCGAGCGAACCGAGAGCCGCGAGCCTCGCGCCGAATTTGCGTAGTTTCATCGAGAGTTCCATCCACCCCTCCGGGATACGCTTGCCTTTCTACAACCCCATATACACCATGTACACGCACGCAGGCGTTCACGTTCCTCGCCTGGCCTCGATTAGAGCCTTCGATGCCGTGGCTGTCAAGTGGGTTCCGGCGTCCCGGCCCGGCGCGGTCGCGAAGCAAACAGCTGTCACGTAAAGACTTAGAGCACGTGCCTCGGGTCCACGTCCACGGTCACGCGGATCCCGGAGGACCTCCTCGCCTGGATCGCGGGGAGGGCCCGCTTGATGAAGGACTGGAGCGCGCTCCGCGAGCCGCTCCGGATCAGAATGTGCCAGCGCTCGGCCCCCTGGATCCGCGCGATCGGTCTGGGCGCGGGTCCGAGTAGTTCTACGTTGGCCCCGCGCGCGAGCGCGTCGAGTGACGCGCGGAGCGCACCGGCCTCGCGGATGACGCGTTCCTTCTTGGCGCCGCGCACCTCGACCTCCACCAGATGTCCGAACGGCGGGTAGTGAAGCTCGCGGCGTTCCGCGGCCTCCTGCTCGTAGAACATCTCGAAGTCCTGCGCCGCGGCGCACCGAAGCGCGGGATGGTCCGGGTCGTAGGTTTGCAGAATGACCTCGCCGGCGCGGTCTCCCCGCCCGGCGCGCCCCGCCACCTGGGTCAGGAGCTGGAAGGTGCGCTCGGCCGCGCGGAAGTCGGGCAGGTAGAGCTGCAGGTCCGCCACGATGATCCCGACCAGCGTCACGAGCGGGAAATCGAACCCCTTGGCGACCATCTGGGTGCCGAGGAGAAAATCGGTCTCGCCCGCACGGAAGGCCCCGAGGATGGAGGCCGCGGAGCCGCGCTTCCTGGTGGCGTCGAAATCCAGCCGAGCGATGCGGGCCGTGGGAAAGAGGCGCGCGGTCTCGCGCTCGACCCGCTGGATGCCCACGCCTCCGAACCATAGATTGGAAGCTCCGCACTTCACGCAGGCGGGCCTGAGCGCGCGCTCCGCGCCGCAGTAGTGGCAGAGAAGCGTTTGGTTCGCGAGATGGACCGTGTAGGAGACATCGCAGCGCTCGCACCGGGCCACCTCGCCGCATCCCCGGCATTGCAGATACGTGGAGTGCCCGCGCCGGTTCAGGAAAAGAATCGCCTGTTCGCGCCGTTCGAGCGTCCGCGCCATCGCCTCCACCAGAGGCGGGCCCAGAAACCGCGCGGCCCCCGTCGGCACGCCCGCCGGCACGGGCGCTCCCTGGGCGGGACGGGCTCTGAGATCCGTGATGCGCACCGTCGGAAGCGGCCGGCCGTCGATCCGGCGCGGGAGGCTGAGAAGCCCGCAGCGTCCCTGCTTCACGCGCGCGAAGGTCTCGAGGCTGGGCGTGGCCGACGCCAGCACCACGACGCCTCCGAGCCTTTGCGCGCGCACGAGCGCCACGTCGCGGGCGTGGTAGCGAGGCGCGTCGTCCTGCTTGTAGGCCTGGTCCTGCTCCTCGTCCACCACGATGAGCCGGAGATTCCGAAACGGCAGGAAGACCGCGGATCGCGTGCCCACCACCAGGTCCACTTCGCCGGCAGCGGCCGCGCGCCAGACGTCCGCGCGCTCGCGCGGGCGGAGCGTGCTGTGGTAGAGCGCCACGCGTCCAAAGCCGGCGCGACGGAACGAATCGAGGGTCTGCGGGGAGAGCGCGATCTCCGGGACGAGAATGAGCGTCTGTCCCTGGTCCCGGAGCGCCTCGGCCGCGGCGTGGAGGTAAACGGCCGTCTTCCCGCTCCCGGTGACCCCGAAGAGGAGGAAGGCGCCGAACGCGCGCGCGCGGACGGCGGCTTCGAGCGCCGTCAGGGCCGCGCCCTGTTCCTCGTTCAGCTCGCCTCGCTCCGGGGGCGCGCTGGCGAGCCACGCCGCCTCTTCCTCCGCGACCGCGCGGGGGGCCCGGCGCGTGAGCCCGCCGGGAGAGGGGACGGCCGCCTGGAGCACCTCGCTCAGGCCGGCCGCGTAGTAGTCCGCGACCCAGCGGCATAGCTCCAAGAGTTCGGGCGTCACCACCAGTCGCGGCTCGGGGACGCCCGAGATCTTGCGCACGCGGAACCCGGGTGTGCTGGATTCGATCGCCAGTACGGTGCCCCACACGCGGCGGGGACCGACGGGAACCAGAACGCGGAGTCCTACCTCGGGGGTGTCCTCTTCGGGGATCTCGTAGACGAGCGATTCTTCTCGGGCGAGCGGAATGGGGACGGCGACGCGGACCAGGGCCATGGCGGCCGCATGGTATCACCCGCGGGGAAAACGCGGACGGCCGGAGGCCGCCCGCGGATTACGCCGAGGGGGTCGGCCGCTCGGAGACGGTCTGGCCCAGGAGCTGGTTGATGCGCTCGACCAGCTTCCTCGGGCTGAAGGGCTTCGTGATGTAGTCGTCCGCTCCCACGTCGAATCCCAGCTTCTGATCGACGTTCCGGCCCTTCGCGGAGAGGAGGATCACCGGAATGTGCTGGGTCTCGGCGCTGGACTTGATGTTCTTGCACACCTCGTATCCGTCCAGCTTCGGCATCATGATGTCCAGCACGATGAGATCCGGCTTCTCGGCCTTCACCTTTTCGAGCGCCTGTTCTCCATCGAGCGCGGTGATGACCTCGTAGCCTTCCATTCCCAGACTGAAGTCCAGGATGTGGACGATGTAGATCTCATCGTCTACGACCAGGATTTTCCCTTTGGACATCCGACTCACCTCCTCTTTCGCCGCCTTCCAGCACTCAGGATTCCTATCGGCCCTTTATGCCGCTTCTCCAGCCTGAACTAACTTCGTATTCTCCTCGGATTCAAATAGTTGCGCGAAAGCCTCCACGACCCGCGCGTCGAACTGGCTCCCCTTGTGCTGCCGGAGTTCGTGCAGCGCCTCCGCGTGCGTCATGGCGTGCCGGTAGGGCCTGCCGATCGTCATGGACTCATAGGCGTCCAGGACCGCGATGATCCTCGCCCCGATCGGGATTTCGCTTCCCTTGAGCCCCTTCGGGTACCCGCGGCCGTCCATGCGCTCATGGTGCGCGAGAATGATTTCGGTAACCTGGTCCTGGAACTCGATCGGTTTCACGATCTCGGCCGAGCGCAGAGGATGGAGGGCCACTTGCGCCCAGGTTTTGTCGTCCAGGCGCCCGGGCTCCTGAAGCACCGAGAGGTCGATCTGGCCCATTCCGACGTCGTGCACGCTCGCGACGTACGCCAGGACCTCCAGGTCCTCCTCCGGAAGCCCCAGCTTCCGGCCCACGCCCACGGCGCGCCCCGCCATGGAGCCGGCGTTCAGCTTCAGCCGGCTGCGCCGCGCGTTCTCGATGATGGCGGTCATGGCCATGGCGGTCTCCTCGGTCTTGTCCGAGGAGCGCTCGTGCTCGGAGACATGTTTCCACGCCAGCGCCACCCGATCGGCGAGCGAAGAGAGAAGCGCCCGGTCGTCCTCCGTGAAGGGTGTGCAGGAGATCTTGTTGTTGATGTTGATCACGCCCACCACCCGGCCCTCGATCTTGACCGGGACCGAGAGAAGCGACTTGGTCTCGTATTGATGCCCGTTCGGGCGCTCGAACCGCGGGTCCTCCTCGATGTTCGTGACGAGGAGCGGCTTGCCGTGCTTCGCTACCCAGCCTGCGATGGAATCCCCCATCTTGACCCTCGTGCCGCACACGATTTCCTCGCGCAATCCCCGCGCCGCGCGGATGTAGAGCTCGTCGCGCTCCTCGTCCACCAGCATGAAGGACGCGGTGCGCGCGTTCATGACCTCGGCAATCATCTCCACGGTGAGCCGGGTCAGGTGGTTCGAGACCGACCGCGTCGGCGTCCATGCCGCGTGCGTGATCACGTGGGCGTCTCCAGGGGAAACGGGGAGAACCACCGTGAAGCGGGAGCCGACGCCGGTTTCGCTCTCCGCCGAGATCTCGCCGCCGTGCCATTCCACGATGCTCTTGGAGATCGTTAGCCCCAGGCCCACGCCCGGGTACTCCCGCGAGAGAGCGCTGTCGATCTGGTAGAACTTGTCGAAGATCCGGTCGATCCCCTCTTTGGGAATTCCGATCCCGGTATCCTCGACCTGGATGCGCACCGTCCGCCCCTCGATGGTCGTCCGGAAAGTGATGGTCCCACCCTCGTGCGTGAATTTGATCGCGTTGCCACCCAGGTTGTTGAGCACCCTGCGCAGAAGCTCCCGATTCGCCTCGATCACGATCTCGCTCGCGTCCGACTCGACCACGATCGAGATCCTCTTCGCGTCCGCCATCGACTGCAACACGGCGACCACTTCCTGGGTGAGCGCCGTCAGATTGAAGGGCTCGCGCGCCATGCGGAACCGCCCCGATTCGAGCTGGGAGAGCTCGAGGATGGAGTCGATCAGGTGGCGCAATTTCAGGCTCTGCTCGTCGATGACGCCCAGGAACTGCCGCTGCATCTCGACGGTGGTCGAGCCGACGTGCTCGAGAAGAGCCTCGGCATACGCGCGGATGGCGGTCAACGGCGTCAGGAGCTCGTGGGAGACGGTGGAGATGAACTTGTTCTTGAGGTCGGCCACTTCTTCACTCCGCTCGGTGGCCTCTTCCAGCCGGAGCATGCTGTCGTTCAGGCGCTCGTAGAGACTGGCGTTCTGGATCGCCACGACCGCGTGGGTGGCCAGGATCTCCAGCGTCTCGATCGTCTCCCGCGAGGGAAGCCTCCGATCCACGGGGTCGTCCACGGAGAAGTACCCGATCGTGGCGCCGTCCTTGGTGTAGAGGGGAACGAAGAGCACATCCTCCTGGTGCCACTCCCCCTCCTTGCGCAGGCCCAGTTCCGGCGTGACGCCGTCCTCGTCCACCTCGCCCCAGAACTTGCGCTCGTGACTGATGAAGTAGGAACGGCTGACGCGAAACTCCTCCTTGAGCCAGCCCTCGAACTCCGACTTCGGAATGCGATGCTGCTCCAGCTTCCGGATCGCCTCCCCGCTCAGACCCGCGAACGCCTGCGCCTGAAACTCCAGGCCCGCGTCGTTCAGGACGCGCAGGAGCACGATCCGGAAGCCGGCGACGTCGGAGACGGCGTGCACGATCTCGTGGAGCACGACGTCGAGCGAGAGGTTGGAGTTGATGCTCGTCGCGATCTCCAAGACCTTCTTGATCCTGGCTGCGCGCTTGCGGCTGGTGAGCAGCTGATGCCGGTAGAGGTCCCCCATCTTGTCGCTCGCCTGGGTCAGCTCATCGTTCCGGTGGATGGCGGCGTCGTAGGAGGAGCGGAGCGACTTGAGCTCGTGCCGGAGCGAGCGGCGGTGGCGCACCTGCTCCATGAGAAGGAGCATGGCGGCGGCCAGCGCCCAGATGAGATCGGCGGCGGGAATCATGGGAATACCCTGGCTCGGGCCGGAGCCGACTCGTCGCGCTCGCCTCGCGTCGACAGGAGGCGCTCGAATTCGTCGACGACCCGCGGGTCGAACTGGGAGCCCGAGCAGCGGCGGATCTCGGCCACAGCCTCCGCCTCGGGTATGGAATCGCGATAGGGCCGCCCCAGGGTCATGGCCTCGAAGGCGTCCACCAAGGCCAGGATTCTCGACGCGAGCGGGATCGCCTCGCCGACCAGCCCGCGGGGATAACCGTGCCCGTCGAAGTGCTCGTGATGGCCCATGATGATCTCGTTGACGCGCGAGGCGAACTCGATCGGCTGCAGCACGCGGACGCCGTCCCGCGGGTGACCCTCGACGCGGCGGCGCTCCTGCTCCGTCCAGCGTCTGGAGCTCAGGATGAGGTCCTCTCCGACCGCGAGCATGCCGACGTCGTGCACGCGCGCCACGTACCCCAGCACTTCCAGGTCCTCCTCGGGCAGCCCGAGCTTGCGGCCCAGGTCGGTCGCGAGCTTGAAGGCCCGTCGCGAGCTCCAGAGCGCGTAGCTTCGCTTCGCCCGGATCACGGTCCGGATCGTGTTCAGGGTGGCGTAGACGTCACCGGCCGCTCCCGCCGAGCGCACCCGCTCGAGCGCCGTCCCGACCCGCTTCGAGATCGCCACGAGCAGGCTCAGGTCGTCCGCGTCGAACGGAAGCCCCGTGGACTTGCTGCTCACGTTCACCACGCCCACCACCTCTCCGGAGATCCGGAGCGGAACGCAGAGGAGCGACTTGGTCTCGTACTGCGGGTGGTTGAGCTTCCGGAATCTGCGGTCGTGCTCGATGTCGTTGACGAGAAGGTTCTCGCAGGTCTGAGCCACCCAGCCGGCGATCGAGGCGCCGGTCTTCACGCGCGCCCGCGCCACCATGTCTGGGTCGAGACCGTGCGCCGCACGGATGTGAAGCTCGGTGCCGTCCTCGTTGAAGAACATGATCGAGACGTTCCGGGCCTCCATCACCTCGGCCACCATCTCGACCGCGCTCGAGAGGATCGTGCGCAGCTCGGGGCTCTCGAAGAAAGGCTCGAGCGATCGCATGAGATTCCGGAACCCGCGCTGGATGAGCGGGAACTCCAGGATGAACCGGCTCCCCTGGCCCAGCTCGCTCTCGACGCGGATCGTTCCCCCGTGAAGCTCCACGACGCTTTTCACGATCGCCAGTCCCAGACCCGAGCCGCCGACGTGCTCGGCCCCGCCCTCTTCCACCCGGTAGAAGCGCTCGAATACGCGCGCCAGCTTGTCGGGCGGGATCCCCATGCCGTGGTCCTCGATCACGATCTGCATCCGCTCGCCCACGGTCATCGCGTGGATCGTGATCGCGGTGCCCTCGCGCGAGAATTTGGCCGCGTTGTTGATGAGATTGACCAGCACCTGCTTCAGGAGGTCCGCGTCCGCCTCGATCGGAGGCAGATCCGGAGCGAAGGCGCGCCCCACCGTGAGGCGCCTCGTCAGGAGGTACGGTTCGACGGTCGGAATCACCTCTTCGACCACCCGGTTCAGGTCCAGCATCTCCGACTTGAGGCGGCGGCGGCCCGAGTCCATGCGGCTCAGGTCGAGAACGTCGTTCACGATCCGCGTCAGCCGGTCACACTCCTCGTTGATGATCGTGAGGAACTTCTCCTGCATCACGAAGGAGGGGTTGCTCACGTTGTCGAGCAACGTCTCGGTGTATGCCTTGATCGACGTGAGGGGCGTGCGCAGCTCGTGCGACACGACCGAGATCAGCTCGGATTTCATCTCGTCGATCCGCCGGAGCGAGGCGCTGGCCTCCTCGAGACGGTTCGTCTTCTGCTCCAGCTCCGCGTGCGTCCGGATCCGGTCGACCGCGAGTCCGATCAGGTCGGCCAGGAAGAGGAGCGCCCTGCGGCGCCGCGCGCTGGCCCGGAGCGGCCGGTGGAACCCGAGAAGCGCCACGCCCAGGAGTGAAGTCCCGACGATGATGGGCACGCCCACGACCGCCGCGGGCAATGCCTCGTCGCCGCGCAGCTCCCGCCAATCCGCTTCGTCCAGGCTCCCGGCGTCCTCGATGATGAGCGTCTCGCGGCGAAGGACCTGGGCGAGGAAGCTTCCCGGTCGCGGCGAGACCCGGCAGCTGCCCTGCGGCCCAGACTCGCCGCGATCGAAGTTCTCTCCCTGCAGCTCGCCGGTCTCGTAGTCGAGGAGAAGAAGCGAGAAGGTGTCGGCGCGCGCCAGCTCCATCACGTGCCGGGCCACGGCGGCCACGAGCCCAGGAGCGTCGAACGCGGACTGGACCGCGAAGCTCAGGCTGGAGAGGCCCGGGAGGAGGCGGATGGTGGAGGTCTGGGGACGGCCTGCGTTTTCCGGGGAGCGGCTCGCCATCAGGAGGATTCCGGCGGCTCGCCGAGGGGAATGTCGGCGGTCGGCATGATAGGACTGCCATCCGAGCGGCGGTCGGAAATCACGACGCTGCCGCGCATCGCCTTGCCCTGCTTCTTCAAGTCCTTGGAGATGTCGACGACCTGAGCCGAGTGGTGAATGTCGCGTCCCACGTTGCTCACGATGAGAAGCGTGATCGACATGATCTCGAATTTCTTCACGCCTCCCTGGCGGCTGGAGAGCACCACGATGTGACCGCGCTTCAGATCCTGCTCGTCGTACTGGCTCGCGATTCCCGCGTCGAAGGTGGTGCGGATCGCGTCGCCGATGTGCGGCGCGCGCTCCGGGGTGGTGATGACGACGAAATCGTCCCCTCCGATGTGCCCCACGAAGTCGCCGGGAAGACCGTGCCGCTGAACCTCTTCTTGCAAGAGCGAGGCGACGAAGCGGATCACGACGTCTCCGCGCGCGTGCCCGTAGTAGTCGTTGTAGGCCTTGAAGTAGTCGAGGTCGACGTGGAGGTAGGCGAACTTCTCTCCCTGCGTGATCCTCCGCGACAGCTCCGTCTCGATGAGCACGTTCCCCGGAAGGCCGGTGAGCGCGTTGGACTGGAGCTGTCCGCGCCGCGTCTTGAGCTGGTTCCGCACCCGGAAGAGAAGCTCGTTCTGCGCCCAGGGCTTGGTCAGGTAATCGTCGGCGTAGAGCTCGAGACCGTGGATCTTGTCCTCGAACGTCGATTTGGCGGTGAGGAAGATGACCGGAATCCGCGAGGTGAGCGGGTTCGACTTGAGCTGCCGGCACACCTCGTAGCCGTCGAGGCCCGGCATCATCACGTCGAGAAGAATCAACTCCGGCGGATCGCGCCTCACTTCCTCGAGGCCGCGGATGCCGTCCGGCGCGGTGCGCACTTCGTAGGACACGTCCTTCGCGTCGGTGAGCTGCTTTTCGAGTATGAACCGGAGCTTGGGATCATCCTCGATGACGAGGATGCGTCCAGTCTCCAGCGGTGGTGTGTCCTGGCCCACGCGTGACACCTCGAATTCCGTTCGGGCATATCGGCTTGCGCGCACATTTCAAATCCCTGAAGCGCGGAACTAGATACCGCTCTTCAAATTGTTCGGCTTCGCGCGTCCGATCTTGAGTGGGGGTAGGGAATAGGGAGTGTTCCGCGGACGGTCGGGCGGTTGGGGCGCATTGCAAATTGCACTGGTCCCGGGGCGAGTTGAGGGGCTCGTAAGTCCAATCCCCGCCTCTTCAGACCGGCAGGGGCGTGAACGAATCCAGGTTGGCGATGGCGGAGGCGGTGAATGGGGTGATTTCCCCGCGCCGGAGCGCGAAGGACCCGGCGTGGGCGATCATGGCGCCGTTGTCCCGGCAGAGCTTGGGCGAGGGGAACCGCGCCGGGATACCCCGGGAGGCGGCGATTCGGGCGGTCTCCTCGCGAAGGAGTGTGTTGCAGGCGCAGCCGCCGGCCACCGTGACCGCGCGCGATTCGTAGCGGGTCAGGGCCTGGCCGAGGCGCTCCACCAGGACGTCCACGATCGCCTTCTCCACCGAGGCCGCGATGTCTTTGAGCCGCGCATCCGGGATCGGCTGTGGCTCCCTTTCGATGAAGAGCTTCGCCGCGGTCTTGAGCCCGCTCATGCTCATGTCGAGGGTGTCGCCCTTGAGCTTGGCCCTCGGAAGCGGGACCGCGCTGGGATTACCCTCGCGCGCGAGCTTGTCCAGATAAGGTCCGGCGGGATAGGGCAGGCCGAGGAGCTTCCCGATCTTGTCGAACGCCTCCCCCGCCGCGTCGTCGCGCGTCGAGCCCACGCGGCGGAACACGCCCGGCTCCGGCACGTGGTAGATCTCGGTGTGCCCGCCCGAGGCCACCATGCCGATGTAGGGCGCTTCGAGCGGTGACTCAAGTCCCGCCGAGACGAGATGCGCCTCGACGTGGTTCACGCCAACCCATGGAATCCCGCGAGCGAGCGCGAGCCCCTTCGCGAACTCGATTCCCACGAGGAGCGATCCCAGGAGCCCAGGTCCGATCGTCACCGCGATCCCGTCGATCTGGTCGATGGTGAGGCCCGCGGTGGTCAGCGCCTGCTGGACCACCTGAGGGAGGAGCGTGATATGGGCGCGCGACGCCAGCTCCGGCACCACGCCCCCGTACTCGAGGTGGATATCCTGAGCCGCGACGATGTTGGCGAGGATGCGGCCGTCTTCCACGATGGCCGCGCCCGTGTCGTCACAGGAGGTTTCGATGCCGAGGACACGCATGGGGGGATTATACTGGCGACAACCCCTCGCGGGGGGACTCCCCCCTACATCACGCCGACTCGGAGTTTCCCATGGACGCTCGCTCCTTGCATCCCCCGTGCTGGGCCCGGGGAGGAACGTGACCGAGCCATGACCAAAACGCTCCTACATGTGGTGTCAGCCCTAATTTTCGCTGCCCCTGTCGGCGCGGATTCATCTGCCCCGAGCGGCGTGATCACCGGAAGAGTCACGGACGTGGGTGGGGTCGGTGTGCCCTTCGTGAATTTGTTCGTACGGCCAACATCGCAAGGCACCACCGCAGACTTGAACGGTTGGTTCACCATCACGGGTGTGGCGCCGGGCATGTATACCCTTCGAGCTAGCTCGATCGGTTACAGGCTCAACGAACGGCAAGGCGTCGTCGTGTGTCGGGATTCCACAACAACCGTGAACTTCACGATGCACGACCGGCGGGAGAGCGGTCCTCCCGTGCGATTCCGAAGTTACATCAATCTTCCAGATTCCATGCTCCAGCTGACCATCACGTCCAGGTCCGGCGGGAAGGTACGTCTCAGGAGGTACCGGCGCCCGCCACCGATAATCGACGCGGAGGTGCGCAACACGGGTCGAGATACGATCGTCCTCACAATGCCTGGAGACGTGCATCGTACGCCGATCATCCAGTGGGATGTTCGAACGAGGGATGGCCGAAGGGCGCCTCCGGAAATGGTCGGCTACTGCGGGAATCGAGGGGCCATCGAGATGCGAGACATGTTCACCCTGACCCCCGGAGATACGCGGAAGTTCGCGTTCAATTTTCCGGAGCTGTTCCACTACGAGAAAGACACGTACGTAATCCGGCTCGTGTATGAAAATCGTCCGAGTCTATTGGGTGGAATGCCGCTAGGGGAGGACGAGCCGAACGCGTTGAGTCTGCTGCGAGGAAGCACTCCGTGCAGGCTGGTCAGCAATCAGCTAGTCGTGAAGGTCCGACCCTGATCGAATCTACGAGGCGGTAGGAGCCCCCTCCACCACCGCCGAGTCCGCGAGCACGGTCGCGCGATTGTCGGAGACCTCGAGGAATCCGCCGGTGACGTGGTACGCGGTGGTGCGTCCCGCGGCGTCGCGCACCTCCATCTTCCCCTCTTGGAGCGCGGTGATCAGAGGGGCGTGGTGCGCGAGCACGCCCAGGTAGCCCTCGGAGCCGGGCACCTGGATGTAGGACACCTCGGCTTCGAGTAGAAGCTTCTGCGGTGTCACGAGCCTCAATAGAAACGTGTGCTCGGCCATGCGGAGCGCGGGACGCGGCTAGGCCGCCGCCCCGACCCCCATCTGCTCCGCGCGCTGGAACACCTCGTCGATCGTCCCGACCATGTAGAAGGCCTGCTCGGGGATGTGATCGCACTTGCCTTCCACGATCGTCTGGAAGGAGCGGAGGGTGTCCTCCAGCTTCACGTAGCGTCCCGGCTGCCCGGTGAAGGGCTCGGCCACGAAGAAGGGCTGCGAGAGGAACTTCTGGATCTTCCTCGCGCGGGCGACCATCAGCTTGTCGTCCTCGGAAAGCTCGTCGATCCCGAGAATCGCGATGATGTCCTGGAGGTCCTTGTAGCGCTGGAGCACCTTCTGCACCGCGCGCGCCAGGTTGTAGTGCTCCTCGCCCACGACATGCGGGTCGAGAATGCGCGACGTGGAATCGAGCGGATCCACGGCGGGATAGATCCCCAGCTCCGAGATGCGCCGCGAGAGCACGGTGGTCGCGTCGAGGTGGGTGAAGGTCGTCGCGGGCGCGGGATCGGTGAGATCGTCGGCCGGCACGTAGATCGCCTGCACCGAGGTGATCGAGCCCTTCTTGGTCGAGGTGATGCGCTCTTGCAAGGCGCCCATCTCGGTGGACAAGGTAGGCTGGTAACCCACCGCCGAAGGCATACGCCCCAGGAGCGCCGATACCTCGGAACCTGCCTGCACGAATCTGAAAATATTGTCGACGAAGAAGAGCACGTCCTGGTTTTCCTGGTCGCGGAAGTACTCCGCCATGGTCACGCCGGTCAAGCCGACGCGAAGACGCGCGCCGGGTGGCTCGTTCATCTGGCCGAACACCATCACGGTCTTGTCGATGACGCCCGACTCCTTCATCTCCAGCCAGAGATCGTTCCCCTCGCGCGTCCGCTCGCCCACGCCCGAGAACACGGAGAACCCGCCGTGCTCGGTGGCGATGTTGCGGATCAGCTCTTGGAGAATGACCGTCTTCCCGAGGCCCGCGCCGCCGAAGAGGCCGATCTTCCCGCCCTTCGCGTAGGGCGCCAGGAGATCCACGACCTTGATTCCCGTCTCGAAGATCCGCGCCACCGTCTCCTGCTCCTCGAACGAAGGCGGAGAGCGGTGGATCGGGAGCTTGAGATCCGGCTCCTTCACGGGAGGGCCCTGATCGATGGGCTCGCCCAGCAGATTGAACACCCGCCCCAGCGTCTGGCGTCCGACCGGGACCCGGATCGGGCCGCCCGTATCGATTGCCTTCATGTCGCGCACGAGCCCGTCGGTCGAGGACATGGCCACGCAGCGCACCACCTCGTCGCCGATGTGGAGCGCCACCTCGACGGTGAGGTGGATATCTTTCTCGGGATAGTCGACCCGGAGCGCGTTCAGGATCGGTGGCAGATGCTCGGGATCGAACCGCACGTCCACCGTGGGCCCGATGACCTGGATGATGCTGCCGATGTTGCCGCCTTTGCCGTTCGTCTGGGTCGCCTTCGCCATGTGCCTTCCTCTTATTTGAGCGCTTCGGCCCCGCCCACGATCTCGACGATTTCGCGCGTGATCGTTGCCTGGCGGGTCCGGTTCATGTGCAGCGTGAGCGTCTGGATCATCTCATTCGCGTTCTTGGTCGCCGAGCCCATCGCGATCATCCGCGCGCCATGCTCGGCCGCGGCGGACTCCGCGAGCGCCATGTAGAGCCGCATCGCCAGGAAGTAGGGGACGATCTTCGTGAGGATCGTCCCGGGATCCGGCTCGTAGATGTAATCGCGGCGCGTGCCCGAACTCGCGCGCGGCGTCGAGGCCCCCGCGAACGACTCGCGGCCCAGCGGCAGGTAGGGCTCCACGACCACGTAGCGGGTCAGGGCGCTCTGGAACCGCGTGTAGACCAGGTCCACCTCGTCCAGGTCCCCCGCCGTGAATTGCGCGATGAGGTTCCGGCTCGTCTCCTCCGCGAACTTCCAGTCGGCGACCCCGCCCATGTCCGTCTTCGACGCGAGCGCTGTGACGCCGCGGCGGCGGAAGTAATCGAAGCCCTTCTTCCCGAGCAGCACGTGATGGGTGGGCGAGGGCTTCTCGCGCATGCGCTCCTCGGCGGCGCGAATCAGGTTCGCGTTGAAGGCGCCCGAGAGGCCGCGGTCGGAGGTGACGAGAATGATGGCGCGGCGGCGCGCCTCGCGGCCCTGGAAGGCCGGATGCCCCACGTCGTCGGAGGCCTCCGCCAGATTCGCGAGAACGGCGGCAAGGTCGGTGGCGTACGGGCGGGCGGATTCGACCACGACCTGCGCGCGCCGGAGCTTCGCCGCGGAGACCATCTCCATGGTCTTCGTGATCTGGGCCGTGCTCTTGACGCTCCGGATCCGCCGGCGGATGTCGCGAAGGGTCGCCACGAATTACCTCGCGGGCTTCCCGCGCTTCGCCATGAACTGCGCCTTCCACTCCACGATCGCCTTCTTGAGCTTCGCCTCGATCGGCTCGGTCAGCTCGTACTTCGCTTTGAGATCATGAATGAGGTCGGCGTAGCTCTTGTCCAGGAACTCGTAGAGTCCCGTCTCGAAATCGCGGACATGCTCCGTGGGGATGTCATCCAGATACCCCTGCGTGCCCGCGTAGATGATCGCGACCTGGCGCTCCACGGGCACGGGCGCGTACTGCCCCTGCTTGAGCAGCTCCACCATCCGCTCGCCGCGCGTGAGCTGCTCCTGCGTCGCCTTGTCGAGATCGGATCCGAACTGGGAGAACGCAGCCAGCTCGCGGAACTGCGCCAGATCCAGCCTCAGACGCCCGGCCACCTTCTTCATGGCCTTGGTCTGCGCCTTGCCGCCGACGCGCGAGACCGAGATCCCGACATTGATCGCGGGGCGAATGCCCGCGAAGAAGAGGTCGCTCTCGAGGAAGATCTGGCCGTCGGTGATCGAGATGACGTTCGTCGGGATGTACGCGGACACGTCGCCCGCCTGCGTCTCGATGATAGGAAGCGCCGTGAGCGAGCCCGCGCCCAGCTTGTCGTTCAGCTTCGCCGCGCGCTCGAGGAGCCGCGAATGGAGATAGAAGATGTCCCCCGGGTAGGCTTCGCGGCCCGGCGGGCGGCGCAGGAGGAGCGAGAGCTGCCGGTAGGCCTGCGCGTGCTTGCTGAGATCGTCGTAGATCACGAGGGCGTGCTTCCCTTGGTCGCGGAATTCCTCGCCGATGGCGCAGCCCGTGTAGGGCGCGATGTACTGGAGGGGCGCTGATTCGCTGGCGCCGGCGCTCACGACCGTGGTGTAGCTCATGGCCCCCGCGTCTTCCAGCACCTTCACGACCTTCGCGACCGTGAAGTCTTTCTGGCCCACGGCGACGTAGATGCAGTGAAGATCGCCGCCCTTCTGGTTCAGGATCGTGTCGATCGCGACCGCGGTCTTGCCCGTCTGGCGGTCGCCGATGATCAGCTCGCGCTGGCCGCGCCCGATCGGAATCATGGAGTCGATCGCCTTGAGGCCCGTCTGCACCGGCTGATTCACCGGCTGGCGGTCCACGATGCCAGGCGCGTGGGTCTCGAGGGGCCGCGTCTTCGTCGTGGGGATGGGTCCCTTGCCGTCGATCGGCAGCCCGATCGCGTTCACGACCCGGCCGATCATCGCGTCACCCACCGGGACCGAGGCGATCTTTCCGGTGCGGCGAACGGTGTCTCCCTGCTTCACGTGGTCCGTGCCGCCGAAGAGCGCCGCGCCGACGTTGTCCTCTTCCAGGTTCAGGACGATGCCGGTCAGGTCACCGGGGAACGTCAGAAGCTCCCCCGCCATCGCGTCGTCCAGACCCCAGATCCGGGCGATCCCATCGCCTACCTGTAAAACCGTCCCGACGCTCTCCATCTTGAGCCGGGATTCGTAACGCTCGAGCTCCTGCTCGAGGACGGAACTTACTTCTTCGGGTTTTAGCGCCATGCGTTACCTCTGGGTTCAGACCCGTACGTCGCGCAGCTGCCGGCGGAGGCGCCAGAGCTGTGTGGCGAGGGTGCCGTCGATGACCTTGTGATCCAGCGAGAGGGAAGCGCCCCCGAGGAGCGCTAAGTCCACTTCGCGGGTGAGCAGGATCTTCTTCTTACCAGATAGCCGGCTGATCACCCGCGTCAGGGCGTCCGCCTGGCCGTCCGTGATCGGGACGGCGGTGCGGACGACCGCGCGCGTGATTCCCTGAGCTTCCTCCGCCACTTTGTGGAACTCGCCGGCGATCGCGACCAGATGGTCGAATCTCCTGCGCCGGAGCAGCAGCACGAGGAGGCCATAGATGTTCCGGTTGATCTTCGCCTTGAACTGCTTTACCAGAAACGCCTCCTTCTCCGTGCGCGCGATGTTCGGCGCCTCGAAGAATCGCCGGACCCTGGGATCGCGCTCGAAGACGCGCGAGACCGACTCCAGATCCTGGTGCGTCTCCTCCAGCTCTCCGCGCTTCTCGGACAGCGCCAGGAGCGCGCGTGCGTAGCGGCGCGCCAGGACGGCGGAGATCACTTGACCTGCTCCACCTCGGCTAAGAAGCCGTCGACCAGCTTCCGGTGCTTTTCCACGGTCAGCTCCTCGCGGATCAGCTTGCCCGCGATCTCGACCGCCAGATCCACGACCTCGTTTCGAAGCGAGGCCTGCGCCTTGTCCCGCTCGATCCCGATCTCCTGGCGTGCGCGCGTGATCATCTCCTGGGCTTCCTTGCGCGACGCCTCGCGGATCTCGCCGGCGACCCGCTGGCCTTCCGAGACGGCCTCCTGGATGCGCTGCCGGCTCTCGGTCTCCAGTTTCTTCAGATGTCCCTCGTACTCGAGGCGTATTTTCGCGACCTCCGCCTTCTCCAGCTCGATCCGCTCGAATTCCGCGCGAATCCGCTCCCGACGCTCGCGCATCGGGGGAAGGATGATCGTGTTGAACGCGCCGCGAACCAGGAAGAGAAAGATGATGAAGCTGATCGCGTGGGCGATGAGCTGATTGACGTGTACGAGCTGATCCATGAAGCCTCTCGGGCCGTAGCGTCCCGCGCGTTTCGCGCGGCGCCCGCGGCCTAGCCGATACGACCCTGAAGGAAGAACATCGTGACGAACGCGTAGATCGTGAGGGCCTCAGCGAAACCAAAGCCGATGATCATGGCGACCTGGAGCTTGGGGAGAATCTCCGGCTGGCGCCCCATCGCCTCCATCGCTCCCTTGCCCAGGAAGCCGATGCCGATGCCCGATCCGATGGCCGCGAGGCCGATGCCGAGCGGAAGTCCGAGTCCTAGCGCTGCTGGGAAAAGCATGGATTCACCTCCTCGTACGTGATCTCAGTGAGCAGACGTGGCCTCCTCGTGCGCGTGTGCCTCGTGCGGCAGCATCATGTAGAGGTACACGGTCGCGAGGAGCGAGAAAATCAGCGCCTGCACGATGCTCGTGAGCGTCTGGAGCATCATGAAGAGCGCGGTGATGCCCGCCATGGGCGGTACCGCGAGCGCCGTGAGCGACGCCTTCAGACAGAGCGCGGTGGCTCCGACGAACACGACGATCAGGGTGTCTTCGCCGAAGATGTTTCCGAAGAGACGGCAGGACAGACTCACCGGCTTGGCCAACTCCCCCAGGACGTGAACGGGAAGCATCACCGGGAGCATCATCCATCCGATCGCGTCGCGCGGCGACCCGGCCAGGTGGTCCAGGTAGCCCAGGATGCCCAGGTTCCGGATGCCCCAGAACTGGACATAGAGGAACGTGATGAGGGCCAGCGCCAGGGTCAGGTCGAGCGAGGACGTCGCCGACTTCATGCCTGGAATGATTCCCATGAGGTTGATCGTGAGAATGTAGAAGAACAAGGCGCCGATGATCGGGAAGTGCTTCTTGATGTGCTCGGGCCCCAGAAGCCCGCCGCAGACGTCCTCCATGCTCTCCACCATCCACTCCACCGCGTTCTGGAAGTGCCCCGGCACCATCTTCGGCTTCCGCATCGCGAGCCAGCTCAGGAAGAGGAAGAGGAGCCCCGCGATCCATGCGAAGACGATGATCTGGTTTTTCTCGAGCCAGGCGATCGCCGGATTGTTCGGATTGAAGTCGTGGAGGATCACGAGCCAGTTCGGCAGCTCGGTCGCGCTCTCCTTCGCGCCTTCGGCGTGTGCTCTCGCCGGAAGGAGGAGGAGCAGGATCGCTCCGGCGCCGCCGACCGTGCCGGCGCCCCCGAGCGCGCCGTTCTTCAGGCGCCGCGTGAGGGATGCTGGGCTCCCGCCGAACGCGAGCATCATCGACTTGAGGAAAAGAACGAGGAACGGCAGCGCGAATCCCACGCAGAGTGGCGCGTAGCCCAAATGGCCCCAGGCAATCAGCGCGAGAAGTCCGCCGTAGACGAGCGCCACCTTCGCCGCGATCACCATCGGGAGGGCGGGGCCGCCGGCGTCGCGTCCTTCTGTGAAGAGTTTCACAATCTTGCGGAGGAAAATGAAATGGAGGAACGCGATGAGCTGCCCCGCGAGGATGGCGAGGGCGTCCCGTGGATGCGCCGGGGCTAAGGCCGCGGCGAGCGCCACCGCCGCGATCCAGGAAGCGCTAAGCGCGCGGTCGAGGATATCGCGTCCGGGGCGGACCAGATTCATTTGAATGGTCAATCCTCCTGCTGCGACAGCTTGACGATCTTGATCGTTTCCCTCACCCCGGCCACGAATCCCAGGAGGAGCAGAACGATGCTCAGCCAGGGCCGCGTCCGGAAGTGCCGGTCGAGTAGTTGCCCGATGACGAAACCGATGATCGGTGCCAGGGCGAGAATGAACGGAATCGACGAAAGCAACCCCACCTGCCGCCAGCCTGCGACCTTCTTCGGTAGCTTCCCGTTCACCGGGGATCTCCGCGCGCCGAACTCAGGGCGGCGAACGGAACGCCGCGGAAGGCCCAACGTCCATGGTTGCAGGAGGAATAGTGCCATCGACTACGAGCGGAAAAATATAGCGGACGCTGCTGGAGGGGTCAACGAAAAATGAGGGCGGCGCTGGGCTTAGGACCAGCGAGAAACGCAAACGCCGGGTCCTCCCTCCGCGCCATACCCCCACTATAAGTTCAAGGCGAGACGCCTCCTTGCCTCCTCGGCTTCATCACACCGCGGCCCCGACTCCGCAGTGCTCTCCCCCAAACAGAGAGCGTCCCGCCGATCGCATGTATTCGCAACCGACGTGCCGCGCTCCGACCGGATCGCGCGAATCGCGCAAACGCAGGCCAATCCTGGATTAAAGCGGTGGGTGTCGCGCCGGACGGACGGGCGGTCTGAGGGAGCCGAGGCGACGGAAGTTGACGCGAGAGGCGGTGACGGCGCGCGGCGGGGATCGTAACGCGCTCGGCGCGGCGATGTTCGCTCCGCGTCAACGTCAGGGTGCGGGGGCGTCCTCGTTCTGGCGCCAGGGCGCCTTGTTCTTGATGACGCGGATGCTGCCCTCCTGGAGCGCCTTCACCAGCACCTCGACCACCTCGGCAGCGAACTGGGTGCCGGCTTTCTCCGTGAGCTGCGCCATCGCCTGTTCCATGGTGAGTCCCGCGCGGTAGGGCCGCTCGGTTGTCATGGCGTCGAACGCGTCGGCCACGTTCACGATCTTCGCCCCGATCGCGATCTGATCGCCGCGCAGCCCGTCCGGATAGCCCTTGCCGTCGACGCGCTCGTGGTGATGGCGCACCAGGTCGGTCGCCTTCTCGAGGAACTTGACGCCCTGGAGCATCTGCGCGCCGCGGACCGGATGCGCCTTCACGAGGCGCCACTCCTCGTCGGTCAGAGCACCCGGCTTGTGCAGAATGGAATCGCTGGTGTGGAGCTTCCCGATGTCATGGAGGAACGCGCCGAGCTGGATGGTCTGGATCTCGTCCTGGGAGAAATCCATCGCCTTCGCGATTCCAACCGAGTACTGCGCGACCCGCTCGGTGTGCCCATGCGTGTAGGGGTCCTTGGCCTCGATGGTCGAGACCAGCACGCGAACGGTGGCGAGATAGGTTTCTTGAAGGTCCTTGAAGAGGCGCGCGTTCTCGATCGCGATTCCGGCCGATTCCGATAGCGCCTTCACCATCTCGAGGTCCGTGGACTGAAAGTCCTGGCCGCTCACCTTCTCGCCGACCGCGAGAATGGCCGTGAGCTTCTCCTTCATCATCACCGGACAGACGAGTGTGAAGCCGGCCGCGTAGAGCGGCCCGACGCTCCCCTCCAGCGAAGGATCCTCGGAGAGATCGTGCAATCGTACGGGACGGCCCTCCTCCCCATCCGTGGGGAGGATCGCCGCAATGAAGCCGTCCTCGTACTGAAAATGGATGGATCGAACGAGCTCTTCCTTCACTCCCTTGAAGGTCCAGGCATCGAGCCGCTTGGGGTCCTCCCGCTGGTCGGTGAGGAAGAGACACGCCGAGTTCACGCGAAGCTGTCCCACCACGCTCA
Source organism: Candidatus Eiseniibacteriota bacterium (assembly GCA_043779525.1). Lineage (GTDB taxonomy): Bacteria > Eisenbacteria > RBG-16-71-46 > SZUA-252 > SZUA-252 > WS-7. The sequence continues at coordinate 27,310 of JAYWED010000025.1, read as the reverse complement.
GGATCATCGTGCCGAGGAGGGATTCCAGGTCCAGGGAGGAATTGAGCTGGTGGGTCAGGCCCATCAGCGTCTCGAGGCTGAACACCTGGAAGCGAAGCTCCTTGTTCCGCACCACGAGATCTTCGCGATTTCGCGCGACCTCGGTCTCCAGCTCCCGGTTCTTGGTGCTCAGGATCTCCGTCTTCTCCAGCCGCTCGAAGATGCGGCGCACCTTGATCAGGAGCTCCTTGGGCGAGAAGGGCTTCGTGAGGTAGTCGTCGGCGCCGTGCATGAGCCCCTGGAGACGGGCATCCACCTCGGCCGTCGCGGATACCATGATGACCGGGATCGCGGCAGTCTCTTTCGCGCTCTTCAGCGCCGCGCAGACCTCGAAGCCGTTCTTCTTGGGAAGCCGCAGATCGAGAATGATCAGGTCCGGCGACTCCCGGCGCACCGCCTCCAGGCCCTCCTCGCCGGTCGAGGCCGTGTTCACGTGGTAGCCGTTTTGCGAGAGGGAGATCTGGAGCAGATCGACCACGCGACGGTCATCATCCACGACTAAGATCGTCCGCTTGTGCTTGCTGTCCCGCGGATCGAGGACCGGTCTCAGGCTGTCGGTGCTCATCGCGCCTCGGCCTCCATTTTCGGTCCGGACTCCTGAGCGCCGCCGGAAGAACCGTGCGAAGCCTGGTCCGCCGGGATGGTGGCGCCGGACGCGAGCGGATCGATGGCCCCCAGACCGATGCTCTCGCCCTCGCCCGGGGCCGTCCCTGGAGGCGCCTTGGCGCCCGGCGCGGCGGAAAGCGGCGGCTGGCCGGCCTTCATACGGGTGCGCCGCTCGATCTTGTCGAGCACGCTGAGGAAGATCTCGATCACGTTCGGATCGAAGGGGCTTCCCCAGTTCTCGGCGATCACCTGGCGCGCCTTCTCGTACGGCAACGCGCGGCGGTACGGCCGCTCGCTCGTCATGGCAACGTAGGCATCCACCAGCGAGACGATACGCGCGCCCAGGGGAATCTCCTGTCCGCGGATTCCGTTCGGATAGCCTTCTCCGCCCCAGCGCTCATGGTGGTTCAGCACGATCGCGATCACTTCCTTCGGGAAGTTCATCTCCTCGAGGATCTGAGCCCCGCGCACCGGATGCTGCTTGATGAGCGTCCATTCCTCCTCGGAGAGATGCGCGGGGTTCTTGAGAATCAGCCCGCTCACCGTGATCATTCCGATGTCGCGCAGCACCGCCCCGTAGACGAGCGACTTCAGATGCTCCTTGGGATAATCGAGCAGCCGTGCGACCGCGCTCACGTAGCGAACCACGCGCTCGGTGCTCCCCTTGGCGTACCCGTCCCGGCTCTCGATCAGCGCCATCATGCCGCGCACGAGACCGAGATTCCGCTCCTCCTGCGCCCGCTGCACGCGCGCGTTGGAGATCGCCACGGCGCCCTGGTGCGAGAGGATGGTGAGAAGATCCCGGTCGTCCTCCCCGAACTTTCGGCGGCTTCCACGGCCCCCCACGAACAGGACGCCCTCGAGGTCGCGGCGGACCCACATCAAGATGGCCCACTCGAACCCGGTCTCGCTCAGCGCCGCCATCTCTTCCGCCCCGCTCTGCTTGCTCTCCAATTCCTGGAGCGTCACGAAGGAACGGTCCGGCCCGAAACGGCGAAACACCGTCCAGGGGATGACGAAGTCCTGGAAATGATGCTGCGGAAAGCCGCGCACGTGACGCGGCACCAGGTGCCCATCCCTGTCCGGGTCGACCAGGAAGAGCGCCAAGCGCTCCAGACCGAATTGGCCCATCACGCTGAGGCCGAAGAGATTCATGACCTCGTCCAGATCCTGTGCGAGGTTCAGAGCCTGCGTGATCTCGAAGAGGTTCCGGAACTCGACGATCTTCCGTTTCAGCTTGGACTGGAGCGAAGCCATCTCCGGCCCCACGGGCGCGTCGGCGGGACCGGCAACGGCCGGCGCGACCGGCGTGGCCTCTGCTGGGGCAGGCGCAGCGGGCGCGAGCGCAGCGGGCGCCGCCGCTGCGGCCGGCGCGACCGGCGCGGCATTGGCGATGTAGACGATCGCGCCTGATGTCTGGAGGGTCTCCCGGACTTCCGCAGCGACGCCGCTCATCTCGATCCTGCGATCCGTTTCCTCGTAGACGCGTCCCCAGCGGGTCAGGACCGAGAGCCCCAGACTCGACACGCTCTCGACGCCCGAGAGGTCGAGCCGCACGCGGCGCGCGCCCTTGCTCTGACACTTGAGGAGGAGCCTATCGAGTGTGCGGGCGCCTTCGCCGTCGATCACACCGCGCAGGGAGAAGTGGAAATCGTCGGTCGCCCCGATCCGCTCGAGCTGGAGCGCCTTCATGAGGCGGCGGTCTCCGGCGCTGCGACGGCCTCGACGTGAACGCGTCTCAGGAGCGCGCTCGGGTTCAGCACGAGAGTGATTCCGGAGTCGGGAGTCATGATGCCGCCCAGCACCTCCTCGACCGGATAGAGGCGCGGCGGCAGGGGCTTAAGGCGCGCGTTTTCGCGCCACACGAGCCGGTCGAAGCTCACGACCGCTGATCCGCTGCCCGAGCGCAGCACGGCGATCGGCCGGCCCTCCTGTTCGGGCGCGCGCTTCGGCCCATCACCCGATGGCGATTCAGCGCCGGAGGACGCGTCCGCGTCGCTGCCGAAGAGCACCGCCAGGGAGTGAATGGGGCCCGGGATGGACGCGGATGTCCACGCGGGATCGGCGTCGCTCGCGTAGATCCGCTCGACCGCGCTCCAGGGAAGCGCGATCCGCTGTCCGCCCGCCTCGACGATCAGGAAGCTGCGGAGCGAGCGCGCCATCGGGAACTGAAGCCTCAGCGTGGTGCCCACGCCGGCGGTTTCATGCTGGGACGCGAAGCCCCCGAGGCTCTCGAGAGCATTCTCGAGGAGCTGAAGCGCCTCGGCTTCGAGGGAGACCGGCCCTTCGATCCGAAGCCGCGCCTCAAGCCCTTCGCGCGCGGCGGTGAGCGCGACCTCGACGGTCTCGCCGGAATCGGGCAAGGGGTGCATGGTTTCGAGCAGGCGCAGCACGAGCGGAAGCAGGATCGACCCGATCTCGGGCTCGAAGCCGACGCCGCCGGTCTGCACCGAGAGGCAGATGCGCCGGCCCCGATCACCCGTGTGCGCGGCCGTGTACATGTCGTCGAGATACCGGTCCAGAGGATCCAGGAACTCCCAGAGGAGGTGCTCGTCCAGATCGCGCGCCCGGCGCTCGAGCGAGTACTGGAGCCCCAGGAGCTGGTTCAGCTCGTGCGAGAGGCTGCGAAGGCCGGAGGTCGTCTCTTGCAGGCGCTGGTGGATGATGAGCGAACGCCCGTCCAGGGGACTCGGCGCCTCGCCGCGCTTGTGGCCGCGGGACACGCGGTGGCGCTCCACGGCTTTCTGGACGCCGTCCCATTCGGTGAGCGCCGCCTGGGCCGCGTCCATCGTCTCGTTGACCGTGTCCGTCATCGAGCCGATCCGTTCGTTCTGATGGATGAGCGAGTTCTTGATCTCGAAGGTGAGGGCGAGAAGGTTCTCCTGGCTTCCCACGTCGGCGGTCGACTCGTCGATCATGCCGCGCGCCGAATGGACCTCCTGCGTGCGCGCCTGCTTGAGATTGGCGCGCAGACGGTCCAGGACCTCGCTCACCATGCCGGCATGCTCCACGAGCGCCACGAAGCCGTCCGCGCGGAGGCGCTCGATCAGACGCTCCTCGGCGTCCAGCGCCACCCGGCACTGCGCCACCACTTCCTGGCGCTGCTCGGGCCTAAGGTGCCCGATCTGGGCCAGTGCCTCGCGCATCTCCACCGCAAGGTTCGCGATGTCGCCGACCTCGAGCCATTCGGCGCTGCGCTCGACCAGGCGGATGGCCAGCTCGGCCATGGACATGACGTCGCCCGAGTCCCAGCAGGTCTCGTCGTCGAGGAACCGACGGACGGCGACGACCTGCTCGTGGATGAGCGCGCCGAAGGTCGCGCCGAGGCGCGACATGATCTGGGTCTGGTTCAGGTATTCCGACGCTGCGGTTCTCATGCTGCCTCTCGGGCGCCCTCCATGTAGGGGCGAGGGGTCAGCTCTCCAGTTGGGCTCCGGGTTTGAGCCCTTCTATGAGAAGGAGGCCCTCGACGGGGGATTTTTCGGCCGGTTTGGGATCGTTCTCCACGTTATCCTGCGTCGAATTCCGCGGCTCGACGCTGGAGTGGATGGATATGGCTTCCCGGGGGGCGCGATTCGGCCCCGAGGACCCCTGCGTGCCCGGCGATCCGAGGCTGTTCAGAAGCTCACGAGACCGCTCGAGCAGCCGGACGATCTGAACGCGGGCGTTCCGGGTCGATGAAGGCACCGGCGCGGAGGACCCCGACATCTCCGCGAGCGAGGTCTTGGCATCCTCGCTTGTCGCGTGGATGGCGGTGATCGTCTCACCCACCTTGTATTCGATCTCGGAGGACAGGCGCGAGATGGTATCGGTCGCTTCCCGCGCGAACTCGGCCAAGCGGCGCGTCTCCTCGGCGATCGCGGCGAACGCCTCGCTGCCCGAGCGCGTCGCCTCCAGCGCGGCGTTGAGCGCGAGCAGGGTCGCCCGGTTGGTCACGCGCTCCGCGACCGAGGCCAGCTCGTTCGCGCGCATGAGTCCCGCGGCCAGGTCCTCGATCCCGTCGGCCGCGGTGAGCACCACGGCGTCCACGAGCTGCGCCGGAGTCCTGGGCTCCGCGTCGTCCGCGGGGGTCTCTGTCTCGCTCGCACCGCCGGCAAGCGTGGTCTTCAGGGCCTCGATGTCTCGAACCAGGTTCCTGAGTCCCCTCTCGAATTCCGGTCCGACGGAACCGACAGCCTCTACGGTCGGCTTGGGCCAGTCCGGAGGAAGTCCGTCGCCTCCGGCCCCGATCAGTTCCTCTTCTTCCCCGAGCGACAGGCGGCTCACGACCGGAAGCGAGGAGGATCCCCTCATGCCCTCGAGAAGCGGCAGCAGCGGGCCCGCGCGAAGCTGAGGCGCTTCCACGAGCGGGTCCTTGCCGTCGCGCAGGAGCGAAGCGGCCAGGTCCACCTGCTTGCGAAACATCTCGAGCTGGTTGCCGGGAGGCGGACTGGTGCGCGCCTGGTACACGAGGCGGTTCATCGTCTCGTAGAGCGTCGCCCATTCGTCGACGAACTCCGGCGGCACCTTGCATTCGGCCGCCCCGCCGCGGTCCATAAGGAGGAGCAGCCGGCGCACGCGACCTAAGTCGCTCGCCATCTTCCTCGGGGCCGCGGTGCGCGAGGCGAAATAGGCTCCGCCGAGCGACACGGCTCCGATCGCGAGCCATGCCACGAGGCCCGAGGCCAGAACACCAGCAACGCCCGCGAGAATTGCCACGATGAACGTGACCAGAACGGCCGGAGGCGGTGAGGCGCTGCTTGGACGAGGGTCGTCTTCCCTGAAATTCCTCACAGCCGCCATCGCTAGTTCCCCCGCTCCGTGGATGCGCTTCTCCCGGCGGATGCGCCGGCGGGAGGGATGATCGTCTCGAAGATCCGCCAGTAATTGAGGCAGTGGAACTCATCCTGGTCGTTTTCCAGCACCGACTCGAGAAGGTCGCCCAGTTCGGAATCGGTATCCCGGGGAGGCGACTCGCGAAGCTCGCGGCCAGGGACGAGCCGGGGAATCTCCGGGATGAGGAGCCCGAAGCGGTCCATGCCGCGCGTCAGCACGAGTGCGTAGCCGTGTCCTTGCATCATGGGGCGCTCGATCCCGAGATACGCCGCGAGATCGACGACGGCGACCATTTCTCCTCGGAACGCGGCGACCCCGGCGACCGGCGCGGACACCCCGGGAAGCTGGGCCAGGCGGTCGGCATCGAGAATTCCGCCCGCCTCTTCCACGCGTACGGCAAAGCAGTAGTCGCCCAGGCGGAATGTGAGCGCGCCCCTCGTGCCGAGATTCATCGTCGCGTCGGCCCCTCGTCGAGTCTGTTTGTGCTGGTGGTCTTTGTCGCGAACCGAGAGGAATCGCAAGTAACGTGCCACGAAGACTGGGCTCGTCGCGCTCATAAGCGACTGGACGGCTGAGCCTTGGGGTGGCTCGCCGCTCCCTTCCCGGGGAAACGCAACCGCGTTGTCGTGCGCACTCGTTGCATTTCGTTGCAAAAGGCTTGTCGCCGCGCAATTCGCATCACCGGCGCTCTGGAGGAATTGGAGGAATGGGCGCTTTCACCCCTCACGGGGGTCACTTCAAGCCACATAGTGACAATTCCACCGCGGATCGCGCGGCCGCAAGTCGGCGCTGGGCCCGAGGAATCGCCATGTGGCAAGGCGACTTATCCAGGCGCGACGCTTCGCGGTGACGCGACGGCACGTCCGATGCAAATGCACACAGTCGGAAGTGGCTGAAGGTGTGCAGGGCCAGGTGGCCCGTAACGCGGGGAGCTCATATGTCGGCAGCGCGAAAGTATCTCGCGACCAAGATCGGCCAGAGAAAGCTGCAGCCGACTCTTTACTTCACGATGAACTGTCTGCTGCTCACGAAGGCGGAAGGAACGCCTCAGAACGGCGACCCCCTGCCTCAAGAGGATGTGGACGCCTACTTGAGCGCCCTGCGCGACCAGTTCGAAGCGCAGGTCCCGCTCCCCTCCGAACGGACGCGCCTTCTCTCACGTTATGACGTCGGCGCGTGGAGACGCCTCGCCAACTCGAGCCATGGCTCGCTCAAGTATCTGATCCTTCGCACCCCGAGCGATCTTCTGCTGATCTCGGTCGGCGTGTTCGAGCACCTGGGCCCGCACGTTCCCAGCCGGCGCGACGGAATGATGCCGGGCGAGGAGGCGGACGTGGGCCGGAGCCCGAACTGGTATCACTTCACCTATACGTATGGAGAGCTGCTCGAGAACCCGGCCGAGACGATCGCGGCTGTGCTGGAGAAACTGACCCTCGGGCTCGAGCGCTATCACAAGCTGCTCTCCCACATGAAGGGCGAACACTGGAGCGTCTCGAAGCGGTTTCGCAAGGCACAGGTAATCCGCCTCGAGCGCAAGGTGGACGAGGACGCAAAGGAGCAGATGCTTCGCGACATGCAGGACCTCTTACTCGACGCCTACTCGGAATGGAAAAAGACCGGTGAGCGGAACCTCCTGGAGCAGATGCGCGGGCTGGCCCGCGAGATCCGGCAGCTTTCTCCCGACTTTCACTTTTCGATTCCCGCGGGAGGCGCATAGCGGGAAGACACGATCCCCCGGCGTGCCCTTCGTCCCCCGACCGAATCACCCCCGGAGGGCACGCACCCCCTGGAACAGCGCGGCAGACTTCCACACGCCCCGTCCCCCCCGGCGGGGCGCCGCGTTTTGGGGCTATTGCTTGACCGAATGGACGAGTCGCGCTCGCCCACGGCTCGCCCTACCGAATCTCGTAGTTGGGGGCTTCCTTGGTGATCGTGACGTCGTGCGGGTGGCTCTCGCGGAGCCCGGCCTGCGTGATGCGGATGAAGCGGGTCTTGGTGCGCAGCTCTTCGATGGAACGAACGCCGCAGTAGCCCATGCCGGCCCTGAGCCCGCCCATGAGCTGATAGATGACGTTGGCGACCTGCCCCTTGTAGGGGACGCGGGCCTCGATGCCCTCTGCGACGAGCTTCTTCAAGTCCCTCACGCCTTCCTGGAAGTAGCGGTCGCCGCGCCCGCTCGACATGGCGCTGAGCGATCCCATGCCCTGGTAGACCTTGAAGGTGCGTCCTTCGTAGAGAATCGTCTCGCCGGGGCTTTCCTCGGTCCCCGCGAGAAGGTTCCCGATCATCACCGAGTGCGCGCCCGCCGCGAGCGCCTTCACGAGATCGCCCGAGTACTTGACGCCACCGTCGGCGATGATGGGCACGCCCGCGTCCGCGGCTGCCGCCGCGCATTCGAGAACCGCGGAGATCTGAGGTACGCCGATTCCCGCGACGACGCGCGTCGTGCATATGGAGCCTGGTCCCATCCCGACCTTCACGGCGTCCGCGCCGGCCTCGATCAAATCGCGGGTCGCCTGGGCGGTCGCGACGTTCCCCACGATGAGCTGGAGGCTGGGGTGCTTCTTCTTCGCCGCGCGCGCGGTGTCGATCACGGCCTTCGAGTGCCCGTGCGCGCTGTCGATGGCGATCACGTCCACGCCCGCGCGCACCAGCTCCTCCAGCCGATCGAGGTTGTCCTGACCCACACCGATGGCCGCGCCGACCCGGAGCCTGCCCAGGTGGTCCTTGCAGGCGCGCGGGTAGCGGATTCGCTTCTGGATGTCCTTCACGGTGATGAGACCCCGGAGCTGGAAGTTGTCGTCCACGACGGGGAGCTTCTCGATCCGGTTCTGGTGGAGGATTCGCTCCGCTTCATCGAGCGTGGTTCCGACCGGCGCGGTGATGAGATTTTCGTGGGTCATCACATCCTTGACCCGGAGGTCCGTCCCGCGCACGAATCGAAGGTCCCGGTTGGTGAGAATGCCGACGAGGCGCTTCCCCTCCGTGATCGGCACGCCGGAGATGCGGAACTTCTCCATCAGCTCGAGGGCGCGATTGATGGGGACGTCGGGCGGGAGCGTGATCGGGTTCACGATCATCCCGCTCTCGGAGCGCTTCACCCGGTCCACTTCCTCGACCTGCTCCGCGATGGGGAGGTTCTTGTGGATGATCCCGATCCCGCCCTCCTGCGCGATGGCGATGGCGAGCGCGCTCTCGGTGACGGTGTCCATCGCGGCGCTCACGACGGGAACGTTGAGGGTGATCTCCCTCGTCAGTTGCGTCGTGGTCTCGACGTCGCGGGGATGGACCTCGGAGTAGCCCGGCACGAGGAGGACATCGTCGAACGTCAGCGCCGGCTCGGACCCCACGCGCGATTCCGGGGCGGCCCCTCGGGCCGGCTCGATCTTCGCTCCGGGCGAGGCGTAGGTTCGCATGCTATTCGGGAAGCCCCGTATCGATCTTCTCGCTGAGCGAGAAGAAGAAGCTCACCCCGATGCGCGCCTGCGCATAGGCCTTGTCGCGATTGTATCCGCTGGGGAAGTGAACCAGGTCCTTCGCCATGATGTAATGGTACCCCAGGTCGCCCGTCATGCTGATGTGCTTCGACATCCGCCGCTCCATCCCCACCAGCCCATGGATTCCCGGCCGCGCCCGGCGCAAACGCTCCAGGGTCACGGGATCCTTGGACGCGCTGAGATCCTGGGTGAGCACCGACCAGACGTACATGCCGCCCCCCGCTCCGACGTAGGGACGCCAGGTCTTGCCGTCCCTAAGGAAATATCGGGCGCTCAGCGTGATGGGCGTCGTGGTTATGGCGAAGTACTGGGTGTCGTTGCTGCGGAGTCGGTCCCAGCCGTAGCCGGTCGTCACGTCGAGCGTGACGTGGTCGGTCCAGACGTAGCTGAACACGAGATCGCCCAGGAGACGCGGGCTGGCCTGGCTTTTTGTCGGCACGTCCTGCGTGAAGAGCAACGAGCCCCCGCGCGCGCCGATGCCCCCGGAGCCCACGAGATCCGTGGCCCGAGAGGGTGTGGCCGTGCCCGCGAGGAGGATGAAAATCAACCCCCCTACGAAATTTCGAGACATGAGGTCTGGAGTTCTCCCTGGAGGCGCCGGTGCGCCGGTGAATCCGGCTTGAAAACAGGTAGTTGGGGAAGTATACGGAGCACGCAACCCTCCGTCAACCGGCCCCTGGCCGCCTTGACAGGCGAAGTCCGTATCACTACGCTCTGCCCTCGACTGGCGGTGTAGCTCAGCTGGTAGAGCAGGGGAATCATAATCCCTTGGTCCGGGGTTCGAATCCCTGCGCCGCCACCAACTTTTTCCGCTCGGCCGCGCGCCTGCTCCGCCATTCCGCCGTCCCTCTCACGCATGGGAAGACGGTCTATACTCAAGGGATGGACACGCGTTCCCTGAAACCGCCCCGGGGCCTCAAGGCCGCGCGGCCGAACCCGCGCGACGCGCGGCTTGAGCTCAGGGCCGAGCGCCTGATCGCCGAGCACGAGCTGATCCCGCGCGAAGGCTCCCTCGTCGTCGGCGTCTCGGGCGGGCCCGATTCCGTGGCGCTCCTCGACTTCCTCGTCGGCTACCGCGCGCGCGCGGGAATTCCCGGAGGCGAGATCGTCGTGGGGCACGTGAATCACGGCCTTCGTGGCGATGAATCCGAGGCGGACCAGGCCTTTGTCATCGATCTGGCCGGCACGCTCGGCGTCCGCTGCGTGATGGCGCGCGTCGACCCGGCCGCGCGCTCGCGGGAGCGCGGCGAGTCGCCCGAGGAGGCGGCGCGGAAGCTCCGCTACGGCGCCCTCCGCCGCATGGCAAGGACCGCGCAAACCACGCGGGTCGCGGTGGCGCACACGGCCGACGATCAGGCGGAGACGGTGCTGCTTCGGCTCATCCGGGGCGCCGGACTCACCGGACTCTCGGGGATCCGCCCACACCGCAAGATCCATCGACTCGACCTGGTCCGCCCGCTCCTCACGACCACCCGGGAGCAGGTGCTGGACTACCTGGCGCGCCGGGGACTCGGCCACAGGGTCGATTCCTCCAACCTCTCGACCGACCTCAGGCGCAATTTCGTAAGGCTCTCGCTCCTGCCCGGCATCCAATCAGTGAACCCGTCCATTCGAGAGACCCTGATCCGGGAGGCCGCGCTCTTTCGCGAGGCGGATGCCTACATCGCCGCCGAGGCGGCGCGGGCGTTTGCCGCTGTGGCGCTCACGCGGGAGGAAGGGAAAATCGAGCTTGATGCAGAAGGGCTCGTCCTCTACCCTAAGCTGCTGCGAAAGTACGTTTTGCGCTTCGCCTTGCAGGAGTTGAACGGGGACACCCTCGATCTCTCGACGACTCACATCGACGCCCTCCATGCGCTCCTGACGTCACATCCCGGCCGCTCGGCAGACGTCCCGATGGGGATTCAGGCGCGACGCGAGCGGGGAACCATCGTCCTGAGGAAGCAAGAAAGGGAACCTGAGCGCGTCGAAAGGCGATCCAATACTTGAGTATTCCGGCATCCGGGCCGATATCAAAGGCCTGGCCCGAACTTACCCTGGGACCGATCATGAAAAGACTCAATAACGACAAGACGCATACCATGTTGCGCAAGTCGTCCGGACCTGCTCCGAGAAAGAACCGTCCAGCTCGGCTTCCCCAGCGCAAATCGGCGCCCTTCGGACCGGCTCGTCCGATCCGCACGGCGCTTCTCTGGCTCATCCTCGTGCTTGGCGTGATCCTCTTCGTGCAGATCTACGGAGAGATCAAGGCGAAGACGCACGAGATTCCCTACTCCGAATTCCTCTCGCAGGTGGACACCGGAAACCTCAAGGCAGTGACCATCGTGGACCGCGAGGTCGTGGGCGAGCTCAAGACGAGCGCCCTGACGCACGAGGAGGGAAGGCCCGCCTCCTACGTCTTCTTCAAGGTCTACCTGCCCGCCGAGGACAAGGATCTGGGCCGCGCCATCCTCGCGAAGAGCGCGGACGCCGTGGTCAACTCGAAGCCTCCGGGAATGAACTGGTGGAGCCTCCTGCTCTCCTATCTTCCCTTCGTCGCGCTCCTCGTGCTCTGGATGTTCATGATCCGCCAGATCCAGTCGGGCGGTGCGAACGCCATGAAGTTCGGAAAGAGCCGCCCCAAGGTCCTCATGGAGAACAGCCCCAAGGTCACCTTCAAGGACGTCGCGGGCGCCGATGAGGCGAAGCAGGAGCTGGAGGAGATCATCGAGTTCCTGCGCGACCCGAAGAAATTCCAGCGCCTGGGCGGCCGGATTCCGAAGGGTGCTTTGCTCCTGGGTCCTCCGGGCACCGGTAAGACGCTCCTCGCGAAGGCCGTCGCCGGCGAGGCGGGCGTGCCCTTCTTCTCGCTCTCCGGCTCCGACTTCGTGGAGATGTTCGTGGGCGTGGGCGCCTCGCGCGTCCGCGACCTCTTCGACCAGGGGAAGCGGAACGCACCCTGCATCGTCTTCATCGACGAGATCGACGCCGTCGGCCGCCACCGCGGCGCCGGCCTGGGCGGCGGACACGACGAGCGCGAGCAGACGTTGAACCAGCTTCTGGTCGAGATGGACGGCTTCGAATCGAACGAGGGCGTCATCCTCATCGCCGCCACGAACCGGCCCGACGTGCTGGATCCGGCGCTGCTGCGGCCCGGCCGCTTCGACCGCCAGATTGTGGTGGACGTGCCCGACGTGCGCGGCCGCGAGGGAATCCTTCGCGTGCACACGCGGAACATTCCGGTGGGCGAGGATGTGAACCTGAACACGATCGCGCGGGGCACGCCCGGGATGGTGGGCGCCGACCTGGCGAATCTCGTGAACGAGGCCGCGCTGCTCGCCGCGCGTCGCAATCACAAGAAGGTGAACTCCCCCGACTTCGAGGACGCGAAGGACAAGGTCATGATGGGCACCGAGCGCCGGAGCCTCGTGATCTCCGACACCGAGAAGAAGAGCACCTCCTACCATGAGGCGGGACACGCACTCATGGCGTGGCTCCAGCCCGGCAGCGACAAGGTGCACAAGGTCACGATCATCCCGCGCGGGAGGGCCCTGGGCCTGACGGCGTATCTGCCTCAGGACGAGCGCCACTCCTTCTCGCGCGAGTACTGGCTCCGGGTGCTCACGCACTTGATGGGAGGCCGGGCCGCCGAGCAGATCGTGCTGAACCAGCTCACGACCGGGGCGTCGGACGACATCCGCCGCGCGACCAACATCGCGCGCCGCATGGTCTGCGAGTGGGGCATGAGCGAACGCCTGGGACCGCTCACGTTCGGCAGCAAGGAAGAGTTCGTGTTCCTGGGACGCGAGATCTCCCAGCAGCGGGACTACAGCGAGAAAACCGCGATCATGATCGACGAGGAAGTGCGAAGCCTTGTGGACGGCGCGTACAACCACGCCCGCCAGCTCCTCGTGGACAACCTGGACAAGCTCCACACCCTCTCCTCGGCACTCCTCGAGCGCGAGATGCTGGACGGCGAAGAGGTGGAGAAGGTTCTCCGCGGCGAGAAGCTGGAGCCGCTTCCGCGGCACGGCGTCTCGACGGACGGGCAGGATCCGAGCGGCACCGTCCAGCCGGCGGAAGAAGGCAAGAGCGCCCGCGAAGACGCCCGCGCGCCGCGGATCAGCCCGAGCGAGAGTCCGGGTATCGCGTGATCCCGTGCGCTCGAATCCCAACGTGCCGCCGCCCAAACTTCTCCACACCGATCCACCGAGCCAACCACTGACGTTCCACCACCGCGCCGGCGTCTGGGATGTGACCGGACGCGCGCGCGTGGTGGGCATTCTTAACCTCACCCCGGATTCCTTCTTCGACGGCGGCCGCCATTCCGCGCCCGATGCGGCGCTGGCTCGCGCCGAGACCATGGTCGCCGAGGGCGCGGACGCGATCGACGTGGGCGGCCAGAGCACGCGCCCAGGCGCGGTACCGCTCGGCGCCGCCGAGGAATGGCAGAGGCTCTCTCCCACGCTCGCCGCCTTAACCGCTCTCGCCTTGCGTCTGAACACCCCCCTTTCCATCGACACCTACTATGCGGAGGTGGCGCGCCGCGCGCTCGATCTTGGGGTGTCCATCGTGAACGACGTGAGCGGATTGGGCGTGGATCCGGCGCTGGCGGACGTGACCGCGCGCGCCGGAGCGGGCCTGGTCCTCATGCACTCGCTGGGCGCGCCGGGGGCGCTCCATCTGACGCGCGAATACCCGGGCGCCGGTGTCGCCCAGGAAGTGCGCGCGTTTCTCGCGGAACGAATGCTCCTCGCCGAATCGCGGGGCGTGCCGCGCGAGCGGATCGCGCTCGATCCGGGCATCGGTTTCTCCAAGAAGGCGGAGCAGAGTCTGGATGCCCTGCGCGGCATCCCGGACCTTCGCGCTCTGGGCCGGCCGGTCTACGTGGGAGTGTCGAGGAAATCGTTCCTGGGCGCTTTGACCGGCGCGCCCGCCGAGGGAAGGCTCGCCGCGGGGCTGGCCGCGACGGTAGCGGCCTACGTGCTTGGCGCCCGGATCTTCCGCACGCACGACGTGCGCGAGACGGTCGAGGCGCTTCGCATGGCGGAGCGCCTCCTGGCGCCCGCGGGGGCGACAGCGGGCGCCGCGGCGGCGAGCGCCGGAGCGGCGACGGCGGGGGCGGGCGCGGGCGTATGATCGCGATCAAGCCGCAAATCATCCTCGACGTGCTCGACGTGCTCATCGTCGCGTTCCTCTTCTACAGGCTTTTCGCGATGATCAAGGGGACGCGCGCCTCGCAGATGTTCGTCGGGCTCGTGGTCATCGTCTTCGTCTCGATCGTCGCCCAGTGGTTCCGGCTCAACGCGCTGAACTGGATCATCAACAGCCTGAAGACCGTCTGGGTCATCCTCTTCGTGATCCTCTTCCAGCCGGAGCTTCGCGCCCTCCTCACCCATATAGGTCAAAATCGTCTCCTCCGGGCGCTCATCCGGGTGGAAGGGTATGGGGTGATCGGGGAAATTCTCAAATCCGTCGAAGAGATGAGCGAGGAGCGCCGGGGTGCTCTGATCGTGGTCGAGCGGGACATGGGACTTCGCAACTACGTGGAGACCGGCACCAAGCTCGAGGCCCGCGTTTCGACCGAGCTTCTCGAGACGGTGTTCACGCCGCATTCCCCGCTCCACGACGGCGCGGCCATCATCCGCGGCGATCAGATCGTGGCCGCTGGATGCATCCTGCCACTGAGCCAGACACGCGGCCTCTCCCCCCTGCTCGGCACGCGCCATCGCGCGGCACTGGGACTCGCCGAGGAGACCGACGCGGTCGTGCTCGTGGTCTCCGAGGAGACCGGAGCGATATCGATCGCCTACAAGGGCGAGCTGAAGTGGAAGCTGGACTCAGGCCAGCTCCGGAGCGAGCTGGCCGCGATCTTCAATCCGAGACCCGAGGAGAGTCCGGGTCCGGAAGAGGTTGGACAGGAGGGGTAGCCCTCCCATCGAGATATCCGCTCAGGTACGCCGCGTCGTAGACCAGTTTCAGGAAGGGCACCAGGAGCGCGCGCTCCATGAGCCCAAGCCGCCCCGATCCGCGCCGCGCCTGACCCGCCGCGAAAAGCGCCGCCCCCGCGAGCAGCGCCCACCAGCACGCGCGATACCAGAACCCCGCGATCACGAGGGCCGCGCCCAGCGCGTATTTCGTCGCGAGCCTCGCGTAGAAAGAGCCCTGCACGCGCGACTCGCCGTCTCCGAAGCCGAAGCGACGGTGCTGGCGAAAGAAGGCCACGAGCGTGACGCGCGGGCGCCAGCGGACCCGCGCCGTGGGCGCGAAGAAGAATCGCGCGCCCGACCGCTTGAGCGCCAGCGCGAACGGGGTGTCCTCGTTGTGCGCGAGCGATTCGTTGAACCCATGAACGCGCTCCCACGCGTCTCTCCGGAATGCGACGGACCGCGTGGAGGGAAGGAACCGCGCGGGATCGATCTCGCGAAGCGAGGGCGCCGAGACCACGCCCGCGGCGCGCTCGAAAGGGGTGGCGCCCACCGGAACATAGAAACCCGCGACGACGTCGGCGCCTGGCTCATCCGCGAACGGGCGCGTGATGCGATCGAGCCACTCGGGCTCGACCTCCACCCCCGCGTCGGTGCAGGCGATGATCGGGGACCGCGACGCGCGCACCGCCGCGTTCCGGCCGACGGAGCGGTTTCCCGGAGCGAGGAGGGCTTTGATGGCGGGATTCGCGGCGGCGCGGGCGCGGAGAATCTCCAGCGTTCCGTCCGTGGATCCACCGTCCGCGATCACGATCTCCTCTGGGACTCTCGTTCCCGAGAGGATGGAATCGAGAAGCGGCCCCACGGTCGTCGCCTCGTTGCGAACCGTGACGATCAGGACGACCGGCTCCACGTCAGGATTCGCGGTTCTGAGCCGGGCCGCCCGTTACCAGCCGCCCGGTCGCGTTTCGCAGATCGCGTAGGGAGCGCGATCCCACTGATTCTTCTGGAAGTACTCGAGGCCGATGCGCAGCAGATCCTCGGATGTGATGCCATCGATCTTGGCCGGAAGAAGGATCGGGTAATCGATTCCCAGGCCGAACAGCTCGGAGCGCGCGAACTGGAGTGCCCTGGTCGGGTTGGAATCGAGCGCCATGTAGTAGTTCCCCGACGCGAGCGTCTTCGCGTTCAGGAGATCCGGCGCGAGGTCGCCGTGGAGCGGAAGGAGCGCCGCCTTCTTGATCTGCCGGAACACGAGCTTCACCATGTCCTCTTCCTGCACCGGACCGGACACGACCACCGACGTGATGAGCGGGCACTCGTCCAGGGCCTGGGACAGAACCGCATTCGCGCCCCTCGCCCCACCGGTGCTCACGACGTACTGCTCGAGCCAGCCACGGGGGCCGCCAAGCAGGGATGCGACCACGTAGAGCGCCGGGATGTCCCGGCTACGGGCCGGCGGACCGTTGAAGGCGACCGTGACCGTCGACGTGGGTCCCTGTCCAAGCTCCCATTTCTCGCGGTTGCCTTCGAACTCCCCCTCCTTGGCCACGGTGCCCGGTTCGAATGGCTTCGAGGAGACATCGTGGAATGCACGCTCGGCTTCGGGCTTAACTACGGAAGGGTTCACGTCGCCGAAGACCGCCACGACCATGTTGGGCTGGACCACGAACGTCCGGTACCAGTCCACGATCTGGGTGTGGGGAATGCTTACGAGCGTGCGGTGCGATCCGAGACCGGGCAAGCGGTATCCGCTCACGAGATACTTCGTGGGGAAGATCAACCGCTCGCGCTGGGCCTCGTCGTCATGGAGCCAACTGTCGAGCGCGTCCAGAACATAGATCCGCGTTGCATCCACGTTGATGGTGTCGAGATCCGGATGGGAGAACATGCCGCCCACGCGCGCCATCACGTCCTGCCAGGCGTCGGAGGGGAGTGTCACCGTGCATCCCCACATATCCTTGTCCTGATAGGAAACGATCGCGCCCAGAGACGAGAGGCTCTGGCGATACGTGCTTCCCCGGGTCGCCGGATCGTTCGAATTGAGCAGCAGCTCCCGCACGAGCGACGTGATTCCGTTGTTGTTGTCGTTCTCGTAGCGTACGCCGCCCATGAGGTAGACCCCGATGGTCACGAGGGGCGCGCTGTGATCCTCGCTCGTCAGGAGCCGGATCCCGCCCGGCAGGACCGAGCGCACGACTCTGCCGCGCCCCGCGTTCACGGCCTTCGCGGCCGCGGCCTGCTTGAGCGGCGCGTCGATCCGAGCCAGCCGCTCGGCGTCGCCGCTCACGGTCGCCTGTGGCCCGGTGCGGTACGCCGCGCCGTACACGGCCTCCTTCTCCCGGATTCTACGGTCCACCTCGGCGGCATTCGACTTCGCCACGAACGCCTCGGGACCCATCTCCACGATGACCGCGCGTTTCAGATCGAGATACTTGCGGGCCACCGCGACCAGATCTTCGGGGCGCAGGGCCTTCATGCGCTGGAGCCATACGTCGTCGGACCCCGGAGCGCCGCGGAGCATCGCCAGCGCCATGGCGCGACCGGTGCCGCTCTGGTCGGCGCGCGTCGCGAGGTCGCGCTGAATCACCAACCTCATCGCCGCCTGGAACTCGGACGGAGTGACAGGCGTGAAGCGGGACTCCTCGATCAAGGCCAAGATCGCGCCCTCGGCGTCCGCCGCGCTGTCCGGATCGACCGCGAACGTCAGCGCCACGGTCCCGCCGTCCGTCTCGTATTCGCGAATCGCCGCGGCGCGCGTGAACGCGGCGTTTCCCGCGTTGAGCCGCGTCTGCGCGCGCGACACCGGGCTGTCGACGAGAACGGCCATGAGCGCATCCAGGGCCAGCGCATCGGCGCTGCCCCAGGGTGGGGCCTGGAAGCCGACCGCGATCGCGGCGCCTCGCGTCTCAACCGGATCGCGCTCGACGGCGACGCGCGGCCCCTCGAAGGCCCGCTCACTGAAGCGGGAGCGCGACGCGGACTTCCCGTGCTGCATCGCCTCGAACGCCTTCTCCACCTTCGCCACCGCTTCCTCCGCGTCGACGTCGCCGGTCACCACCACCGTCAGATTCTCCGCGACGTAGTGCTCGCGGTAGAAACGCTGAATCAGGGTGGACGTGATCCCGGAGAACTCGTGCTCCGTGATCGCCAGCGGCGAGACCAGAGGATTGCCGGCATGAAGCCTGGCGCGCGTCACGTTCACCGCGGCCCGGTCGGCATCGCCGAGGATGGTGCGCGCGAGCCCCTTGGCGCGGCCGAGGGCGGCCTCCACGGTGGGAGCGTCCAGGAGCGGCTGCGTCAGCCCTTCGGAAAGAAGGTTCAGCCCGGCTCCGAAGGAGCGGGCCGGCAACGTGAGATCGAAGTAGGAATAGTCATAGCCTGCTTCGCTCGAGTAATTGCCGGCGAGCCCGTACACGTCCTTCTGCAATTCCCCCATTGGATGGCGAGTCGTGGCCTCCATGATGCACTGCCCCATGCCCATGGCCAGGCCCCTGTCTCGCTCCGTCTCGTCGCGGGTGCCGGCCCGGACCCAGGCCTGGATGGAGACGATGGGCCGGGTGTGGACCTCGCGAACGATGACCGTGACCTTGTTGGGCAATGTCCGCACGAGGTCCGGAACCGCTGCGGCTTCATGAGTTGTGAGAGCGAGCAGAAGGGCAAACAGGGGGAGCGCGGGGCCGATACGCATTCTGTGGAAAACCTCCGGGAACAGGGAACAGTGGAGCTTGGACCGGAACTCTATCCCATCCATGAATAAAAGCGAACCCCGGCGGAAGGTTCCCCGCCGGGGCGATTTCTTTGTGGGTCGTCTCCGGACTATGCCTGAAGCTTCACGACATTGGCCGCCTGCTTGCCCTTCTGCCCCTCCACGGGTTCGAACTCGACAACCTGACCCTCCGCGAGGGTCCGGAATCCCTCGCACTGGATCGCCGAGTGATGCACGAAGAACTCCTCGCCGGAATCTTCGCGGATAAACCCGTACCCCTTGGTTTCGTTGAACCACTTGACCGAGCCGCGGTGCTTCAATTGCAGGCCCCTCCTTTCCGCCTGGTGCGGTTGGAGTCTTGTAGGTTTACGAGGCGCCGACCCCCCTCCCGGTGCGGACGGACTGGAAGCAATCCCGGCAGTACACGGGCTTGCCTGCGGTCGGCTTGAACGGAACCTGGGTCGCCACGCCGCACTGGGAACAAACCGTCTCGTGGAACTCGCGCGAAGACGATCCCATCGACATCGGGGACGCGCTCATTCCTCCCGCGGCCGCTCCACCGCTCTGCCTCTTCTTCTCGTCACGGCAACGGCGGCAGCGCGTCGGCTCATGCTGGAATCCACGCTCTTTGTAGAACGCCTGCTCCCCTGCCGTAAAGACGAATTCCTCCCCGCAGTCCCTGCACTTGATACTCTTATCGCTCTCCACCATGAAGCCTCCGAGGCGCTCTCACCTGTGGAAATGGAACGCACGCAGTCCCGGGCGGGCGAGTGGCGCCGGGGGCCAAGGGTGTAGCAAACGATGATATCGTCGGGACGATGGGGGAAGGTGTGAACGAAGGTGTGGATCCGAATTCGCGCACTGAGTACCGTTTGTTGCTGCTTGGGCTTCCTTGGGAGGCGGAGAATCGATGATACAGGAGATAAGTATATAGAATCCAGGTACTTGTGTCAAGGAATTTGCGGCCTTTCGGCCGCCGCGCTGCCTCCGCGCCACGTTGCGTCCGCTAAATTGGAGCATGCCCCATGTCCGTAGTTCAGCACAGAGCCTATTTACGTAGAGCCTATTCATTTACGTGCCTAGCGGTTGCCGCCGTTCTGGCCTTCGCCTGGCCCGGATTGCCGCCGCGCGCCCTCGCCTCGTGGCCGGCCGGGCCCGATTCGCTGGTGATCCTCCACACCAACGACATCCATGCGCACCTCTTCCCGTTCGAGGATTCGAAGGGCGCGATCGTGGGAGGCGCCGCGGCTCGCGCGGCGCTGATCGCGCGTTTGCGCGCGCAACACGCGAAGACTCTTCTTCTCGACGCGGGAGACGTCTTCCAGGGCACGCCGGTGTACAACTTCTTCCGCGGAGTCCCCGATTACCGCTCGATGTCGCTCATGCGCTACGACGCGGGAGCGTTCGGGAACCACGAGCTGGATGACGGGCCTCTGTCCTGGCTGCGTGCCCGAACCAAGGCCGCATTTCCGATCCTGAGCGCCAACGTGTTCGTGTCGGCGGACAGCGCGTGGGCGGCCCCGCTCGAGAAGGCGCCCACCTCGGCGCGCGCGCGGGCGAAGTGGATCGGCGGAGTCAAGGTCCCGGAGCAGGCGGCGCTTCGTTACCTCGCGACGCCCTATGTCATCCAGGACGTCGGGGGCGTGAGAGTCGCCATCCTCGGGCTCACGACGAAAGACATCGTCTCGATCGTGAGCCGGGACCGGAATCAGGGGGTCGCCGTGTCCGATCCCATCGGTGTCGCCGCGGCCCTCGTCCCCATGCTCCGCAAGAAGGCCGACCTCGTCGTCGCCCTGACCCACATTGGCGTCGACGAGGACCGGGCGCTGGCCGCGCGCGTGCCCGGGATCGACATGATCGTCGGCGGGCACAGCCACACCTATCTCTGGGAGCCTCTCTTCGTCAGGAATCGAAACACGAATGGCTATGGTGGAACCTCCATCGTGCAGTCCGGGCGCTGGGGGGATCGCGTCGGAAGGCTGGCGGCCGCGATCGGTCCGGGCGGCGTGAAGGGCCTCACCGACGCGCTCGTGGCGGTGCGACCGAGCGATGGCGAGGACAGCGCGGTGCGAGACATGCTCCAGCCCTATCGCGACTCGATGGCGACCTCGATGGACAAGCCCGTCTTCCGATCCCCGTCGCGGGTAAGCATGTCGGGACTGGAGGACGGGGACACGCCGCTCGGGAATTTCGTCGCCGACGCGATCCTCGAATCGACGGGCGCCGAGATCGCGATCATCAATTCGGGCGGAATCCGGGCGCCCTTGCCCGCGGGCCAGGTCACGGTCGGAGACGTCTTCACGGTGCTTCCCTTCGACAACGTGCTCGTGACCGTCCCGATGAAGGGATGGCAGGTGCGGGAGCTGTTCGATTTCATGGCGCGGCGGATCGGGAAGCGGGGCTTCGCCCAGATCGCCGGCGCTCAGTTCGTGATCCGGAACGGGCGCGCTTCCGACATCCGGGTCGGCGCGCTGCCGCTGGATTCCAATCGCACCTACCGCGTGGCCACCATCGACTACCTCTACACTGGGGGCGACGGGTACGTTCAATTCGAGAAGGCCGGCAAGTCGATCTCGACCGGAACCTTCACGCACGACGCGGCGATCGCGTTCCTGCGCCACCACCCCGACTACGAGTTCAAGAAGCGCGGCCGCATGAGATGGGAGGGTGGGCTTCCGACCCGCGACCTGCTCTCGCCGAGGTAGGCGCGCGGGCGCGGCCGCGGTAACTACTTCCCCCGGTATCGCAGCGCGATGTTCACGTCGCCCAGATTCGGAGGAACTTCATACGGGCCCGACGAAGCGTCGAGGTACCCGGGCTTCGTGACCGCAATGCGGTACGCCCCGCGCGGCAGATTCGGAATGACATAGGCGCCCGCGGAGTCGGTTTCGACGAAGCCTTGCGCCGGCGAATCCCCAGGCGACACATCCGTCGAGTCCGCCCCCCCGGTCCGCTCCCACGCGACCGACGCGTCCGCGAGAGGCTCGCGGGTGATCGAATCGGTGACGATCCCTTCCAGCAGTGGGTAGAGAACCGCGTCCCGTGCGTTCGCGATACCCCATCCGTACCGGGAATCCGGTCGCTCGGCCCGGCTCGCACTCATCGCCAGCGCGTCGCGCACCGCTTCGGGTCCCCAGTCAGGATGGCGAGAGAGAACGAGCGCCGCGCAACCCGCCACGAGCGGCGCTGCGAAGGACGTTCCGCTCAGGCGGACGTAACCGTCGAACGTGCGCGCCTGCGCCGTGAAAACGCCGACGCCGGGAGCCACGACATCGGGCTTCACGCGCAGATCGTAGGTCGGCCCCACCGAGCTGAAGCCCGCGAGATTGCCGACGCTGTTGACCGCGCCCACGGTGAGCGCTCCCGCCGCGTCCGCCGGGGCTCCGATGCTCCCTTGCTTCGGCCCCTCGTTCCCGATCGCGTTCACGACGAGAACGCCGCGAGCTTGTGCGAGGTTCGCCGCCCGGGTCGCCACGGCCGTCCTGCCATCCAGATCCTTCCATCGGTACCACGCGTGATAGGAGAGCGAGCTGGTGACGATGTCGGCGCCCTCGGCCTCGGCCCACTCGACGCCGGCGCACCAGTAGTCCTCCTCGACCCGCCTCTCCGAGCCGATCCGCTCGGTCATCGCCAGGAGATACTCGGCGCGGTAGGCAGGTCCGATGAGCTTCCCCGGAGCGTAACCCGCGATCGTGGCCAGCACCGCCGTGCCGTGCATCGACTGGGTCGGCAGGTCGGTGCGCGGATCGTACGAGGGATCGTCGTCGCCATTCACGAAGTCGCGCTGACCTCGAACCGTGAGCTGCCGGAGCGACTCGTGGTCCAGCTCGAACCCCGAATCGAGGACGCCGATGATGACGCCCTCGCCGTGATCCCCCATCGCGTGGACCTCCGGTATGTGGAGCATCTCGATCTGAAGAAAGGAAGGGCCCGCGTTGAAATCGGCGTCGGGTGTGGGGGCGGGCGCGGCGGCGGGCGGCGCGCCGTCGGATGTGGCGGCGGGCGTGGCGGCGGGCGGCGCGCCGTCGGTGCGGGCCTCATCGTTCGACTCCGCCGCGACCGGGCGGACCTCGGCGACGAACGGAAGCGCCCGGATCCTCGCCAGCGATTCGGGGGGCGCCGCGACGCTCACGGCGTTGAGCCAGCTCGAGCGCGTGCGGATCGCGCCCGCGCCGGCGCGGGCGGCGACGGCGGCGATATACGCCGGGTCGGGAGGAAGATCGCGATCGTCCAGGAGCGCCGACGACGACATCGCCGCGCGCACCGCCTTCGCGCGCCTCGCGAGCGCGCGGGGCGTGATCCTCCGCGCCGCGTCGGCGAGCGCCAAATCCCGCGCTGGTCCTTCCCGACCCATCGCGCCGCGATCGCGGAAGAAGACCCACGCAACGGCGGATCCGCCAGGAGCGCCGGGCACGCCAGGAATGGCCGTCTCGCCAGGAGCGGCCCCGACGCCCGGAGCGAGCGCGCCAATGCCGGCCGCGAGCGCCATCCCCACAAGCAACGGCAGCGCGACACGCCTCATCGGATCCCTAGAACGTGAACCGCGCGGTGTAGCTCATGGCGGCGGATTGACCCGCGGGGACCATGAGATCGAACTCGATCGTGTCGGCGTCCTTCTTCCGATACTCGATCGATTTCGTGGTGATCTCCCAGTTGCCATAGAGCGTCTCGACGACGGTCACGGTCGCGGGCTTCCCGCCTCGGTTGCGGATCGAGATCGTATAGGCGTCCTCGGTGACGTTCCGCGAGACGCGCGTGTGCGAGACGCGCGTCCGGTCCCCCACCAGATCGAACGCGGTGCCGCTCAGGATCTGGATCTTCTCGCCCGCCGGCGTATGCCCGAGGGCGTCCTCGCCGACGAGCGTGTGCGCGCCGGACGGATCGCTCTCGTAGACCCGCACGCGCCCTTCCGGAAGCGGCACCCCGAGGCCCTGCGCCTTCTCGTTCCCCAGCGTGAGACGGACCCGCACGTGAGAGCCGTCGCGCGCCGCGTCGTACACATACGCCCGACGCGCTGGAACGCGCGTGGGGTTCACGATCGGGATCTGGGTCGTCTCGAGATAGCGGAGGTCCATCCGGCCCGGGAGCGGATAGAGGTGGTAGGCGAAGAGATCCTGCGCGCCGGCCGCCGCCGTCCTGGGAGGCGCCTCCTCCGCGGCGGGACCCCGCTCCGGAGTTTCGCCCGCGCGATGAAGCTCGCCCGCGACAAGCGACACTCTCGCCCCGTCGAACGAAGTTCCGGTCCGGTTCACGATCGAGGCCCAGCCCGTCAGCTCGACCTCTTTCTCTCCGGGCTCGAGCACCGCCGCATACTCGGCGGCCCATTCCATCCCCGACGCGAGATAGGAAAGGACGGCCGGCTGCTCGCCCGGCTTCGCGCTCTCCAGCTCCCAGCGTAGCGAGGGGCGCGTGGCGAGGCCCTCGTGGGCGGGGAATTCCAGCTCGGAGATCTGACGGCGGTTGATCATGGTCAGGACCCGCACGGAATCGCGGCGCTCGATGAAGAGATCGTCGCCTTCGATCCCGACGAGACGGCCGCGGACGGCCTTCCCCCCGAAGCGGTAACGAATCGAATCCCCGAGAAAATGGCGGAAGACGCGATCGCTGCTCCAGAGGTCGTAATCGAAACTCTGCCGGAGCACGTGGAATCCCTCTCCCTCGAGACGGATCGACGTGGAATCGATCCGGGGCGGCACCCCTTCGAGCGTCACCTCGTTTCTCCCGCCCGCGAGGCTCAGCGTGTACGGCTCGCGCACGAGGACATGGTCGTTGTTGTAGATCACGATCTCCGCGGGGCCCGCGGCGCGCTTCGCGACGACCGCGCGCGCTCGAGCGGGCGTGAGCGCGACCATCACTACGAGTACGAACGCGATACGGAATGCGCGCATGCCACCTCCGATGGAACCCGTTGGATTGCACAAGCGTATGGAGCGCACGTTACGGCGCGCGCGGGAAGCGGTCAAGGTCAGGGCGAGGGAAACGCGCGCGCGGCGGTCAAGGTCAGGGCGAGGGAAACGCGCGCGGGGCGGTCAAGGCTGCGGGCGCGGAAGTGGGCAGTGTCGGCCGCTGAAGCGGGTAACTTTGCGTTGACATCGCGGGAAGGCGGGCGATAACGTACCGCTGTCTTTCGGGTCGGCGAGATCGGCCATTTCCGAACCGCTTTGGAAACCTGCACTGGTGTTGCCTCGCACTTGGCTCTCAGCCTCCTCAGCGCTGGCACGCGGCAAGGTTCAAAGCATCGATCGGCCTCGAGCAATCTCCAAAGCAAGAAACAGGGGGTGAAGGTTCCATGCGCAAGACGGGCACCGTGAAGTGGTTCAACGAGTCGAAGGGCTTCGGATTCATCCAGCAGGCGGGCGGCGAAGACGTGTTCGTGCACTATTCCGCCATCCAGGGCGAGGGTTTCAAGACCCTGGCCGAGGGACAGGCGGTCGAGTTCGAAATCGTCGAGGGCCCGAAGGGCAAGCAGGCCGCCAACGTAACCACCGTCTAACCACGTCCGAGGCGATGCCCCGTGCGGCACCGCGGCACGGACGATGAATCGATGCCCCGGCGGGTCCGCCCGCTGGGGCTGAACTTTTGGCCGCTGACACCCGCCCATCCGATATATAGTCGTCGGCTTGCATGACTGAACTGCCGCCGGAAGGACCCACTAGCGATATCCCGGAGCTCCCTCCGGAGCCGGGCGGGCCCGCCCAGGAGGCCGGCCTTCTCCGATTCCTCGAACGGACGCTCCGGGTCATCGTCGGCCCGGCGCGCCGGATCACCGACCCGCAACTCTTCCACAAGATCTCGCTCGCGGCTTTCCTCGCCTGGGTAGGACTCGGCGCGGACGGGCTGTCGTCCTCGGCGTACGGCCCGGAGGCCGCGTTCCGGGCGCTCGGCGGAAACACCTTCCTCGCGATCCCGCTCGCCGTCATGACCGCGGTCACGGTTGTCGTCATCGCCGTGAGCTACATGCGCATCATCGAGCGCTTCCCCGCGGGCGGTGGCGGCTACGTGGTCGCGACCAAGCTCCTGGGACCTGGCGCGGGGCTCATGTCGGGGAGCGCCCTCCTCGTGGACTACGTGCTCACGATCGCGATCTCGCTTGCGAGCTGCTCCGAGTCGATCTTCAGCCTCTTCCCGCCCGGGCTCCAGGCGTTCCGGATCCCGTTCACGTTCGTGCTGCTCGCTGCCCTCACCCTCCTCAATCTGCGCGGGGTGCGCGAGTCGGTCACCATCATCTCGCCCATCTTCATCGTCTTCGTGGTGAGCCACGTGGGCGCGATCGCAGCGGCGGTGATCCTGAACGCCCATCAGGTCCCGCTGGAGGTGGATCATTTGCGCGAGCAGTCCTCGCTCGCCGTCCAGACGACCGGGTGGATTCCGCTCCTCATGATCCTCTTCCGCGCGTTCACGCTGGGCGGCGGCACGTACACCGGCATCGAGGCGGTGAGCAACGGCGTGCCGATGCTTCGCGAGCCCAAGGTGGAGACCGCCAAGGTCACCATGCGCTACATGGCCTTCTCGCTCGCGTTGATCGCAGGCGGAATTCTCTTCGGGTACCTCCTCTACGAAGTGCACCCGGTTCCCGGCAAGACCCTGAACGCCGTGCTCTGGTACGCGGTGGCGGGGCAGCTCTTCCCGCCGGGAAGCCATCTGGGCAGCATCCTGGTCGCGGTCCTTCTTCTCTCGGCGGGCGCGCTCCTGTTCGTCGCCGCGCAGACGGGCTTTCTGGGAGGTCCGCGCGTGCTCGTATACATGGCGCTGGACCGCTGGGTCCCATCCCGCTTCGCGAATCTCTCCGAGCGGCTCGTCAGCAGCAACGGCGTCATGTTCATGGGCATCGCCGCGGCCGTGGTCCTCGGGGCGACCGGCGGAGCCGTGCACATCCTCGTGGTGCTCTACAGCATCAACGTGTTCCTGACCTTCTCGCTCGCACAGCTCGGGATGATGCGCGACGCGCACATCCTGCGTAGAGAAGGAAAGCCATGGCGGCACCCGCTCTTCGTGAGCGTGATCGGCTTCATTGTGACGGGATCTCTCCTGATCGGGACCGTGTCGTTCAAGTTCAGCGAAGGGGGCTGGGCCACGCTCCTCGTCACCACCGTGATCGCGCTCTTCTGCGTCGCCATCCGGCGCCATTACATGCGGACCGCGCTGAGCCTGAACCGCCTGGACGATGCTTTGACCTCCGTGCCCCTGCCGAGGAAAGAGCCCACGCCGGCGCCCATGCAGCGGAACGCGCAGACCGCGATCCTGACCGTCACCAATTTCGGCGGACTCGGGATCCACTCGCTGTTGAACCAGTTCAGGATCTTCCCGAATCAGTTCAAGCAGATCGTGTTCGTGTCGGTCGGCGCGATCGATTCCGGAAGATTCAAGGGCGCGGACGAGATCGAGGCGCTGCGGAAGAGCACCGAGGCCGAGCTGCAGAAGTACGTCGATTTCGCGCGGAAGCTCGGGATCCCCGCCGAGTATCGCTACTCGATCGGCACCGATATCGTGGATGAGCTGGAGGCGCTGTGCGTCCAGACCAGCAAGGATTTCCCGCGCTCGGTCACATTCGGCGGGCAACTCGTGTTCCAGAAGGAAGGCGCCATCGTGAGATGGCTTCACAACCAGACGTGCCCCGCCTTACAGCGACGGCTCGCGTTCCACGGCCTGCCGATGGTCATCCTGCCGGTGCGGGTGTACTAGCGCGGGCGGCAGGCGCGGCCGGCGCGGCGGGCGCGGGCGGCGGGGCCGGCAGGCGCGGG
>JAYWED010000024.1:0-10823 GCA_043779525.1 Candidatus Eiseniibacteriota bacterium | reverse complement strand
TACCTGGGCGAGCTGCCGATCATCACCGACAAGGGCACCTTCATCATCAACGGCGCCGAGCGGGTGATCGTGAGCCAGCTCCACCGCTCGCCGGGCGTCTTCTTCGACGATCAGATCCATCCGAACGGAAAGAAGCTCTTCACCGCCCGGATCATTCCCTACCGCGGATCGTGGGTCGAGTTCAGCCTCGACGTGAACGACATCATGTACGTGCACATCGACCGGAAGCGGAAGCTGCCGGTGTCGGTGCTGCTCAAGGCGCTCGGCTACGTGGCGGACCGTGAAATCCTCGAGCTCTTCTACGACACCGAGGAGGAGGAGATCGGCGGCACGCGCAGCAAGCGCGAGCCGGACGCCGTCGGAAAGATCGCCGCGGAAGACGTCGTGGACGAGCGGACCGGCGAGGTGCTGCTCGAAGGGAACGAAGTCATCACGATGGAGCGGATCGAGGGTCTCCGGAAGGCCGGGTTCGGCACGGTGAAGACGTTCGTCATCCTGCACCGCGACGAAGCGGACATCATGCGGAACACGCTGAAGAAGGATTCCACCAAGACCGAGGACGAGGCGCTCACGCGCATCTACAATCTCCTCCGTCCCGGCGAGCCGCCGCGCGCGGACACCGCCCGGGACATCTTGAAGAAGCTCTTCTTCAATGCGAAGCGCTACGACCTGGCCAAGGTCGGCCGGTACAAGCTGAACCGCAAGCTCCCGCACGAGACCCTTCTGGGCTCCAAGGACAAGCGCAAGCGGCTCACGCTCTCCGTTCCGGACGACGATCTGACGACGCTCTGTCCGGAAGACTTCATCGTCATCATCGCCTACCTGATCCACCTGAGGCTCGGCGCGGAAGTGCCGGGGCTTCCGATCACCACGGACGACATCGACCATCTCGGGAATCGCCGGGTGCGCGCGGTGGGCGAGCTTCTCAGCAACCAGTTCAACGTCGGTCTGGCGAGGATGGCTCGGATCATCCGCGAGCGCATGACGCTCCAGGACGCCGAGCAGGTCACGCCCTACGACCTCATCAACGCCCGCACCATCTCGGCGGTGATCCAGAGCTTCTTCGGATCGAGCCAGCTCTCGCAGTTCATGGACCAGACCAATCCTCTGGCCGAGCTGACGCACAAGCGGAGACTCTCCGCGCTCGGACCAGGCGGATTGACCCGGGACCGCGCGGGGTTCGAGGTGCGCGACGTGCACTACACGCACTACGGCCGCATGTGCCCGATCGAGACGCCGGAAGGCCCGAACATCGGCCTCATCTCCTCGCTCGCGACGTACGCGCGCGTGAACGATCTGGGCTTCCTCGAGACGCCGTACCGGCGCGTGACGAGCGGCATGGTGGACAAGAAGCAGGTCCAGTTCCTCTCGGCCGACGTGGAAGACCGGTTCAAGATCGCCCAGGCGAACGCGGCCGTGGACACGAACGGCCGCCTCGTGGGAGAGCAGAACGTCCGCGAGAAGGGCGAGTTCCCGATGGTCGAGCCCAAGGACGTCGACTACATGGACATTTCCCCCATCCAGCTCGTGAGTCCGGCCGCCGCGCTCATTCCATTCTTGGAGCACGACGATGCCAACCGCGCGCTGATGGGTTCGAACATGCAGCGGCAGGCCGTTCCGCTCCTCTTCACCGAGGCGCCTCTGGTGGGCACGGGCCTGGAGGGCAAGGTGGCGGAGGATTCCGGCGCTTTGATTCTCGCGCGGCGTGCGGGCGTCGTGGAGTCGGTCTCGGGCGAGCACATCCTCGTCCGCTACGACCAGCCCGAGGGGAAGCCGCGGACCATCGACTACTCCGAGATGGCGGGGGTCGATTTCTACAAGCTGACCAAATTCAAGCGGTCGAACCAGGACACGTGCATCAACCAGCGTCCGCTGGTCTCCGAGGGTGAACGCGTCAAGCGCGGGCAGCTCCTCGCGGACGGCGCCGCAACGAAAAACGGCGAGCTGGCGCTCGGGTGCAATGTGCTGGTCGCGTTCATGCCGTGGGGCGGCTACAACTTCGAGGACGCCATCCTGGTCTCCGAGCGCCTCATCAAGGAAGACCGGTTCACCTCGATCCACATCGAGGAGTTCGAATTACAGGTGCGTGACACCAAGCGCGGGGCCGA
Organism: Candidatus Eiseniibacteriota bacterium; assembly: GCA_043779525.1. Lineage (GTDB taxonomy): Bacteria > Eisenbacteria > RBG-16-71-46 > SZUA-252 > SZUA-252 > WS-7. The sequence continues at coordinate 8,715 of JAYWED010000024.1, read as the reverse complement.
GGAAATCACCCGCGAGATCCCGAACGTGAGCGAGGAAGCGGTCAAGAACCTGGACGAAGAGGGCATCATCCGCATCGGCGCCCGCGTGAAGGCGGGCGACATCCTCGTCGGAAAGGTCACGCCGAAAGGCGAGACCGATCTGACGCCCGAGGAGCGGTTGCTCCGGGCGATCTTCGGCGAGAAGGCCGGAGACGTGCGCGACGCCTCGCTCAAGGCCCCTCCGGGCATGGAGGGCGTCGTCATCGACACCAAGGTATTCAGCCGCCGCGAGAAGGACGAGTCGACCAAGAAGCAGGAGAAGCGGAAGATCGACCGGCTCCGCCGCCAGGCGAAGAAGGAGAAGGATCGCATCCAGGAGACGCGCGCGATCGAGGTGGGCAAGGTGCTCCTGGGCGAGTACGTGAACAAGTGGGTGGAGGGGGATGAGGAGAAGCCCGTCGCCCGCGCCGGCAAGAAGATCGACGAGGAGTTCCTCTCCAAGGCCGATCTCGACCAGATTCCGTACAAGACGCAGGTCACGCGGAACGATCAGGCGAACGAGCGCTTCTGGGGAGTCCTGGAAGGCGCCGCGCGCGCTCTCGACCGGGTGGAGAAGAATCTCGAGAAGGAAATCGAGAAAGTGACGCGCGGGGACGAGCTTCCCCCGGGCGTCGTCAAGCTCGTGAAGGTCTACGTCGCCAAGAAACGGAAGCTCTCCGTGGGCGACAAGATGGCGGGACGGCACGGCAACAAGGGCGTGGTCGCGAAGATCATGCCCGAGGAGGACATGCCGTATATGCCCGATGGAACGCCGGTGGACATGGTGCTGAACCCGCTCGGCGTGCCCTCGCGTATGAACATCGGCCAGGTGCTGGAGACGCACCTTGGCTGGGCGGCCCAGGAGCTCGGCATGAGCATGGCGACCCCGGTGTTCGCGGGCGCCACCGTGGACGAGATCAAGCGCTGCCTCAAGGACGGGAATCTTCCCGAGGACGGAAAGAGCGTCCTCTACGACGGCCGGAACGGCGAATCGTTCGATCAGCGGGTCACCATCGGCTACATCTACATGATGAAGCTCTCGCACTTGGTGGACGACAAGATCCACGCGCGCTCGATCGGGCCGTACTCGCTGGTCACGCAGCAGCCGCTGGGCGGCAAGGCCCAGTTCGGCGGACAGAGATTCGGAGAGATGGAAGTGTGGGCGCTCGAAGCGTACGGAGCGGCCTTCACTCTGCAAGAGCTGCTCACGGTCAAATCCGACGACGTGGTCGGCCGGTCGCGCATCTACGAGGCGATCGTCAAGGGGGAGAACCCCCCGGCTCCGAGCACGCCGGAATCGTTCAATGTGCTGGTCAAGGAACTTCAGAGCCTTTGCATGGACGTTCAGCTCCGGGACGAAGCGTAGACGAGGAGGCACGGCACGATGCAGGAACTGTTCGGAATCAAGTCGCCTCTCGCAACGGAACGCCAGCGGTTTTCGTTGGCGCGGGTCGACGACCGCGATAACTCGCGCCGCAAGCTCGCGTTCAATTCCATCCGGATCATGCTCGCCTCGCCGGAGACGATCCGGGGCTGGTCGCACGGGGAAGTCACGAAACCCGAGACGATCAACTACCGGTCGTTCAAGCCGGAGCGGGACGGGCTGTTCTGCGAGAAGATCTTCGGACCGGTCAAGGACTGGGAGTGCAATTGCGGCAAGTACAAGCGCATCCGCTACCGCGGCGTGATCTGCGATCGCTGCGGCGTGGAGGTCACCCAGGCCAAGGTGCGCCGCGAGCGGTTGGGACACATCAACCTCGCGGTCCCGGTCTCCCATATCTGGTACTTCAAGGCGGTGCCGAGCCGCATCGGGCACCTGCTCGACATGTCCATCCGCGATCTGGAGCGGGTTCTCTACTACGAGAGCTACGTCGTCATCGACCCTCAGACGAGCGGCCTGAAGAAGAAGCAGCTCGTCTCCGAGGACGAATACTACGAGCTGACGCAGGACGAGACGATCACGCTCAACGCCAAGATGGGCGCCGAAGCCATCCGGGATCTCCTCACGGAGATCGATCTGGACGAGCTCTCGGCCGAGCTGCGCGCCATCGCCAAGATCGAGAACTCGGTCCAGCGGAAAAAGGAGACGCTGAAGCGCCTCCGGATCGTGGAGGCTTTTAGACAGTCGGGAAACCGGCCGGAGTGGATGATCCTCTCCGTGATCCCGGTGCTGCCGCCGGATCTCCGGCCGCTCGTGCCGCTCGAGGGCGGACGGTTCGCGACCTCGGACCTGAACGATCTCTACCGGCGCGTCATCAACCGGAACAATCGTCTGAAGAAGCTCATCGACATCCGGGCGCCCGAAGTGATCTTGCGCAACGAGAAGCGGATGCTCCAGGAAGCCGTGGACGCGCTCTTCGACAACGGCCGCCGCAGCCGCGCCGTCCGCGGGCAGGGCAACCGGCCTTTGAAGTCGCTCTCCGACATGCTCAAGGGAAAGCAGGGCCGGTTCCGCCAGAACCTCCTGGGCAAGCGCGTGGACTACTCGGGCCGGTCGGTCATCGTGGTCGGTCCGGAGCTGAAGCTCCACCAGTGCGGCATTCCGAAGAACATGGCGCTGGAGCTGTTCAAGCCGTTCATCATCCGGAAGCTCGAGGACAAGGGGTTCGTGCAGACGGTGAAGAGCGCGAAGCGCCTGGTCGAGCGGGAGCGTCCCGAGGTCTGGGACATCCTGGGCGACATCATCAAGGGGCACCCGGTGCTCCTGAACCGCGCGCCGACGCTCCACCGGCTGGGCATCCAGGCGTTCGAGCCGGTGCTCGTCGAGGGAAAGGCGATCCGCATCCATCCGATGGTGTGCGGGGCGTTCAACGCGGACTTCGACGGCGATCAGATGGCGGTGCACGTGCCGCTTTCCTTCGAGGCGCAGATCGAGACGCGGCAGCTCATGCTCTCGACGAACAACATCCTGCTCCCCTCGAACGGACGTCCGGTCGCCTCCCCCAGCCAGGACATCGTGCTCGGGTGTAACTACATGACGCGGAAGCGGCCGCTTCCCAAGGGGAAAAATCCCAAGCACTACGCCGGCATGATGGAGGTGCGGGCCGCGTACGACCACAAGCAGGCGGGGCTGCACGATCAGATCGTGCTGCATCTCGACGGGCAACGGATCGACACCTCGGTCGGCCGCGTGCTCTTCAACGAGATCCTGGTTCCGTGGGGTATTTCGTACAAGAACACCGAGATGGACAAGAAGGCGCTCGAGGAGCTGGTCGGAGATTGCCACCGGAATCTCGGCAACAAGACGACGGCGATCATCCTCGACTCGCTCAAGAATCTCGGGTTCACCTACGCGACGCAGGCCGGGATCACGGTGGGCATCGACGACATCCTGATTCCGGGCTCCAAGGCCGAGATCATCGGCCGCGCGCAGAAGGCCATCGCGCACATCAATCAGCAGTACCAGCAGAAGGTGATCACCGACGGCGAGCGCTACAACAAGGTGATCGACACCTGGACGCACGTCACGACCGAGGTGGAGGAGGCCACGTTCCAGGGCCTCGCCGCGGACCGGGACGGCTTCAACCCGATCTACATGATGGCGTACTCCGGCTCCCGAGGCACCAAGGAGCAGATCCGCCAGCTCGCCGGGATGCGCGGACTCATGGCGAAGCCCCAGAAGAAGATCACCGGAGGGCTCGGCGAGATCATCGAGTCCCCCGTCATCCACAACTTCAAGGAAGGTCTCACGGTGCTCGAGTACTTCGTCTCGACGCACGGCGCGCGGAAAGGACTCGCGGACACGGCGCTCAAGACGGCCGACGCGGGATACCTGACGCGGCGGCTCGTGGACGTGGCGCAGGACGTCATCGTGAACATCGCGGATTGCGGCACGGTGAGCGGGCTGGAAGTCGGCGCGCTCAAGGAAGGCGAGGAAGTGATCGAGCCGCTCGGAGACCGGGTGCTCGGACGCGTCGCCACCGAAGACGTCATCGACCCGAACACGGGCGACGTGGTCGTCCGGGCGGGCGAGGAGATCGCCGAAGAGGAGGCCGCGGCCATCGAGGAGAGCGGGCGGATCGACAAGGTGGCGATCCGGTCGGTCTTGAAGTGCGAGGCGCCGCGCGGCATCTGCGGCAAGTGCTACGGACGGAATCTCGCGACCGGACGCATGGTGGAGCTGGGCGAGGCCACGGGCGTCATCGCCGCGCAGTCGATCGGCGAGCCCGGCACGCAGCTCACCCTCCGTACGTTCCACATCGGAGGCGTCGCCGGCCGCATCGTCGAGCAATCGCGCATCAAGTCGAAGATCGCCGGCTCGATCCGCTTCCGCGAGCTGGAGGTGGTCGAGCGGTCGAACGGCTCCCTGGTCGTCGTGGGTCACAAGGGCCAGATCGAGGTCCTGGATCCCGAGGGCAAGGTCCGGCATCGCTACTCGCCTCCGTACGGCGCGACCGTGGACGTGAAGGACTTGGCCGCGGTCAGCATCGGAGACGATCTCTTCGAGTGGGATACCTACAACACGCCGATTCTGACCGAGAAGCCCGGGGTGGTCCGCTTCGTGGACATCAAGGAAAAGGTCACCGTCCGCGACGAGGTCGACGAGAACACGGGGCTCCGCCTCATGGTCATCGTGGACGATCGCGAGAAGGTGCTGCAGCCGCACATCGACATTCTGGGATCGGGCAACCGGCGGGTCGCCAGCTATCCGCTTCCGACCGGCGCGCGGCTGCTCGTGCGCGACGGCCAGGACGTCACGGCGGGCGAGCCTCTGGTCAAGATCCGGCGCGAGATCTCGAAGACCCGCGACATCACGGGCGGTTTGCCTCGCGTGAGCGAGCTCTTCGAGGCGCGGAAGCCCAAGGACGCCGCGACCGTTTCGGAGATCGACGGCCGCGTCGAGTTCGGCGGGGTCAGCCGAGGCATGAAGAAGCTTCTCGTGGTCGGGGAGGCCGGCGACACGCGCGAGTACCTGATTCCCCAGGGCAAGCACATGCACGTCCAGGAGGGCGACTACGTGAAGGCGGGTGACCGCTTGACCGAGGGACCCGTGAATCCGCACGACACGCTCAAGATCAAGGGCATCCAGGCGGTGCAGGAGTACCTGGTCAACGAGATCCAGGAGGTTTACCGGCTCCAGGGCGTGCGGATCGACGACAAGCACATCGAGGTCATCGTCCGGCAGATGCTCCAGAAGGTCCGGATCGAGGATCCGGGCGACACGAACTTCCTCGAAGGGGAGCAGGTCGACAAGGCCCAGCTACGGATCGAGCAGAAGCGCGTCGAGACCGAGGGCGGGCAGCCGGCGACCTATCAGCCGCTTTTGCTTGGGATTACGAAGGCGTCGCTCTCCACGCAGAGCTTTATCTCCTCGGCTTCGTTCCAGGAGACAACGCGTGTTCTCACAGAGGCTTCCGTGCTCGGCATGACGGATCACCTCCGCGGATTGAAGGAGAACGTCATCATCGGACACCTCATACCGGCGGGGACTGGGATTTCCAAGTACCGCGGCATCGAAGTCATTGCGGAAGAGGAAGATGAGACCGAGCGCGTGGCGGGCGTGGAGGAAGAGATAAAAACAGCTTGACCCGGTTTTCCGGACATGAGTACACTGTGCGTTCTTTGCGCCCAAACCCATTGTCATGAGGAATCTTAGGTGCCGACTCTGAATCAACTCGTGCGTCTCGGACGCAAGCGGCAGATGACGAAGACCGCTTCGCCCGCCCTGAAGGGCGCGCCGCAGAAACGCGGCGTGTGCACGCGCGTCTATACATCGACCCCGAAGAAGCCCAACTCGGCGCTTCGCAAGGTCGCCCGCGTGAGGCTCACGAACGGGATGGAGGTCACCTGCTACATCCCGGGCGAGGGCCACAACCTCCAGGAACACTCGATCGTGCTGATCCGCGGCGGGCGCGTGAAGGATCTGCCCGGCGTGCGGTATCACGTCGTGCGGGGAACGCTGGACGCCTCGGGAGTCGACGGGCGCTCGCAGAGCCGCTCGAAGTACGGCACGAAACGGAAGAAGGGGGCCGCGTAGCCCATGCGTCGCGCCAGCAAGATCCATAAATTCGAAGTCCTGCCCGATGCGCGCTTCAACAACGTCCTGGTCACGCGCTTCATCAACGCGCTCATGATCCAGGGCAAGAAGAGCACCGCCGAGCGTATCTTCTACGGAGCGGTCGATATCATCGAGAAGAAGCTCGGGTCGGACGGACTCACCGTTGTCAAATCGGCGCTCGCGAACGTGAAACCCGTGCTGGAAGTGAAGTCCCGGCGGGTCGGCGGCGCGACGTACCAGGTCCCGGTGGAAGTGCGCCAGGACCGCCGTACGGCGTTGGCGCTCCGATGGCTCATTCAATACTCCCGCGCCCGTCCGGACCACACGATGGCGGAGCGGGTCGCCGCGGAGCTGATCGCGGCATCGAAAAACGAAGGCGGCGCTGTAAAGAAGCGCGAAGATACGCACAAGATGGCGGAGGCCAACAAGGCGTTCGCTCACTATCGCTGGTAGAGCGGTCGAGGAAGGTTTCGAAGTGCCCAGGCAGTACGATCTTTCTCATATGCGAAACATCGGCATCATGGCCCACATCGATGCCGGCAAGACGACCCTGACCGAGCGGATCCTTTTTTACACGGGGAAGGTCCATCGGGTGGGGGAGGTCCATGACGGCGCGGCCACCATGGACTGGATGGAGCAGGAGCGCGAGCGAGGGATCACCATCACGTCCGCCGCGACGACCTGCTTCTGGCACAACTACCAGATCAACATCATCGATACGCCGGGCCACGTCGACTTCACGGTCGAGGTGGAACGTTCCCTTCGGGTTCTCGACGGCGCCATCGCCGTCTTCTGCGGCGTGGGCGGCGTGGAGCCCCAGTCGGAGACCGTCTGGCGGCAGGCCGACAAGTACGGCGTGCCCCGGATCGCGTTCGTGAACAAGCTGGATCGCGTGGGCGCGGATTTCAATTTCGTGGTGGGCATGATGAAGACCCGCCTGGGCGCCCTGGCGGTCCCGCTCCAGATCCCGGTCTACGCCGGCGACTGGTTCACGGGGATGATCGACCTGATCGAGATGCAATCGGTCACGTACGAGTCCGACGAGATGGGCGCCACGTACGTGGAAGGCCCGATTCCGCGGGACCTCGAGAAGAAGGCGGCCGAGGCGCGGCATCACATGCTCGAGTCGATCGCGGAATACGACGACGAGTTGCTCCACGCGTACCTGGACGGGAAGCCCACGACTTCCGAGATGATCAAGCGCGCCATCCGCAAGGGGACGCTGGCGGGCAAGGTCGTCCCGGTCCTGGGCGGAACGGCGTTCAAGAACAAGGGCGTGACGAAGCTGCTCGACGCGGTGGTGTCGTATCTCCCCGCGCCGATCGACGTCGCGGCGGTGAAGGGGATGAATCCGGACACCCTGGAGCGCGAGGAGCGCTCCCCCTCGGACAGCGAGCCGTTCGCGGCGCTCGCGTTCAAGATCATGACCGACCCCTACGTCGGCAAGCTGACGTTCTTTCGTGTCTACTCCGGAACTCTGAAGGCGGGCACCTACGTGTACAACTCGACGAAGGAAAAGGGCGAGCGTCTGGGACGCGTCGTCGAGATGCACGCGAACAAGCGCGAGGACCGCGAGGAAATCTACTGCGGCGAGATCGCCGCGGCCGTCGGCCTGAAGAACGTCCACACGGGCGACACGCTCTGCGACAAGGACCACCCCATCGTGCTCGAGGCGATGCACTTCCCGGAGCCGGTGATCCAGGTCGCGATCGAGCCCAAGACGAAGGCGGACGAGGAGAAGATGTCGACCGCGCTCGGAAAGCTGAGCGACGAGGATCCGACCTTCCGCGTGAAGACCGACGAGGATTCGGGCCAGACCCTGATCTCGGGCATGGGCGAGCTGCACCTGGAAATCCTGGTGGACCGCATGGTCCGGGAGTTCAGCGTCCAGGCAAACATCGGCAAGCCCCAGGTCGCCTACAAGGAGACCGTCAGCAAGAAGATCGAGCAGCGGACCCGGTTCATCCGCCAGACGGGCGGCCGGGGGCAGTTCGCCGACGTGACGATCATGCTGGAGCCGCTCCCGCCCGGCGGGGGCTTCCAGTTCGAGAACGAGATCAAGGGGGGCGCGATTCCCAAGGAGTACATCCCCTCGGTGGAAAAGGGGATCATCGAGGCGATGGAGAACGGAATCATGGCGGGATATCCCGTCGTGGACATCAAGGTGGAGCTGATCGACGGGCAGTTTCACGAAGTCGACTCCTCGGAGATGGCGTTCAAGATCGCGGGATCGATGGCCTTCAAGGAAGCTGCGGCGAAAGCGCACCCCAAGCTTCTCGAGCCCATCATGGACGTCGAGGTGGTGGTGCCCGAGGAGTACATGGGCGACGTGATCGGGGACCTGAGCTCGCGCCGCGGACGCATCGGCGGCATGTTCCAGCGCTCCGACGCGCGCGTCGTTGCCGCTTCGGTGCCGCTCGCCGAGATGTTCGGATATTCCACGCGGCTGCGTTCCATCACGCAGGGACGGGCCGTCTATTCGATGCAGTTCTCGAGATACGAACAGATGCCGCAGTCCATGGCCGAGCAGATCGTGACCAAGGTCAAGGGGTAGCTGACGCGCACCGCTCACACGCGAGTGCCGCGGCCGGAGGAAAGAAATGGCGAAGCAGAAGTTTGAGCGGAACAAGCCGCACGTGAACGTGGGGACGATCGGGCACGTGGATCACGGGAAGACGACCCTGACGGCAGCGATCACG
>JAYWED010000023.1:0-28781 GCA_043779525.1 Candidatus Eiseniibacteriota bacterium | reverse complement strand
CATCGAGCGGAACGACGGCGCCGGGAACATCGTTCTCGTGGGCATCCGCACGCGCGGCGTTCCCCTGGCGGAGCGGCTCGCGCGGAAGGTCCGCGAATTCGAGGGCGTCGAGCCGCCCGTCGGCGCTCTGGACATCACCCTCTACCGCGACGATCTCCAGATGATCGCGCACCAGCCGGTCGTCAAAGGGACCGACGTGCGCGCGAGCATCGACGACAAAGTCGTCATCCTCGTGGACGACGTGCTCTACACCGGACGAACGGTTCGCGCGGCGCTGGACGAGCTGATCGACCTGGGGCGTCCCAAGGCGATCCAGCTCGCGGTCATCGTGGACCGCGGGCATCGCGAAATCCCCATCCGGGCCGACTTCGTTGGAAAGAACGTGCCCACCTCCCGCCGCGAGGTGATCATGGTCCACGTGGACGAAGTCGACGGCCGTGACGGCGTCTCCATCGGGGAGATCCTCCCATGATCGGCGCGCGCAAGGACCTGCTCGGCCTCGAGGACCTCTCGGCCGACGAGATCGTCTCCATCCTGGACACCGCGCGCACGTTTCGCGAAGTCCTGGATCGCCCCATTCCCAAGGTTCCCTCGCTGCGCGGGCTCACCGCGGCGAACCTCTTCTTCGAGGCGAGCACGCGAACCCGTCTCTCCTTCGAGCTGGCAGAGAAGCGGCTCAGCGCCGACACCGTCAATTTCCAGACGTCGGGGTCGAGCGTCTCGAAAGGAGAAACGCTCAAGGACACCGCGCGGAACATCGAAGCCATGGGGATCCATCTGGTGGTGATCCGCCACCAGGCCTCCGGGGCGCCGCATTACCTCGCGCGGAACCTGAACGCGGGCGTGATCAACGCCGGAGACGGGACCCACGAGCATCCCACGCAGGGACTCCTCGATATCTTCACCATCCGGGAACGCCGGGGAACGATCGCGGGACTCAGGGTCGCCATCATCGGGGACATCATGCACAGTCGCGTGGCGCGGTCGAACATCTGGGGACTCACCAAGCTCGGAGCCAGCGTCACGGTCGCCGGGCCTCCGACCATGATGCCGCTCGAGGTCGAGCGCTTCGGCGTGAAGGTGGCTCGGAGCGTGGACGAGGCGATCGAGGGGGCGGACGTCGTCAACATTCTCCGCATCCAGCTCGAGCGCCAGCGGAGCACGCTCTACTCCTCGCTTCGCGAGTACGCGCGCGTGTACGGCGTGACCAGTCAGCGCCTCCTGCGTGCCAAGCCGGACGTGACCGTGATGCATCCCGGGCCCATGAACCGCGGCGTCGAGATCGCCCAGGACGTGGCCGACGGGAAGCACTCGGTGATCCTGGAACAGGTGACGAACGGGGTAGCGGTGCGGATGGCGGTTCTCTACCTGCTCGGCGGGCACAAGGCGCCCGAGGAGTCGGCCCCGGAAACCACGACGATGGAGACCAAGAAGGCCCATGACGAGCCCTCTCTGCATCCGCGGCGGTAGGATCCTCGATCCCGCGCGCGGGATCGACCGCGCTCAGGATCTATGGATCGTGGACGGCCGGATTTCCGGCCTGGGGGAGGACGCGCCCGCCGAGGTCCGGTCCAACCGCTCCGCCGAGGTGCTGCAGGTTCATGGGGCCGTCATCTGCCCCGGGTTGATCGATATCCACGTCCACTTGCGGGAGCCGGGCCAGGAAGAGAAGGAAACGATCGTCTCGGGCACCAAGGCGGCCGCACGCGGGGGATTCACCGCGGTCGCATGCATGCCGAACACCGCGCCTCCGCTCGACGACCGGCCCCGGATCGAATACGTGGTCCGGCGCGCGCGGGAATCCGGGCACGCGCGCGTCTACCCCATCGCGGCGGTCACGCGCGGTCAGATGGGGGAGGCGCTCACCGAGATCGGAGATCTGTTCGAGGCGGGCGCGGTCGCGGTCTCCGACGACGGGAAGCCGGTCCGGAACGCCGAGATCATGCGCCGCGCGCTCGAGCTGACCCGCGGCCTGGGAATCCCGGTGATCCAGCATGCCGAGGATCCGGATCTCAAGGGCGATGGCGTCATGCACGAGGGCTGGACCTCCACGCGCCTGGGGATGAAGGGCATTCCGGACGTGGCGGAGTCGGTCATGGTCGCCCGCGACGCGCTGCTCGCGGAGCTGACCGGCGGGCACGTGCACGTGGCGCACGTGAGCGCGGGGCGCTCGGTTGAGATCATTCGAAAGGCGAAGGCGCGCGGCATCCGCATGACCGCCGAGACCGCGCCCCACTATCTGGTATTGACGGACGAGGCGGTCGAAGGGTTCGATCCGCGCACCAAGATGAACCCGCCCCTCCGGAGCGCCAGGGACCGCGACGCCCTGATCGAAGGGGTGGTGGACGGCACCCTCGACTGTCTCGCCACCGACCATGCGCCCCATACCGAGATCGAGAAGGACTCCGACTTCGATTCCGCGCCCTTTGGGATCGTGGGCCTGGAGACCGCGCTCGGGGTCTATATCAAGGCCCTGGTAGAGCCCAAGCATCTCTCGCTGTCGGAGCTGATCTTGCGCCTCACCGTGAATCCGCGTCGCGTGCTGGGGCTTCCCGGAGGGACGCTCGAGGCGGGCGCTCCGGCGGACCTCACGGTCTTCGATCCGGCCCGGAGCTGGACCGTTCGGGCCGCCGAATTCGCGTCGATGGGGCGCAATACTCCCTTCGAGGGATGGGAGTTACCGGGCCGGGTAATGCTGACCATGATGGACGGCCGGGTCACGTATCGGGCCGAGGCTCTCGCGGCCAGCGCCCGATAGCGGGAGCACACGCGAAGTGCTACGATGGGGCCGTTCATGCAGACCCCGCACACGAAGCCCCCGGGCTCCTGGATCATCGGAATCGTCCTCCTCGTCGCCGTAAACGGTTGCGCCTACTACAACACGTTCTATCTCGCGAAGCGGTACTACCGTGACGGGCAGAAGGCCCAGGAGAGGAACCTGAGCGACACCCCGTCTCCGGACGCGGCGCAGAAGTACGACGCCACGATCCGCCAGTGCGCGAAGGTCCTGGTCGAATATCCGAAGAGCAAGTGGGTGGACGACGCCCTCTTCTACATGGGCGCGGCGATGTATGGGAAAGGGGACTATCCAAGCGCGATCAAGAAGTTCGGCGAGCTGCGCGCGGCGGTGCCCAAGAGCCCCTTCGTGCCGGATTCGAGGCTGCTGGAGGCGATCTCCCACCACAAGAGGAAGGAATACCTGGAAGCCGAGACCATGTTCCGCGAGATCGAAACCGCATATCCCAAGCTCGAGCGGAAATGGGATCTCTACTACTACGGCGCCGAGACCGAGGTGGGCCTTCGGAACTATCCGGCCTCCATCGCCTGGTACCGGCGGGCGGTGGAGTCTTCGAAGAAGAAGCGCCAGCGGGCGGACGCGCTCCGTCGCCTGGGCGACGCGCTCTATGCGAGTGCGAAGTACGACAGCGCCCAGGCCGTCTACGCGGAGGGTTTGAAATCGGAGGAAGTGGGCACGCGGAGGCTGGATCTCGCGTTCAAGCGCGGCGACACCCTGGAGCAGCTCAAGCGCTACGAGGAGGCCCTCTCTTTCTACCAGAGCTGGAAGCCGTTCGCTCTGAACGAAAAGCGCGACGGGGAGCTGATGATCCGGCTGTACCGGAACCAGGCGCTCCTGGGCCGGACCAACGACGCGCTCACGGGCTACAAGAGCCTCGTGACCCAGTACCCGCACACGCCGGTCGCCTACGAGGCGCAATTCCGCGTCGGGTATCTCTACGAGTCGCAGCTCAGCGACTTCGACGCCGCGGGACGCGAGTACGACAAGCTGAAGCTGGAGCCCGGGTACTCCGAGTTCCAGCTCCAGGCCTCGCGGCGATCCGCGAATCTTGCGACCCTGAAGCAGTACCGCTCCACGATTCTTTCCGACACGACGCAGGCGCGCGCCCGCGCGGCGTTCCTCCTCGCCGAGCTCTACTACTTCCAGATCGAGAAGGTGGATTCGGCCCTGCTCCAGTACGAGGCGGTCGAACGGAATTTCCCCAAGAGCCCCTACGCCCCCAAGGCGTCGTTCGCACGGCTCTGGATCGAGACGCACGACCGGGCGGACACGTTGGCCGCCGGCGCGCTCACGGACACGATCGTGACGAGGTACCCGAAGACGCGGTATCCCGAATCAGCCCTGTATCTCTGGAGGCGATGGAGCGGAAAGACAGACGCGCGGACCGCGCTCCTGGACTCCATGCTGGCCCATCCCGACACGACCATCGCGCGCGAGGAGTCGCTCGAGCCACCGCTCCCCGTGGTCCAGGACACGCTGAAAACGAGGCCGCCCGCCGGGAGCGGGATGACGCCGGCCGAGGAGGCGCGGCGCGATTCGCTCGCGGCCTACACGCGGGCGCTCTACAAGGCGCAGCGCGAGGGCAAGGGGCCTCCTCCTCCGCTGCCGCCCATGACGCGCCCGCCCACGCCCGCGGATACCGCCGGAACGATCATCGGGCCCACGCGATGAATCTGGTGGCCTGCTCCGTGGTCGAGAACCGCGAGATCACGCCGGGGAATTTCCTCCTCACGCTCAAGGTCCCGCGCGGATTCGCCCGCCCTTCGCCCGGCCAGTTCGTGCATCTCCGCGTGTCTCCCGAGGCGGAGCCGCTCCTGCGCCGGCCGTACAGTCTCGAGGGATTCGTCGAGCGCCAGGGGGTCCGCGCGGTGCGGATTTACTATTCGGTCGTGGGCCGGGGCTCGAGGGTGCTCGCCACGCAGCCCAAGGGGCAGAGGCTCGATTTGATCGGGCCTCTGGGGGTCGGCTTCGCGCCGCGCCCGCGACGGCTTCCGATCCTCGTGGCCGGCGGCCGAGGCGTCGCGCCGCTCCTTTTCTTCGGCCGGATGCTCCGCGAGAAGAAGCGTCCGTTCGTCTTCCTCTTCGGCGCCAAGGGCGCGCGCGAGCTCTTCGGCGTGCGGGAGATCCGCGGCGGAAGGCTTCATATCGCGACCGACGACGGATCGATCGGCTACCACGGGAGCGTGCTCACGCTGCTGGAGCGCGAATGGGAGACGGGCGGGCACACGCCGCTCACCGCGGAGATATTCACGTGCGGGCCCCACGGTCTCCTTCACGGGATCGCGGAGTTCGCGCGGGAGCGCGGCATCCGCTGCGAAGCCTCCATCGAGGGTCCGATGGCTTGCGCCGTCGGCGCCTGCAGGGGATGTCCGGTTCCGCTCCGCGCGGGGCTGAACGGAAACGGTGGTCGGTACCCCGCGATGTGCCTCGAGGGCCCCGTCATGGACGCGACGATCGTGGACTGGGAGCGCCTGCCGTGAGCCCGTCGCTTCACGTCCGCATCGGCTCGCTCGCGCTCCGGAACCCGGTGCTCGTGGCCTCGGGGATCATCGGCTACGGGGCCGAGTACGAGCGCCTGGTGGACCTGAGCGCGATCGGCGGGATCGTGACGAAGACCGTGACGCGCCATGCGCGGGCCGGCAATCCGCCTCCTCGTGTTGTCGAGACGTCCTCCGGAATGCTGAACTCGATCGGGATCGAGAACCCGGGGCTCGAAGGCTTTCTCAAGATCAAGGTACCCGTCCTGCGCAAGCTGCCGTGCGCGGTGGTGGTTTCGGTGGAGGGGGAAGACGTCCGGGAGTTCTGCGAGCTGGTCGAGGGCGTGAGCGGCTCGGGTGTCGCGCACGCCATCGAGGTGAACATCTCCTGCCCGAACGTGGGACCCCACGGGCTTCGCTATTCCACCGACGCGGACATGGCCCGCGAGGTCATGACCGCGATCCGCCCGCTCACCAGACTGCCTCTGATCGCGAAGCTGACCCCGAACGTGACCCGGATCGCCGAGATCGCGGTCGCGTGCGAATCGTGCGGCGCGGACGCGGTATCCGTCGTGAACACCTTCGTGGGCATGGCGGTGGACTCCATCTCGCGGAAGCCGATCCTGGGCACCGTCCTCGGTGGATTGTCGGGGCCCGCGATCAAGCCCCTGGCTTTGGCCAAGGTCTGGGAGGTGGCCCAGGCGATCGATATCCCGGTGATCGGCATGGGCGGAATCACGATTCCCCGCGACGCCCTCGAATTCCTTCTCGTGGGATCCACCGCGATCCAGGTGGGAACCGCGCTCTTCGCGAACCCCGGGCTGCCGGAGTCCTGCGTGGAGGAGATCGAGAGTTACCTGCGCCGCGCGGAGCTTCCCTCGGTCGCCGACTTGATCGGCGCGCTGGAGGTTCCGGCGGGGCGGGGTCTCGTCCGCGCCGGAAGGGCGCACTTAGCCGCGGGGGCGCGGCGCACGGCAAAGGGGGTATGACGTGAAGGATTCGCACGGCGTTCGCGACCGCCTGATCGTCGCGCTCGACCAGCCCGATCTCCGCGGCGCTCTGGCTCACGTCGATCGCATCGGCGACGCGGTGCTCTGGTACAAGGTCGGGCTCCAGCTCTTCTGCGCCTCCGGACGCGAGGCCGTGAAGGCGATGGCGGACCGCGGAAAGAAGGTCTTTCTCGACCTCAAGCTCCACGATATTCCGGCCACCGTGGAGAAGGCGGTGCGCGCGCTGGAGGGGCTCCCGGTCTCGCTCCTCACGGTCCACGCTGCGGGAGGGCCGGCCATGGTCGCCGCGGCGGCGAGTGCGGCGTCGTCCCTTTCGGCCCAGCCGCGCATCCTCGCCGTCACCATGCTCACGAGCCTGGACGGGAGCGAGATCCCGGCTCTCTGGAACCACGGCACCACGCTCGAGGACAAGGTCCTGGGCTTAGCCCGCCTCGCGCGCGATGCGGGCGCCCACGGCGTCGTCGCGTCGCCCCAGGAGCTCGTCTCCCTGCGCGGCGCCTTTCCGTCCCCGTTCCTGATCGTCACCCCCGGGATCCGCGGACCGCAAGATCCGGCGCACGACCAGAAGCGCACGCTCTCCCTGCCGGAAGCGATCGCCAAGGGAGCCGACTTCGTCGTGGTGGGACGGCCCATCCTCGAGGCGAGCGATCCTAATGCGGCGGTCGCGGCCCTGGTGGCCACCATGATCGCCACGTCATCCTGAGAGAGGAAGAACGAATGAAGGTATTGGTCACCGGAATCACGGGATTTGCGGGCAGCCACCTGGTGGACTTCATCCTGGCGGAGAAGAAGGGCGTCGAGATCATCGGCATCCAACGCTGGAGGAGCCGCACCGAAAACGTCGAGCACTTCCTCGACAAGGTGCGGATGGTCGAGTGCGATCTCCGGGACGCCTCCTCCGTCCGCGACGTGCTGGACGAGGCGCGGCCCGACTGGATCTTCCACCTCGCGGCGCAGAGCTTCGTGCCGACCTCCTGGACCGCTCCCACCGAGTCGCTCGTCACGAACATCATCGGGCAGCTCAACATCTTCGAGGCCGTGAAGAAGCTCCACATCATGCCGCGCATCCAGCTCGCGTGCTCCAGCGAGGAATACGGCATGGTCTACGAGAACGAGCTTCCGATCAAGGAGACCAACCCGCTCCGCCCCCTCTCTCCCTACGCGGTGAGCAAGATGGGCCAGGATATGCTAGGGTACCAGTACTTCATGAGCTTCAAGCTTCCCGTCATCCGCACGCGCGGCTTCAACCACGAGGGGCCCCGGCGCGGGCCGGTCTTCGTGTGCTCCGACTTCGCGAAGCAGATCGCCGACATCGAGAAGGGCCGACGTCCGCCCGTGATCCGCGTCGGAAACCTCGACGCGCGCCGCGACTTCACCGACGTGCGCGACGTGGTGCGGGCCTACTGGCTGGCCCTCGAGAAGGGGCAGGCGGGCGAGGTCTACAACATCTGCTCCGGCAAGGACTGGACGATCCGCGCCATGCTCGACTGCCTCCTGGGCATGACGAAGGCGAAGGTGAAGGTGGAGCAGGACCAGGCACGCATGCGTCCCTCCGACGTGCCCGTGCTGCTCGGGGATGCCACAAAGTTCAAGCAGGCGACCGGCTGGGCGCCCACGATCCCGTTCGAGACGACCCTGCGCGACCTCCTGGAGTACTGGAGGGCCCGCTAGACCCTTGCGCACGCTCATCACCGGAGTCTCGGGCTTCGTCGGAAGGCACCTCGCGCGGGAGCTGGCGCAGAACCCCGAGGAGGAGCTGAACGGCGCGGACCACATGGAGCTCGGGGATTCCGAGGCGGATGAAGTCCTCCGTTGCCATCTCAAGAGCCACAGGCCCCTCGACGTCTCCAACTTCGAGCAGATCCGCGGGTGCGTCCTGGAGACGAAACCGGAGCGAATCGTCCACCTGGCGGCGCAGGCCTCGGGTTCCGAGTCCGTCCGCCGTCCCGCCGAGACCTACCGCGTGAACGCGATCGGAGCGCTCAATGTCCTGGAAGTCGCGCGAACGGATGCCCCGGAGGCAGTCGTCCTCCTGGTCGGGTCCGCGGACGTCTACGGCGCGGGCGCGCCCGGACAGAAGATCCGGGAGGACGCTCCGTTTCGGCCGATGAACGCGTACGCGCTCAGCAAAGCCGCGCAGGATGACCTCGGGAATCTCTACGCCTCGTGCTACGGGCTTCGCGTCATCCGGACGCGCACCTTCAGCCACACGGGACCCGGCCAGAATTCCCGCTTCGCCCTCGCGGGTTTCGCCGAGCAGCTCGCGCGCATCCACGCGGGCCTGGCCGCCGTGGAGATCAAGGTGGGGAACCTCGAGGGCGTTCGCGATTACGGGGACGTGCGCGACGTGGTGCGGGCCTACCGGCTCCTCCTGGAACAGGGGGCGCACGGAGAAGCCTATAATGTCTGCTCGGGGCACGGGCATTTCATGCGGCGCCTGCTGGACAACCTGTGCGCCATCGCCGGTGTCAGGCCCACGATCGTTCAGGATCCGACGCGGGTGCGGACCCGGGATTCCGATTTCCTGGTAGGCGATCCGGGCAAGGTCGAGGCCAGGACCGGGTGGGTTCCCGAGATTCCGATCGAACAGACGCTGGAAGATCTCTACAAGGACGCGCGCGAGCGGGTACGGCGCGAGACCGGGCACTGAAGGAGGAGACTTGAGGATCGTCGTCGTGGGAACCGGCTACGTGGGGCTTGTGAGCGGCGCCGGGCTGGCGGATTTCGGCAACGACGTGCTCTGCGTGGATGTCGATCGGAGCAAGATCGACCTTCTCGAGAGCGGCGAGATTCCATTCTACGAGCCCGGGCTGAAGGACCTCGTGGCGCGCAACATGCGCGAGCGAAGGCTTCGTTTCGGCACCTCGCTCGAGCAGGCGACGCACTGGGGCGAGGTCATCTTCAGCTGCGTGGGCACGCCGCCGCGCCGGGATGGGACCGCGGATCTCCGCGCGGTCTTCGAAGTGGCGAAAAGCGTGGCCCAGGCAATGCCGAGCTACAGGCTGGTGGTTCAGAAAAGCACCGTTCCGGTCGGGACGGGAGACAAGGTGCAGGCGATCTTGAAGAAGCACGCCAAGCGCCGGGTTTCCTTCGACGTTGCCAGCAACCCGGAGTTCCTCCGCGAGGGGACGGCGGTGGAGAATTTCATGCGCCCCGACCGGATCGTGATCGGCGCGAACACGGAGCGGGCCCGGAAACTCTTGCGGAGCATCTACGCGCCGCTGTATCTGCTCGAGACTCCGACCCTGATCACGGACCTTCGCACGGCGGAACTGGTGAAATACGCGGCCAACGCGTTCCTCGCGACGAAAATCTCGTTCGTGAACGAGATGGCGAATCTATCCGAGGCGCTCGGCGCGGACATCCGCGACGTCGCCAAGGGAATGGGCCTCGACCGGCGGATCGGCCCCAAGTTCCTGCATCCGGGCCCCGGCTTCGGCGGCTCCTGCCTTCCCAAGGATACGGTCGCCCTGCGCGCCTTCGCCAAGGCCGCCGGAGTGCCGCTCCGGGTGGTCGGCGCCGTGATCGAGACCAACAAGGCGCAGTTGCAGACGGCTATCCAGAAGTCATTGGCGGCGCTCAAGGGCCGGGGGCCGCGCGTGGCCACCGTCCTCGGTCTGAGCTACAAGCCGGACACCGACGATCTCCGCGAATCCCCCGCGCTCGGAATCATTCGCGCCCTGATCCAGAAGGGAATCCGCGTGCGCGCCTATGACCCGGCCGTACGGCGCGGAAACCCCGAGGTGCCCGCGGAGGTCACGTTCGGCGCCAGCGCTTACGACGCCGCCAAGGGGGCCGACGCGCTCATCCTCGTGACCGAATGGAACGAATTCCGGAAGCTGGATCTGGTGAAGATCCGGCGCGTCATGCGCCGGCGCAATCTCGTGGATCTCAGGAACGTCTACGATCCCGAGACCGTGAGGCGGCTCGGGTTCACCTACACCTCCGTAGGGAGGGTTTGATGAAGCTGATCGAGGGCGTCAACGTGAAACCGCTGAGGATCATCGCGGACGAGCGCGGCTATCTCATGGAGATGATGCGCTCCGACGATCCCTTCTTCCAGCGCTTCGGGCAGTCCTATGTCTCGGTCGCCTACCCCGGAGTGGTGAAGGGATGGCATTTCCACAAAGTCCAGACCGACCACTTCGTGATCGTGAAGGGGATGATGAAGGTCGTGCTCTACGACCAGCGCGAAGGCTCCTCCACGAAGGGGCTCATCAACGAGTTCTTCATGGGTGAGAAGAACCCAATATTGGTGTCGATCCCGCCCGGTGTTGTGCACGGAATGAAGGGGATCGGAACCGAGCCGGCGATGCTCGTGAACGTCCCGACCGAGCTCTACAAGTACGAGAAGCCCGACGAGTACCGGATCGATCCGCACACGAAGGACATACCGTACGACTGGGACCGGAAGGATGGCTGACGCGCCCGACCTGACACGCGCGCGGTTCCTGGTCACGGGAGGCGCCGGGTTCATCGGCTCGAATTTCGTGAGGATGATCCGGAAGCGGTTTCCGGACTCGCGGGTCACGGTGCTCGACAAGCTGACCTACGCGGGCAATCTGGCCAATCTGGAATCGCTCACCGGAGACCCCGGATATCGTTTCGTGAAGGGCGACATCTGCGACGCGAAGGCTGTCACGGGCGCCATGGAAGGCGCGGAGATCGTCGTCAACTTCGCCGCCGAGACCCACGTGGACCGCTCCATCGAGCGCGCGCACGAGTTCGTGCTCACCGACACGTTCGGAGTCTACGTGCTCCTGGAGGAGGCGCGCCGCGCGGGCGTGCGCCGCTTCGCCCAGGTTTCCACCGACGAGGTCTACGGCGAGATCCTGAGCGCCGCCGCCACCGAGGAGTCGCCGCTCCTGGCACGCAATCCCTACGCCGCCTCGAAGATCGGAGGCGAGCGGCTGGCGTACTCCTACTACGCCACCTACGGCGTGCCGACCGTCGTGACGCGGTGCAGCAATAACTACGGCCCCTATCAGCACCCCGAGAAGCTGATCCCGCTTTTCGTCACGAACGCGCTTCAAGATCTTCCCGTGCCTGTCTATGGCAGTGGAAGGAACACGCGCGACTGGATCCACGTGGATGACCATTGCTCGGCGATGATCTCCATCCTCCAGGCGCCAGGCGTGGAAGGGGAGACCTTCAACATCGGCGCCGGAAACGAGAAGTCGGTCCTCGAGATCACGGCGCTCATCCTGGAGCGCCTGAAGAAGCCGGGCACTCTGGTCAAGCACGTGACGGACCGGCCGGGGCACGACCGGCGCTACGCGCTGGACATGAGCAAGCTAAAGAAGAAGACCGGATTTACGCCCGCCATCGCGTTCGATCGCGGGATCGTCGCGACCATCGACTGGTACGCCAAGAACCGCGCGTGGTGGGAAGCGGTCCGCTCCGGAGAGTACCGGCACTACTACGAGCGCATGTACGGCGCCCGTTAGGGCGCGCCCCAGGACACCGTGCGCCGCCTGATCCGCTCGACCGCGCTCCTGGGGCTCGGCTCGGCCGCCACCGTCGTCGCGGCGATCCTCCGCGCGAAAGTCCTCGCGGCGCTGCTCGGTCCCGCCGGAACCGGGCTCCTGGCGCAACTCTCCACCCTCACCGCCACCCTCGTCCCGCTCGCGACGCTCGGCCTCGGAAACGGCGTGACCGCGATGGTCGCGAGCGCCCGCGCCCGCGGCGATCTCCTCCTCGCGAAACGCGTGCGCACGACCTCGCTCACGCTTACCTGGACCGTGGGCTTGACGCTGGCGGCGCTGACCGCGCTCGCGGCACCCTGGCTGGCCGACGCGCTCTACCACGACCGCCAGTGGACGTGGGTGATCATCGTCGGCGCCGCGGTTGTCCCCCTGTCCGCGATCTCGTCGCTCCGCGTTTCCATTCTTCAAGGCTGCGAGGCGGTGAAGGCCATGGCCGGGCTGAACGGAATCATCGCCCTTGCGTCGATCCTCACGATCGTCCCGCTGGCGTGGTTCTTCCGGCTGCCGGGGGCCGTGGCGCAGCTCGTGGCGGTGGCGGCGGTGTACGTGATCGTGAGCGGCATCATGGTTCGGCGGAACGCGCCGGCCGCGGCCACGGAAGCGATGCCGCGCAGCCCTGCGATCGACCGCGCGCTCCTCCGGCCCCTCATGCGCTATGGCTCGAGCGCGCTCCTGGTCGGGCTCTCCTCGACTCTGGTCTTGCTCATCGTGCGCTCGGTGCTCGTGTCGAAGCGGGGGTTGGAGGCCAACGGCATCTACCAAGTCTGCGTCGGGATCTCCGGGCTGTACATGCCGCTGATCCTGAACTCGATCACCGCGATCGTCTGGCCGCAGATCGCCGCACAGCGCGAGGACGCGGATACGGCGACCACCATGCGCCAGTCGCTGCGGCTGTCGCTCCTCCTCATGACCGGCGCGGCCGGGGCGATGCTCGCGGGCGCCCCGATCTGGATCCCGCTCTTCTACTCCGGAAAGTTCCTGCCGGCTATGGAGCTGCTCCCGTTCCAGTTCCTGGGGGACTACTTCCGCACCATCGCGTGGGTGTGCGGAATCTGGCTCGTGCCGAAGAACCGCCTCAGGCCATGGGTGCTATTCGATCTCGTGTACGGGATCACGATGCTCGTGGTCTTCTCACTGCTCGTGGATCGGATCGGGCTGCGGAGTGTCGTCATCGCCTACATCGCCGCCCATATCAGCCACGCCGCGCTCCATTACGCCCTCGCGCGAAAGGCGCTTCGGTTCCACCTCGGCCCCGACAACCGGCGCCTGCTACTTGCCTCGTTCGTGCTCCTAGTCGGGCTGGGCCTGTTCACGCCGCGGACTGCCGGAGGCGCGGCACTGGGGGTCCTTGCGCT
This sequence comes from Candidatus Eiseniibacteriota bacterium, assembly GCA_043779525.1. GTDB lineage: Bacteria > Eisenbacteria > RBG-16-71-46 > SZUA-252 > SZUA-252 > WS-7. The sequence goes on along the minus strand of JAYWED010000023.1, from coordinate 15,656 downwards.
CGTGGCGTGGGCCGCGCTGGTGGTCCGGCCCGACGAGTGGCGGATGGTGTGGCGGAACGTTCAGCTTCGCCTTCCGACGATGTAGGGGGCCGGGTGGGCCAGTCAGCGCGCGGCGTGGTCCACAACGGACGCGCAGAGCGAATTCTGCATCTCGGCCACCGCGTCCTGCCCCCAGCGCGACTCCGCGAGCGCGCGGCCGCGCTGCTGGAACACCTCGCGAACGGCGGGCGAGAGCAGCAGGGTCGCGACCTGCCCCCCCAGCTCGCCGGGCGTATCGCCCGGAGCGTAGTGCTCCCCCGCTTTCAGGCCAAGGCCCTCCGCCGCGAGCCGCGTCGCGGCCACCGGCACCCGCGCGGCCATCGCCTCGATGATCTTGACGCGCACGCCGGCGCCCACCCAGAGCGGGACCACGAAGACGGTCGCCCTCATAAGCTCCGCGGCCATCGATTCCACGTTGCCGAGCAATTCCACCCCGATCTTGTCCGCGGCGCGGTGGAGCGAGCGCGGAGGATCCTTTCCCACGACCCGGAGCCTCGCGCGCGGAACACGGGCCACGACCCGCGGCCAGCCGTTTCGCATGAACTGGATCGCGCCGTCGACGTTCGGCGCCCACGCGAAGGAGCCCGCGAGCAGCACGATCGGCGGCTCGCCGGGATGGGGCTCCGCGAACCGGGCGAGGTCCACGCCGATGGGCAGCACCTCCACCCGGGCCCCGGGCGCGAGTTTCCGGAGCTCTGCCGCTTCCTCCTCCTGGACCGCCAGGACGAGCGCCGCCTTCCGCGACAGCGCCGCTTCGGCCTCGCGCAGGCGGCGGACCTGTGTCCGCGCGTAGATCCCGGCTGGAGCGACTCCGAGCCTTTGCGCGTACCGCTTCATCCAGGCGTGCTCCAGATTGTGCTGACGGAGGATGAGGGGCACGCCCTCGAGATCCCCCGCGTAGGTGGCCATGTGGAGATGATGGAGCATCGCGAAGTGCGGACGCGTCTCCGCGACATGGGCGCCGAGGATGCCCGGCAGCGCGGCGTTTCGGTACCGCTCGAGCGTGTAGGGCAGGGGTCCGAACACTCCCCTCCACGCCGCCTTGAGTCTCGAGGGAGGGTTGTGCGGGACGCGGATCACGCGGACGCCGTGCTCCCCGAAGACCGAGGGCAGGGGGATACCCTCCTCCTCGGCGGGCACGAGGCTCACCAGTGTCGTTTCATACTCGCGCGAGGCGGCCCGGACCGTCTGCCATGCCGCGATCCGTCCCCCGTCATCCAGCGGCCACGGCAGACGCGGTGTCACGACGAGGGCGGTGGGGCGGCTCACGAGGTGGTGCGCGCCTCGACCGGCGGTCCCAGCACGGCTTCGGCGCTGCGCATGACCTCCTCGACGTAGGTCAGGTTCACGCAGGGATTGTGAGGGACGACGCAGACTCTCTGCTTGCAGGGAAAACAGGGGACCGGTTTGTGGAGCACCACGGCCTTCTCCGACCAGGGTCTGAAACGGCGCGGGTCTTGAGGTCCATAGAGCGCGATCAGCGGCGTTCCGATGGCCGCGGCCAGGTGCGCGATCCCGCTGTCGTTGCCGATGAAGAGGAGCGAGCGCTCGATCAGGGTCGCGGTCTCGGAGAGGCGCAGGTCGAAGAGGAAATGCGCTCGATCGTCGCTTAGAAGAAGCCCCATCTTGTCGACGATATCCATCTCCTCCACGGTACCTACGATCACGACGTGCACTGGGTGTTGGTCCAGGATCTGCCTTGCGACCTCGGCGAATCGCTCGAGCCGCCACGCGCGCGGCTGCCACGACGCCCCGGGATGGATGGTCACGAGGGGTACCTCGACCGGGATCCCCAGCGGCCGGAGCCGCGCCGCGAGCGCGCGCCGGTCGTGGTCGGTGATGAACACCTCGACGCGCGGGGCGCGGGGCCCCGGGGCGCCGGCTACAGGGGCGTACTTGCCCATAAGAGGCCTGATGACCTCGAGGTTGGTCTCGACCTCGTGGCGCGGAATCCGGGCCGCGATGGGGTCACCCCCGCTGATGCGCTGCTCGATCCAACTCTCCAGCCGGACGCTCCCGCGATCCACCCGGCGCACGGCCCCCGAGAGAAAGGGGAGCAAGAGCGTCCAGGAGTCCCCTCGCAAATCGACGATGTGGGTGTACCGGTGCGCCGCGATCGCCCGCATTTGCCGGAGCTTGCGCCGTGGACTCTCTCGCGGCCCCGCCGGCCGCCGGAACCGGGCCGAGTCGTAGGTCAGGACCTTGTCCACGAAGGGATTGGCCGAGACCAGGTCTTTAGCCCAGGGGCCTACCAGGACGTCGACACGAGCGTCCGGGAACGCCTCTCGGAGGGACCGGAAGACCGGCGTCGCCGTGACGACATCGCCCAGGTGATCCAGCTTCACAACAAGGAGTTTCGGGTTCTTCCCGCGGCCCGGATAGCCCAGGAGATTCACGATTTCCGAGACGATGGCCGACACGAGGAGGCGGAAGTACTCCATCCGTGGATTCTTGCGGACGCGGAGCGCTCTGGCAAGAGGCACCCGAGTGTGGCATCATCAGGTGCGTCCCGAGGTAGAAATCCCCCCTCTAATGCCTTTCGGCAGCCGGAACCTTCTATGCCTAAACGCGAGGGCCTCATGCGCTTGGATGGGAATGGGAATGGGAAGACGAACGGGAGCGGCGCGGGCCACGAGCCTGCCTTTCCGCAGCCCCTGCGCGCGCTGATCACCGGCGGGGCCGGGTTCATCGGGAGCCACCTCGCGGAACATCTGATCGCGCGCGGCGCCGACGTCACGGCCATCGACGATCTCTCCACCGGCTCCTTCGCGAACATCGCGCACCTGGCCGAGCGGAGCGATTTTCGGTTCGTATGCGAGAGCGTGACGAACGAGACGGTGATGGACCGCCTCGTGAGCGACTGCGATATCATTTATCACCTGGCCGCCGCGGTCGGCGTCGACCTCATCATCAAGAGCCCGGTCCAGACCATCGAGACCAACGTGCTCGGCACCGAAGCGGTGCTCCGGCTCGCGCGCCGCTATCACAAGAAGGTCCTGATCGCTTCGACCTCCGAGGTATACGGGAAGAGCGACAACCATCCCTACGAGGAAGACGACGATCGCGTCCTGGGTCCGACCACGCGCAGCCGGTGGGCGTACGCCGAATCCAAGGCGGTGGACGAGTTCCTGGCCCTCGCGTACCACAAGGAATACCGGATCCCCGTCGTGATCACGCGGCTCTTCAACACGGTCGGGCCGCGCCAGACGGGTGCGTACGGCATGGTCATTCCCCGTCTCGCGCAGCAGGCTGTGGAGGGACGCCCGCTCACGGTCTATGAAGACGGCAAGCAATCCCGCTGCTTCTGCGACGTGCGCGACGTGGTGCCCGCTCTGATCGGGATCTCGCTCGCGCCCGGGGCGGAAGGGTCGATCTTCAATGTCGGAAGCGAGCAGGAGATCACGATCCTGGACCTCGCGCGACGGATCCTCCGGTTGTCCGGAAGCGCGTCCCCGATCGAGTTCGTTCCCTACGAGCGCGCCTACCGGTCCGATTTCGAGGATATGCGCCGGCGCGTTCCGAACATCCAGAGGATCCGCCGCTTGATCGGCTGGGAGCCTCGAATCTCACTGGACCAGACGCTCGAGGAAGTGATCGCCGAGTTCCGGGCTCGGGCGGCATCGGCGTCGAATCCTGGACCTGTGCGGGCCGCCATCGCGCGGTAAGGAATTGGATCCCAGCCTGACCTCGACTTCCGGGTGGATCTCCTCACCGCCCGAAAACTCCACGTTCTCTCGGACCGCGATGATCGCGGCGCTGCTCCTCCTGGCGGCGCTCGGAACGGCTTCCCCAGCGCGCGCGCAGACCGAAGACGATCTGCAGGCGGCGAAGAACCGGGCCGCGGCGGCCGCCGCCGCCGCGGGGCAGGCGGCGAACCCTCCCATCGAAGGGAGGGTTGATCCCGACACGTACCGGGTTGGGCCTGGCGACGAGTTCGCGTTTCGCCGCTCCGATCTCATCGACCCGAAGATTCTGCGCGTTGGCCCCGCCGGCGAGATCCTCTTCCCGGACGCGGGCGCTGTCTCCGTTGCCGGTCTCACCCTTCGTCAGGCCGAAGACAAGGTCCGCGACGTGATGCGCCCGTATGTCCGCGGGAAGGGCCTCGTCTTCTCGCTTTACCGTCCGCGACGTTTCCGCCTGCCGGTTCTGGGCGAGGTATCGCGTGCGGGCGTGGTCACGCTGACGGCACCGGTGCGCGCCTCTGAGGCGATCGAGGCGGCGGGCGGGATCGCACCCGGAGGGGCGAGGCGCGGCATCATCGTGCGCCGCGGCGCGGATTCCCTGCGCGTGGATCTCGTGCGCTACGAGATCGCGGGTGATCTGTCGGGGAATCCACTCGTCTTCGAAACCGACGTCATTTTCGTGCCGGCGGGCGGCCGCTACGTCGAGATCCTGGGCGCGGTGGCGCACCCGGGCCGGTACGACCTGGTGCCCGGAGACCGCGTGAGCGACCTGGTCGCCCTTGCCGGTGGAGCGCTTCCGCAGGCGGCGCTGGATCGCGCCGAGTTGGAGCGGTTCGACCCCATGGGCTCGCCCGCGCGCCGAACCGTCTTGTTATCCGCCGAAGCCGGCCTGACCCGCGACGCGGAAGATCCTGAGTTGAGCGAGCTGGACCGGGTCTTCATCCCGGCCCGGGGTCGGTACAAAGAGGGCGCAATCGTCGAAGTGTCCGGAGAGGCCGCCCACCCAGGCCCCTATTCCATCCGCGAAGGCGTGGACGGCGTGCGCTCGGTTCTCGAGCGTGCGGGCGGGTTCACCGAATTCGCGGATTTGAGCCGCGCCACGATCGAGCGAAGGGCCGAATCCGCGGCGCGCGACACAGCCTTCCTCCGGCTCGCCGACGGGCACCAGGACATGCTCACGGAGGATGAACGCCGGTACGTGAAGCTGCGCGCTCGCCAGCGGGACGCGGTGTCCGCCGATCTGTCGCGTGTGCTTGCGAGCGCGGGCGGTGGAGCGCGCGCTGGCGTGGGCGGGGGCGGTTCCGACGTTCCTCTCCTCGACGGAGACCGCATCGTGGTCCCTCGCCGCTATGCCTCGGTCTCGGTCCAGGGCGAGGTCCGGTCACCGGGATTGGTGGCATACGAGGCAGGAAGGCGAGCCGATGACTATGTGCGGGCGGCGGGCGGCTATACGGGCCGCGCGAACAAGAGGAGCACGCGCGTCACGGTGGCCCGCACCGGGCAGCAGATGAAGCCGGGCGATGCCGGCGCGATCAACGCGGGGGACACGGTCTGGGTGCCTGCAAAGCCCGAGCGGAGCCGGTGGGCGACCGTGCGTGACGTGCTCACCACGGCGGCCCAGATCGCGACCGTGTACCTCGTAATTCATCAGGCCACGAAGTGAACGACGAGCCGCGCGACATCCTGGCGTTGATCCGCCGACGAGCGCGGTTCATCGTGGTCAACATTGCGATCCTCACGGTTGTCGCGCTCCTGGTGAGCCTGCTCCTTCCCAAATGGTATGCGGCGCGGGCCGTGCTCCTGCCGCCCTCGGACGAAGAGGCGACGCTCAGCGTCTCCCAGCTGATACCCCGCGGCCTGGGCGGGATCAAGCTTCCAGGCGCCCCGACTCTGTCCGATGTCTTCATCGCGGTGCTGAAGAGCCGTTCGGTGGGGGACCGTCTTGTCGCGCGTTTCGACCTCGTGCGCCGCTATGGCCAGCATGACGCAGAGAGGGCGCTCAAGGAGCTCCAGAGCCATACCAAGCTCGCCTTGGGCGACGAAGGGACGATCTCGATCACGGTCGAGGACCGTGATCCCAAGACCGCCGCCGCGGTGGCGAACGCATACGTCGAGGAGCTGGACAACTTCAATCGCCTCACGCGCACCTCGAGCGCGCGCCGGACCAGGGAATTCATCGAGGAGCGGCTTCAGGTCGTGCAGCGCGACCTGGCCGGGGCCGAGAACAGCCTGAGCAGCTACCAGCAGCAGAAGAACCTCGCCCTTCTCTCTCCCGAGGCGCGCGGGCAGGCCGAGATCGGCGCGAACATCATGGCGCAAAAGCTCGCGCTGGAGGTGAAGCTCAACGTGTTGCGCCAGTCGCTCGTGGAATCGAGCGAAGAGGTGCGCCGCGTGAAGGAGGAGCTGACCGCGGTCGAGCGGCAGCTCGGCACGCTCCCGCAGGCCGGGGTCGCCACCATGCGGCTCTGGCGCGACCTCAAGGTCCAGGAGCAGCTCTTCGAGCTTCTGACCGCGCAGCTCGAGGAAGCGCGGATTCGCGAGACCCGCGACACGCCGACCGTGCAGGTGCTCGATCCCGCCGTCCCGCCGCTGCACAAATCGCGGCCCAAACGGTCGCTTGTCGTGCTCGCGGGAATGCTTCTCGGCGCGATGGGAAGCCTTGGGTACCTCATGGCCACGGAGCGCCGCGGATAGTGGGGCGGGGCGCGACTTGATTCTCGGTCTCGTCCTGGCCGAGGTCGTCTTATTCCTCGGCGGGGTCCTGCTCGGGCACGCGTTCTTGGGGGCGGTCGCCGCTGCTGCACTGGTCTACTTCATCCTTGCCCACCATCAACCCCGCCTCGCGTGGGCGCTCGTCTGGATCGCGTTTCCGTTCTCGATCGAGAAGAGCCTTCCGGGTGGAAACGCGATCTACATTCCGACGGAGCCCATGATGATCCTCGCGCTCCTTGCCTGGGCACTACGCGCACCCGCGCGAGGACGATTGCGGATTCCCCACTCCCCTCTCAACGCTCCGTTAATGGCCCTTGCCGTGGTCGCGCTCGCATCGGTCGCGCTGAGCCGCTATCCCCCGCTCGGGCTCAAGGCGTTGCTCATCGCGGTCGTCTACGCCGGCTTCGCGTATGGGTTCGGGGCGTTCTGGGGTCTCTATGGGGCGATCCGGGTGCTCACCGCGGGAGTATCTGCCCAACACGCCTACGGCGCCGCGCGGCCGTTCTTCCCCGAGCACGGCACCTATAGTCTTTATCTCACCATGCTCCTTCCGCTGGCCCTCCTTGCTGCACTCCAGAGCAGCGGAAACGCCCGCATACTCTACGCCGCATCCTCTCTCGCCATAGGATTCAGCGTCGCTCTCTCATTCACCCGCGCCGCTTGGCTTTCCTTGGCGCTCGTGCTCCCGGTCACGCTCGGCATCTGGTCGCTACGACGCAGGAGCATGAAGCCGCTCGCTCTGGCAGGGGGGTTCACGGCCCTGATCGCGATCGCGATCGCTGGAATCGGAGCGGAGGGCCGAATCGCGCGACATGCGGGCTCCATCGTCGAATCGGAGAACGTCTCAAATCTGGAGCGCGTCAATCGATGGATGGCCGCTGCCGAGATGACCAAGGCGCGTCCCTTGCTGGGTGTCGGATACGGCGAGTACCCGGCGGCGTACCCGGAATTCCGGCGTAAGGTCGTCGTGACCGACCAGACTTATTTCCACATGGGTGCCCACTCGGAGCCGCTCCGGGTACTATCCGAGACCGGCACGGCCGGGTTCGCCGTTTCGCTGTGGCTTCTTGTCGCGACCGTGGGCATCGGGATCCGGGCTTATCGGCAGGCTCGCGATCCGCGCGCAAGTCTCCTGGCGCTCGCAGTACTCTCCGGACTCGCGACATATCTGATCCACTCGGTGTTCAATTCCTATCCCGGCATAGATAAGGTGACGATTCCGTTCTGGGCTTCGATCGGGCTCTTGGCGGGTCTCGATCGCGAGATTCACATGCCCACATCCCTGGCAGCTGTGGACCACCTGATTCCTCTTGCCATTTCGCGTCTCCCCGAGCAAAGCAGGTAACGGATGGTGCTAGCGCCGTCCCCGATACCACTCGATCGTACGCTTCAACCCTTCGTCCAGAGCCGTCCGCGCGCTCCATCCCAGGAGCTTCTTCGCGCGGCTGACGTCCAGCGAGCGGCGGGGCTGGCCGTCGGAGGATAAGGCGGCCATGAGGTGGCTTCCGAGGAAACCGGTTCAGCCGGTCACGACGATTCGGGAGTCGGGCGTGATCCGGGGCGCGCTCGCGGGGAGTGTCACGCCCGGAATTTCAGGCAGCGGGCGCGGAAAGTCAAGGAAGCCGCGCCCCGGCGAGCGTGCTAGGATCGACCGGACCAGGAGGGACCGTTGCGAATCGGTGTGGACGCGCGGAAGCTGCGCGACGGCGGTATCGGAACCTACATCCGGAATCTGCTCTCGGTGTTTCTGGGGCGGACGGACGGCCACCGCTTCGTGCTCTTCCTCTTGCAGGAGGACCTAGGCTCGCTCGCCCATTCCGGCGCGCCGGCCGAGGAGGTCAAGGTGCGGGCGGGGAAGTACTCGGTCTCCGAGCACTGGCTCCTCGCGCGCGCCGCGCGCCGCGCGGAGGTGGATCTCTACCACTCGCCCCACTACACGCTCCCGCTCCCCATCCAGTGCCCCGCGGTCGTCACCGTCCACGATCTCATCCACGTGCGCTTCGCGCGGTTCTTCCCCGCGGGCGCGGGCATTTACGCCAGGACGATCGCGGGAGCCGCGGTGCGCAAAGCCCGCATCGTGCTCGTGGATTCGAAGCACGTCCGGGACGACGTGCAGGAGATCCTCGGCGTCTCCATGGATCGCGTGCGGGTCGTGCCTCTGGGGGTTTCGAAGGCGTTCTCCCGGCGCCCGGCGCACCAGGCGGAGGCGTTCTTGAAGGAGCGTATGCTCCCCTCGGCCTATTTCCTCTACGTCGGCGACCGGAAGAAGCACAAGAACTTAGGGCTGCTGATCGACGCGCTGGAGCGCATGCCGCGATCCGAGCGGCTTCCGCTCGTGCTCTCCGGGCCGGCCTGGCGTCTCACGCATCCGCTCGCGCAGCGCGCCCAGCGGGCGGGCGTCGCCACGTGTTTCCATTTCTCGGGCCCCTTGCGGACCGACGCGGATCTGGCGCTCCTGTACTCGGGCGCCGCGCTCTACCTCCAGCCTTCGCTGGACGAGGGTTTCGGACTGCCGCCGCTCGAGGCGATGGCATGCGGAACTCCGGTGCTTTCCTCCTCGGCGGGCGCGCTCAGGGAGACCCTCGGCGACGCGGCGGTGCTCCTCCCGCCCAGTGAGCCCGAGGTCTGGGCCGAAGCGATGGTCGAGCTTCTGCGGAACAGCACGCGCAGGGAAGATCTGGTCCGCCGCGGGCTCGCGCACGCCCGGGCGTTCACGTGGGAGCGCACGGCCGAGCTCACGATGGATGCGTACTCGGAGGCCATGAACGGTGGCTGACGCTTTGGTCAAGGCGTCCGCGCTCTCGTTTCTTCTTCTCGCCGCGGCTCTCCCCTGGACCGTGGCGCCCATGTCGATCGCGCTCGTCCTCTGCGCCGCGCTCACGCTGCTCCTGTGGCAGCTCCCGGCGGCGGCGCCCGCGGGTGTGGGCGCCGATGCCGCTCCGTCGCGCTGGCTTCGCACTCCGCTCGATCTCCCCGCGATCGCATGGATCGCGGCGCTCGCCATCGCAGCGCTCTTCGCGGTCGACCCGCGCGCGAGCTGGCCCCGGGTGGCGAAAGGTCTTCTGCTCGTCCTCGTGCCGGTCTCGGCCTACCACGCGCGCGACGAGAAGGTCGCGCGGCGCGCGGTCGCGGTGCTGCTCGTCTCGGCCGGCGCGGCGGCGGTTTTCGCGCTCGCGAGGTTTGCGCTGCAGGGCGCCCACTTCCCGAACCGGGTCCGGGGAGCGGTGGGGCACCCTCTGACTTACGGAGGCCAGGCGCTCCTGGTCGCCTCGCTCGCCACCGCGATCGCGGTGCGGTGCGGCGGACGCTGGCGCGCGGGGGCCCTCGCCTCGCTTGGCGCGGTGTTGCCCGCGCTCGCCGGCACCTACACACGGAGCGCCTGGATCGGCTACCTCGCGGCGGTCGCGGTGATCGTCGCCCTCACGCGCGCGCGGTGGCTCGTGGGGCTCGGCGCCGGCCTGGCCGCGCTCGCCCTCGTGCTGCCGGGCGCCTATCGCGCGCGCGCGTTCAGCATCTTCGATCCCGGAAATCCCTGGAATCGCGAGCGGGTCCACATGTGGGAGGCCGGCCTGCGCATGCTCCGCGATCACCCGTGGACCGGGGTCGGGCTCCAAGACCTGCACCCGCTCTACGAGCGGTACAAGTCGGCCGGCGCGGTCGAGCCCGCGGGGCATCTGCACAGCGTGTACGTGCAGGTCGCGGCGACGATGGGGGGCGTGGGACTTCTGGCGCTGGCGTTCCTGATCGTGGCCCTCGTGCGCACCGCCTCGCGCGCGTTCCGCGACTACCGGCGGTCCAGGACGGCGGACGCGCGGTTCGGGGCCGCCATGTCGCTCGGGGTGACCGCGGCGCTGGCCGGGTTCTTCACCTCGGGGCTCATGGAGTGGAACCTGGGCGATGAAGAGCTGCTGGATCTCCTCTGCGTGCTCGTGGGGATCGCGTTCGCGGCGGCGGCGTGGTCGGGAGCCGAGGAGACTCGCGGCGTGACGAGCAAGTTGAGGTAGGGATACCACGCTTGCTGCGCGCGCTCACGGCCCGCGAGGACCGTGGCAGCGCCCCTCAGCGCGGCATGCGCGATGCGCTTCCACCCCGGGGCGTCCTCAGGCGGATGAAAGAGCGGCTTCGCCACACCGAGTGGCGGATAGACGTAAGCATCCGGGACACAGCGCACCCGGAGCCCGAACTTCTCGAAACGACGCCGAATCGCTCCGAGCGTCCGGTAATACACGTCCCAGGTCCCGTCGCGCGAGATCGCGTAACGGCGGCGCGGCCCGTGCAGCCGCACGTACCACTCGGCGATCCGATGCGGCATCCAGGGAACGAACTTGAGCCCGGTGTGGTCATCGCGCGTCTGAAGACGGTTCGGCACCTGGACGAAGATTCCGCCGGAGCAGACCCGGATCAACTCCGGGAGCACGCTCTCGAGAACGGAGTCGCTCAGATGCTCCAGCACCACGAAGAGCGTCACGAGATCGAAGGAACGGTCCCCGAAGGGGAGCGTCTCACCTTCGTGCAGCACGAAGCGGCTCTCCGGCACATCGTTTTCCCGCGCGAGGAGCCGCGCGAGCGCGAGATGCTCCTCGTGAAGGTCCAGTCCCATCGCTTCGTACCCCAGCGTGTTCATGAGCACCGTGAGCTCCCCCGATCCGCAGCCGAAGTCGAGCACGCGCGGTTTCCCGGCAATCCCGCACTCCGCCGCGAGGTAGGGAAGGAGCGCGCGAAGCCAGCGCCCGTATCCCGCGTCGACCTGCTCGGTCTTGTTCCGGAGATCGCGCGCGATCGGCTCGTAGATGTAGGTGCCGCGCAAGGTCTCGAGCCGCGCGAGCGCCGCTTCGAGGAACCGATCGGCCTTGAGCGCCACGCTCAGCTCCTTCCGCCGTATTCGCGGACGGCGCGCAGCAGCGCGTGCTCGAAGCGCCGCGCGGCGACCTCGAGATCGTACTCGCGCGCCCGGGCTCGACCCTCTTCCCCCATTCGCGCCCGCCGCTCTCCGTCTCCCAGTAAGGAGAGCACCGCGCGCGCCATGCCCTCGACGTCCCCCGGCTCCACGAGAAGTCCGTTCACGCCGTCCAGACAGAATTCCGGAACGGCTCCCACGCTCGTGGAGACGATCGGGCAGCCCCCCGCCATGGCTTCGAGCGGCGGCAGCCCGTAGCCCTCGTAGCGGCTGGGGAAGAGGAGGAGCGCGGCGCCGGCGTAAAGATTGCGGAGGGCTTCGTCGTCCGGATTCTCTATGTAGTCCACGAAATCGGGAATGCCAGGGGTGCGATGGCGGCCGAAGCAGCGCAGACGGGCCCCGGGGCATCCGCGGCGAACCCGCTCGAAGGCGGCAAACCCATCGGCCGCGCCCTTCCGCGCTCCGGGCGCGTGCGGCATGAGCACTCCCTCCCGACGCGGCGGTGGACCGTGGCTTGCGGACCAGAACGCCGCGTCGACCCCGTTCGGGACCACGGCGTCTGTGTCGACGCCGACCTCCGCGCGCAAGAGGCGGGCGGTGTATTCCGATCCCGCGATGCGAAAGAGCGGAAGCCGGTACGTGGCGTCGACGTCGCGAGGCAGCCCGCTGTCGATTTCCCGGTGCTGGACGAGGTAGCACTTCACGCCCTTCGCGGGAGAGAGGCGCGCCACGGAACTCGCCGTCGGCCAGGCCGTGGCGACGATCACGTCGGCGTCCGGCAGAAACGCATCGGCGATCCGGGGCGTCATCGAGATCTTCCCGCGGATCGGCTGCCGCGGCGGGCGCGGTCCGTAGAGCAGGTTGTTCTTGAGCCCGCCGAGCCAGGACCTCACCCCGGAAAACCGGCGCGCCGAATCGCGAAAACGATACGGCAGCGCCGGAAACACGACCGACGTCGTGTGGCCGAACGCCTTCAGCCGCGCGGCGTATTCCAACACGACGCGCGAGCCTCCTGTGAAGTAGGCCGCCGGCAGAACGAAGGTCACTCTCATCCCGCCGCGCTCCTTCCCGGGGAAGGCCACAGATGCCGGACTTCTCCCAAGTCCACATAGCGTGTCGCCGCCAAGAACGCCACGACGGTCGAGGCCGCCACCGCGACGAGAACCGCCGCGGGCACCCAGGCCACAGCCCCCGCCGGGGCAGGGAGCAGACGGTCGAGCGCCGTCGCCGCGGCCCAACCCGCCGCGACGGCGAGCGCGGGAAGGAGGTGAGGCTCGATCAGGACCTCACGCCGAGACCAGCGGAGCAGGGAACTGAGACGCCAGAGGAAGAAGACAGCGCCGGCCGCGTTGGAAATCACCCATGCGACGAGCGCGCCGCGGAGTCCGAGCAGTGGCACGAGCCAGAGGCTGAGCGCGAGATGCGAACCCACGACCATGCCTGCGAACCAGGCCTCGACGTCCGGCCGCCCCACGCCGCGCACCAGGCTCGTTCCCATCCCCGTGGCGAGCGCGACCGCAAAACCGATTGCCAGGACACGGAGAACCCCGGCGGAGACCTCGTGCCCGGGGCCGAGCCACGCCATGAAAAGGCGATCCCCCGCGCCAAGCAGAATCGCGAGCACGATCGCCCCGGCGCCCAGCACGAAGCGGCCGGCCCGGCGGTAGAGCTCCCGCAAGCGCGCCCGGTCTTCCGCCGCGTGAAATGCCGCCGCCGTGGGAAGCACGGCGAGCAGGAGTAGCTGCGGAAACGCGCTCGCCGAGATCGCGACGCGCGCTCCCAGCTCGTAAGGCGTGATCGCGGCCAGCGCGACGTAGACCGCGAGCAGGAACTTGTCGAGCTGCAGATGAATCGCGGAGAAAATGCCGGCGAGCTGCATCGGTCCCCCGAACGCCAGCGCTTCACGGAGTTGCGCCTTGGCGCGGCGCCATGAAATCCAGTGGAACTGCGGCACATTTGAGCGAAGCAGGAGCGATGCCAGGCCGATGCCCAGAGTCCACGCCGCTCCCATGGAGAGCACCAGGCCCCGCAGACCGAAGCCGAAGTGGAGCACGATCCAAAGACCCAGGCCCTGGAAGAGGCTGATCGCCACCGCGACCCGGTTCGCGACGTCGAAACGGCCGTATGCCTGAGCCACAGCCATCATCACATTCGCGACTCCGGCCAGGGCGAACGCCGCGCCCCCGGCGATGAGCGCGAAGCGGGCCGAGGCAGACTGCTCGGGGGGGACGTGGAGCACGCGAAGAGCGAGACCGTTGAAGGCCCAGAGAAGGGCGAACCAGACGAAGCCGAGCGTGATGAAGCCGAGAACGCCCAGCGTGGCGAACGCTCCAGCTTCTTCGTGCGCGCCGCGCGCCCGCGCGGCGGAGGCATTGCGGAGCGTTCCCTGAACCAGGCCCAGGTCGAGGGCGGAGAGATAGCCGGTGAGCGCGAAGAAGAGAGACCAGATCGCGAAGCCTTCAACCCCCAGCGTCCTGAGGATGCGCGGGGTGAACCAGAGCCAGAGCAAAATCCCGAGCATGCGGCCGGAAGCGGCGTGCAACGTGTCGGAGGCCAGCCGGCGTCCGATGCCGGAGGCGCTCGCCTTCCGGGCCATCGATGTCCCCGGGACGTCAACGGGCGCCAAGGGCGAGCGCCTCCCGATAAACCTGCACGGTTCCTCGAGCCGTCTCGCGCCACGTGAATCGCGCCGCGCGGATGGGTCCTTCGGCGCGCAGCCGCCGCGCGACGGTCTCATCGGTAAGCGCCGCGCGCAATGCAGCCGCCAGCGCGGGCACATCGTCGGGCGACACGGTCAGGGCCGCATCTCCCGCGACTTCCGGCAGGCTCGACGCGTTGGACGTGACGACCGGAGTCCCGCACGCCATAGCTTCGAGTACCGGCAGGCCAAAGCCTTCGAAGATCGAGGGGTACACGAACGCCGCGGCGCTTCGATAGAGTGCCGGGAGGTCCCGGTCGGCGACCCTACCGATCCGAACGACGGCCCCGTCCAGGTCCGGGGACGCGAGCCGGTCGAGCACGGGCTGGTAACCCCACCCGAGGCCTCCCGCCAGCACGAGTCCGTGGGGAAGACCTTGCCCTCGGAGCAACGCGAAGGCGTCGAGAAGGCGAAGGAGATTCTTCCGCGGCTCGAGGGTCCCGAGGAACAGCGCGAACGGCGGGCGCAGTCCGTACCGCTCGAGCGCCGCGCGGTCGCCAGGTCCCGGCGCGGGAGTGAAGCGCGCGTCGTCGTATCCGTCGGGCACGATGCGCATCCGGGAAGCATCCACGCCGCAGCGGCGGCCAAGCTCCTCGGCGGTGGCCCGCGAGGGGACGATGATGAGTCTGGCCCGCATGCAAGCTCGCGGCACCATCTGCTGCAAGTGGAACCGGCTCAGGGCCGAGTGCACCTCCGGGTGGCTAACGAACGTGACGTCCTGGACCGTGACCACAGTGGGAGAACGGCCCACATGAGGGAGGATCGAGTTGGTCGCGTGAACCAGGTCGCCTTCCGGGAGCAGCGAACGTAACGATGCCCCCGTGATCTGGGAGGCGAGGCAGAGTGCGCGCCATCCGCGGTCGCGCCAGCGCAGCGTGCTCCGCTGCAATCCGAGCAGCCACGCCGGCGTGTCCTCGTGGATCCGTCCCGCGGTGGCGTAGAGCGCGAGATCGGGCGCCTCGGGCAGCCCGCGAAGGGCATGGATCAACTCGCGCACGTAACGCGCGTTTCCGGCGCCTTCGTGGACCCCCGCGGACACGTCGATCACGACGCGGGGACCGCTCATCGGGCGCACAGCCAGAGCAGTTCGTCGCGATGCACGCGGAGGGATTCCAGCGCCGCGCGCCTTCCGCCGCGTGCCCAGGCCGGGAGCGCGCGCCGCACCGCCTTGAGCACTGTGAGAAACAAGGAGAGGGCGGTTACCACGATCGGAGCGATGCCGGGACGGTGTTTTCTCATGAGCAGAACATAGGCCCGCTGGATGTACAGGCTTGTCCGCTCGCGCGTCTTCCTCCAGCTCCCACCCCACCCGTGCTGGACGACCGCTTCCGGAAGATAGACCACGCTCCAACCGGCATCGTGAAGACGCCAGCACAAATCAACGTCCTCGCCGAAGAAGAAGAAATCCTCGTCGAGCAGTCCCGTCCGGGCGATGGCCTCGGAGCGCAGGCAGAGCGCGGCCCCGCAAAGCTCATCCACCTCGCAGGTCCCACTGTAATCACGGCGCTCGAATCGATCCGCGGTCACCCGGCGCACCCACGTCGGGACCGGCGTGATCGCGACGACGGCGGTCAGGAGCGTCGGAAAAGCACGTCCGGTGGCCTGGAGTGTTCCGTCGAAGTGACGG
>JAYWED010000022.1:0-29777 GCA_043779525.1 Candidatus Eiseniibacteriota bacterium | reverse complement strand
CGCGAGCTGCCGTGGCGCCGGACCCGCGATCCGTATGCGGTGTGGGTCTCGGAGATCATGCTGCAGCAGACCCGGGTCGCGACCGTGATCCCGTACTGGCAGAAGTGGATGGCGCGGTTTCCGACGGTGACCGCGCTGGCCGAGGCGCCGCTCGACGACGTGCTGGCGGCGTGGTCGGGGCTCGGCTACTACCGGCGCGCGCGGAATCTCCATGCGGCTGCGCGCGCCGTCGTCCGCGAGCACGCGGGACGGCTTCCCGGGACGCGGGACGCGCTCCTCCGCCTCCCCGGAATCGGCGGCTACACCGCGTCCGCGATCGCGAGCATCGCGTTCGGGCAGGCCGAAGCTGCGGTGGACGGAAACGTGGTGCGGGTCCTCGCGCGGATCGCGGGGCTTCGCGGACGGCGGGACTCGGCGGCGCTGAGAGGCCGCGTCCAGGAGGTCGCGGTATCGCTCGCGGCGGGACCGCGGACGGGTGACTGGACCCAGGCCCTGATGGAGCTGGGCGCGACGATCTGTCTTCCTCGCGAGCCGCTCTGTGCCCGCTGCCCCGCGGCCCGCCTCTGCGTTGCCCGGCGAAGCGGAGAGCCGGACCGGTTTCCGGAGGCGTCCGCGGTGAAAGCTGCGCGCGTGGAGCGGCGTCTACTCCTTCTCGCGAAGGCGGGCGGCCGTTTTCTCCTGATCCCGGACGAAGCGGATTCGCGCGCGACGTGGACGCTCCCGTACTCGAGGCTCGGCGCCTCGATCACGCCTGCGCGAGCGGCCCGCGCACTCGCGTCCCGCTTCCTCGGCGCCACGGAGGCCGCGAACGCCCCGCCCGTCCGGCGCGGCGCGTTCAAGCATCGGACCTTCTCGCACAATCTGACCTACGAGGTCTGGGTCATGGAACTGGGGCGTTCGGCCGGCGCAAGCGATCCCGGGTCCGCGATCTGGGCCACCCGCGCGCAACTCCGCCGGCTACCCCTGCGCGCGCACACGCTCAAGGCGCTCGACTAAACCCCGAACGCGACCGGATCCCAGGCGACGCCCAGCTCCGACGGAGGCGCCATGTAGCCCGCCAGCGCGGAGGCAGCGACCACGGGCGGGCTCGCGAGGTAGCCTTCTCCGCCGAGGCCCATCCGGTTCTGCCAGTTCCGGTTGAACGAGGTGATGGCGCGCTCTCCCTGGGTGAGCGCGTCGGGACCCTGGCCGAAGCAGGGACCGCACCACGATTGCCGGATCTCGCCGCCCACCGCGCGGAAGACCGAGGCGATGGATTCCCCCTGCAGACGCGGATCGGGCCGCTCGATGAGGCGCTTCACGGTGCCGCTCCCCGGGAAGATCACGAATTCGGCGCCCTTCGCGATCTTCTCCAGGCCGCGCGCGCGCGCAGCCCGGAGCACGAGCGCCGCCTGGAGCAGATCGTCGTATCCGCCATTGGTGCAGGATCCGATCATCGCCTTGGTGAAGGTGATCCGCTCCTTCGCGACCTCTTCAGCCGGGAATGCGTTCTCGGGACTGAACGGCTTCGCGATCATGGGCACGACCGAGGAGAGATCCAGCGTCTCGTCGATCTCCCACCGCGCGTCCTCGCCGGGGGCCACGCGCGGATAGCGCAGCGGAAAGCCGTGCTCTTTGTACCAGGCCTCCGTCACCTCGTCCTGGGCGAAGATGCCGTTCATCGCCTCGGCTTCGGCCATCATGTTCGCGATCGTGTTCCGGTACGGGATGGGCAGCTCGCGATTCCGGTCGACGAACTCGACGCTCATCCCCTGCGATTGCCTGGACCCCCATCCGTGCAGGAGCTTGAGCACGATGTCCTTCCCGCTCACCCATGCCTGGAGCTTCCCCTCGAAGACCACGCGCCGCTGTTTCGGAACCGTGAAGTAAACGGCGCCGAGCGCCCAGCCGAAGCCCAGGGTCGTGCTCCCCACACCGACGCCCACGGCGCCGTACGCGCCGTAGGCGCGGCTGTGGGAATCCGCGCCGGGATAGAATCCGCCGGGGAGGATGAGCCCCTGCTCGGGAAAGTAGAAATGGAAGATCCCGGTGCCGGGAGGCGCGTAATAGGGCGCGCCGATCCGGTGCTGCTCCGCGAACTCGCGCGAGATCGAAGTCTGCTTCTCGTCCGCTTCCTTGCCGGTAAACACGAAATGATCGTTCGCGATCGCGACGCGGAGCGGCTCGGCCCCAGCGGACCCGCCCACGATCTGGCGGAAGGTGTGGATCGCGAAGGGAGCCGTGCCGTCCGACGCGGGGAGCAGATCCGCGTACAACTCGAGCGTCGCGCCCGGCTTGACCAGGGCGCTCTTGTCCACGCGGTGCGCCCAGACGATCTGCTCCGTGCTCGACATCGTCCGAGCGGTGGCCGGATCCGGAAACGCGACCGACATCGGCTTCACACCCGCGCGGTATTCCCGCCTCCCCATCTCGAAGATCCCTCCGCCCTGCCGGATTTCCTCTTCCTTGGGCGAAAGCGGGATCGTCTCGTAGGACTTACCGCGGGTAACGTTGCGGAGCGTGCGCGATCCGGGGTCGAATTCGAATTCGTCCCCGTCCTGCGCGTCCTCGACCGCCTCGGGACTTTGGACGAAGTGGAGGCCGAGATTCAGCGCATTCCTGCGAAAAATATCGCCCATCCCCGCGCCGCAGACGATCACCATCGTGAGCTTGGCATCCTCCGCGATCGCCTTGAGCCCCGCGGGCGACATCTCGCGCGAGGATCCGATCGCGAAGCGGTCCCCCGCGACGAGGAAATTCTCGCCGGACTGGACGCGCGCGGGAAAATCGGGCATCAGGTGGCGGAAGGCGCCCTCCTTCCAACGCTTGTCCAGCGTGGCGAGGCTCTCGGAGACGCAATCCTGGGCGGGCGTGATCTGGTCGGTATCGATGGCGTCGCGCTTCTTCCCCGGACGCTTCGGGTCCCAGAAGATGAGCGCCTTGCCGCGGATGGGAGTCATGTGGGTGATTGTATCGCCTGCGCGCGGGAAGCGCCTAGTGAAGCCCGACGCTAAAAGCTACCTCTATCGCCCGGCCCTGAGATCGCCGAGCGCTCCTTCGAACGAGCTCTGGACTCCGTCGATGGGCTCGCCCGGGAGGGCGTCCTGGAGCGCGGCTACGGCGCGCGCCGACTTGATCTTGGCCAGAGACCTGGCCGCCGCCGAACGCACGCGGAACCAGGGATCACGGAGCAGCTCGATGAGGCGCGATTCGGCCCGCTCGTCCAGGAGTCCGAGCTTCCCCAGCGCCTTGGTCGCGGCCTCGCGCGCCTCGTTACGGAAGGAAGGGCCGGTGTGCTCGACCAGGACCGGAACGGCGCGAGGGTCCTTGAGCATCGCCAGCCCGTCGAAGATGAGCTGTCTCAGGATGTCGCGATGGCTCTCCCGCCCCAGCTCGGCGCGCAGGATGTCGAATGCGTCGGCGCGCTTGGCGCGGGCGATCCCGAGCAGCGCCATGCCCGCGTTGTAATTGCTCTCCTCGGTGGCAACCATGCGGCGCAGATGCTTCACCGCGGCGTCGCCGCCGATCCAGCCCAGCGCCCAGGCCGCCGCGCGGCGTACGCGCGGCTTCTGGCCCTTCGCCGCGCCCGCGATGCGATCCACGAGCCCGGGTTGGCGCGCGCCGATCTCCCCCAGCGAGGAGAGCGCAGCGATGCGCACGCCCCAGAACCGGTCGCCGCGCGCAGCGCGAAGGAGCGCGGCGATGACCGTGTCGTGCCCGAACACCGCCAGCTCACGCGCGCAGCGGATGCGTTCGACGACAAAGGGCGATCGGGAGAGACCGTAGAGCAGCTCCTCGTCGGAGCGGGAGAATTCCATGAGCTTCATGAGATCGTGCTCGGGGTCCAGCGCCACGTACCGGGGCTTTGCTGGAAGCGGGATCTGGATCATCTCCTTCCGCTGCTTGATCTCGATGGGCAGCCTCAGGCGCTTCTTCCCGACGGCCAGCTCCAGTACCATGGGCAGGCGGAAGACCGCCGGGGTCACTTCGTCCGGATCCTGAACCTGCTCCACGGTGAGGAGCAGCGCCTTGGAGTCCGCGTCCCATTCGCGGGTCACCTTGATCTCCGGATGGCCCCCGCGATACGCCCACTGGTCGAAGAACCAGCCGAGGTTCCGTCCGGACACCTCCTCGCAGGCGCGCCTCAGGTCGCCGGTCTCCACGCCGCCGAAGGCGTGCCGCTCGAGGTAGCGCTTCAGACCCTTGCGCCAGACGGCGTCGCCGAGCGTGGCGCGGAGCATGTGGACGACCGTCGCGCCCTTCTCATAGAGGTGGCGATCGAAGATGTCGGACGGATAGCGGAAGCGCGTCTCGACCAGGGCGCGGCGATAGTCGCCGTAGTCTTCCACAAGGTACGAGCACATCTGCTCCAGGCGGGCGAAGTCTGCCTCGTCGCGGCCATGCTCGGCCTCCCAGAACACGACCTCCGAGTAGGTGGCAAACCCCTCGTTGAGCCAGCCCTCGGACCAATCCCGGCACGTCACCAGATCTCCCCACCATTGATGGGCCAGCTCGTGCGAGATCAGGGTCTCGTAGGTCTGGTCGATCGCCTCCTCGGGAGTCTGGAGGGCGCGCATCGTGAGCGTCGTGGCGCCGGTATTCTCCATGCCGCCGAAGGTGAAATCGAACACCGTGGACTGGGCGTACTTGGGATAGGGATACGGGTATCCGAATACTTTCTCGAAGGTCTCGATCATGAAGGGCGTTCTCTTGAACAGCTCCCGTCCCTTCGCCTCGTTGCCCCGCGGCACGTACCCGACGACCGGCACGGAACCCGCGCGGTCGCGCAGCTCGACGAATTTTCCGACGACGAGCGAGATGAGATAGGCCGGGTGGGTCGTATCCTGACGCCAATGGTAGGTCACGGTCTTCCGCCGCGCGTTCACGCGCCGGGACACCAGGCGCCCGTTCCCGATCGCGCGGTATCCTTTCGGCACGGTGGCGATCATCTCCAGCGTTCCTCGGCTCTCGGTGCTCTCGAGACAGGGAATCCACCAGTGCGTGTCGTCGGCCTGCCCCTGGGACCATCCGGCGGCATGGCGGTCTCCCTCGGCCTCGGTGGGTCCGACGAAGAAGAACCCCTTGCGGGGGCGCGTGGAGTAGACGATCTCGATGGTCGCGCGCTGTCCGGTCCTGAGCGGCCGGGGGAGCTTCACGCGGAGCTTCTCCCCTTCCGACTCGTGGTGGGCGCGGCGGCCGGCGACCCGGACGGTCTCCACGCCCAGCTCCGCCGCGTCGAGAACCGCCTCGCGCAATCCGTCCCGGATCGCCTCGACGGTCAGCGCGGCGCGGCCCCGGAGCGAGCGCCCTTCGAGGTCCACCTCCAACGCCACCTTGTAATGACGCACGTGGAATTCCAGATCGCGGCGCGGCCGGGATTCCCCTTTCCAGGGTTTCCGACCCGAAGGCGGAAACGGCTCGAAGGGGGGCGTCTCGGGAGCAGCGCGCCTTCCCAGGAACAGCGGGTGATACAGGGGATCACGCAACGGCATTCGATTCCTCCGGCCAAAGGGAGACAAGCCCCGCATCCTCAACGAGCCGGGGGATGCGTGTCAAGAACGAGCGGAGCAGGTAGAATGTGCCGATGCAGACCCACGCCACGCTCGGATCGTTCGCCCGGGTCCTCCTCGATTCGGTGTTCGACATCGTCCCGCTCTTCCTGGTCGCCCTGTTCGTCGGCGCGCTCATCGAGGAGTTCCTCTCCCGGCGATTCATCGCCCGCTTTCTCACCGGAAACAACCCGGCGACCATGGCGCTAGCGGCCTTAGTCGGGGCTCTGATCCCACTCTGCACCTGCGGCATGGTGCCGCTCGCCGTCTCCCTGCGCCGCAAGGGCGGCGACCTGAAGCACACGTTCGCCTTTCTCACGGCGGGAGCCGCGGTGAGTATTCCGGTGCTGCTCTTGACGTGGCAAGTTCTCTCGCTGCGGTGGGCGGTGGTCCGGCTTCTCGCCTCCACCGCGCTGGGACTCCTGGTGGGCTATGCGAGCGTGGTGGCATTTCGGCGCGCGCCCGCGGGAGATGCGGCCGAGGAGACGCGAGACGAGCCCTTCAACGTGACCCCGATCGCCGGGCCCTCCCGGCTTCGCTCGGTGTGGCGCCGCTTCCTGGGCCAGGTGAAGGAGTACGCCCCGTGGGTGCTGGTGAGCCTCGTGCTGTCGGCGCTGGTGGACGTGCTGGTCCCCGGGCACTGGATCCATCTGCTATACGGCCAGAAGGCGACCGTGGGTTCGCTCCTGGCGTCGATCAGCGGCGTTCCGTTTTACTTCTGCTCGGGCGCCGAGCTTCCGCTCGTGAAGGAGCTGCTGGCGAAGGGCATGGGATCCGGGCCGGCCACCGCGATGATGCTCGCGGTGCCGATCGTGAACATCCCCACGTTCGGCGTCGTGGGTAAGTGGCTCGGGCCCCGCGCGGCGCTGACCTATCTGGCGATGATCGTCGCCGGATCAACGCTCCTCGGCATTCTCGCCGGCCGAATCTAGTCGAGCCGCTGAGCGGTCCCCTCAGCTCTTCTTCGGCGGCTTCGAGGGGCGGATCTCCACCGAGCTGGCCAGAGTCCTGGGATCCTGCGTCAGAAGATCGAGCACGATCCGGGCGATGTCCTGCGGCTGGATCTTCCAGGCGTCCTCGGGACCCGGCGTGTGCCCGTCGAAGTGGGTGGACACGCTGCCCGGCATGAGATGCGTCACCTTGATCCCATCGTGCCGGACCTCCTGCATGAGCGCGTCGCTCATCCCGTTCAGGCCGAACTTCGAGGCGTTGTAGGCGGTGGCCGACGGGAAGGCGTTCCGGCCCGCGAGGCTCGAGATATTGATGATGTAGCCACCTGCGCGCTTCCTCATGAGGGGGATCGCGGCCCGCGAGCAGAGAAAGACGCCGGTCAGGTTGGTCTCGATCACCGAGTTCCAGTCCGCAAGCGACATCTCCTCGAGGTTTCGGAAGAACCCGACGCCGGCATTGTTGATGAGAATGTCCACGCCGCCGAACGCGCGCTCCGTAGCTTCGAAGAGCGCCGTCACGTCGCCCTCGCGACGGACGTCGCACACCCGCGCGAGGACGCGCTTCGCGTGCGCGCGCGTAAGCTCCTCCGCCGCCGCCGCGACTTCCTTTTCGTTCCGCGCCGAGACGGCCACGCGGGCTCCCGCTTCCAGGAGGCCCTCCGCGATGGCGCGACCGATTCCTTTCGTGCTGCCCGTCACGATCGCCGACTTGTCCTTGATTCCGCTTCCCCTCATAGAATCTCCTCCAGCGCCTGTTGCAGCTCGGCGAGCTTATCGGTGAAGAAATGATCGGATCCCGGCACGATCCGAAGCTTAACGGGTCCGAGGCGCTTCCACTGTTCCACGAACCGCCGGAGCGCTTCCGGGCCTCCATACTGATCCCGCTCTCCCTGGACGATCGCGAGCGGCCAGGGCAGCCGGTCGAGAAAATCGAACGCGTGATTCCCGACGGGGACGCCCAGCGCCATGAACCGCTCGACGCCGGGATCGCCCAGCGCCCACTGGAGCCCGATCCAGGAGCCGAACGAGAATCCCGCGCCCCAGAGCGGCTTCGGCGCCTGCGCCGAGCCCGCAGCCCGCTCCCTCGCCCCCGGCGGCGCACCCGCCCGCTCCCTCGCAAAGGTCGCCGCGGCGGCGAAGTCGCCCACCTCCTCGTTCCATCCGGAGTACTCACCCTCGCTCCGGCCGACGCCGCGGAAGTTGAATCGGAGCGTCGGGTGTCCCGCGGCGTCCAGGACGCGGTAGACCGTGTGCACGACCTTGCTGTGCATGGAGCCGCCGTACGCGGGATGGGGATGGCCGATCACGGCGGCGGGAAGGCCTGTTCCGGGGTCGGACCAGAGCCCTTCGATGCGGCCGGACGGGCCGGGGAAATCAACCGCGCGGACCGTGCGCGCTGCCGGGACGGAGGGTTCCATTGAACGAGTGTCTCCGCTATAATCGACCTGCTCAAGCACCAAATCCCGCTTCCAGGAGGTCTTCGCGTGGCAATCCGCGTCGAGAAGGAAACCATGCACGGTCTGAACCGCGCCGAGCTTCTGGACATGTATCGGCTGATCTACCTCTCCCGGAAGATGGACGACGAGGAGATCAAGCTGAAGAAGCAGAACCTGACCTTCTTCCAGATCTCGGGAGCGGGTCACGAGGCGGTGCTCGTGGCGGCGGGCAAGGCCCTGAAGAGCGGCTACGACTGGTTCTATCCCTACTACCGCGACCGGGCGCTGATGCTCACGCTCGGTATGACGCCCACGGAGATGCTGCTCCAGGCGGTGGCAGCTGCGGCCGACCCCAACTCGGGCGGACGCCAGATGCCGGCGCACTGGGGACTCAAGCGCGCGAACGTCGTCTCGCAATCCAGCCCCACCGGCACGCAATTCCTCCAGGCCGTGGGCTGCTCCGAGGGCGGGCGTTTCCTCTCGGTTCTGAAAGACATCAAGAGCCGTCCCGCGTTCCATGAGGACGAAGTGGTCTACGTCTCCTCGGGAGAGGGCACCACGAGTCAGGGGGAATTCTGGGAGGGGCTGACCACGGCCGCCACCAACAAGACCCCGGTGCTCTTCCTGATCACCGACAACCAGTACGCGATCTCGGTCCCGGTCGAGGTGCAGACACCCGGGAGCGACATCGCGCGCTGCCTGACCGGCATCCCCGGCCTTCGCATCATGAAGGTCGACGGCACGGACCCCGTCGCCTCCTACCGCACGATGACCGAAGCGGTGGCCCACCTCCGCGCCCGGCGCGGGCCCGTCATGGTGCACGCCTCGGTCGTGCGGCCGTACGGCCACTCGATGTCGGACGACGAGCTTTCCTACAAGCCGCCCGCCGAGCGCGAGGCGGAGGCGAAGCGCGACCCGCTCCACACCTTCCCGGCGTTTCTCATCCGCGAAGGCTTCGCGACGCCCGAGATGATCGAGACGATACAGAAAGAGGTGATGGAGACGATCGCGAAGGCGGAGGCGGAGGCGCTGAAATCGCCGCAGCCTTTGCCCTCGACCGCGCTCCATCACGTGTACTCCTCGAAGGTGGACCCGACCTCGCGGGCCTTCGAGACTACGCCCAAGCCCGAGGGCGGTCCCGAGACCATGGTCACGCTCATCAACCGCTGCCTCCGGGACGAGATGGCGCGCGATCCGAGCGTCGTGGTCTTCGGCGAGGACGTGGCCGACGCCACGCGCGAAGCGGCGCTCACCGAGGTCTCCGGCAAGGGCGGCGTGTTCAAGGTCACGCATGGACTGCAGAAACAGTTCGGCAAGGAGCGCGTGTTCAATTCCCCGCTTGCGGAGGCCAACATCATCGGGCGCGCGATCGGGATGGCGACGCGCGGGATCAAGCCGGTGGTCGAGATCCAGTTCTTCGACTTCATCTGGCCCGCGATGATGCAGATCCGAAACGAGATGGCGATGCTCCGGTGGCGCTCGAACGGGGACTTCTCCTGCCCGCTCGTGGTACGCGTTCCGATCGGGGGATATCTCCAGGGCGGATCGATCTACCACAGCCAGAGCGGCGAGAGCATCTTCGCGCACAACCCGGGTCTCAGGGTCGTCTTCCCCTCGACCGCGATCGACGCGAACGGCCTCCTGCGCACCGCCATCCGCTCCGACGATCCGGTGTTCTTCCTCGAGCACAAGCACATCTACCGCCAGCCCTTCGCCAAGGGCCAGTACCCGGGAGCGGACTACATGATCCCCTTCGGGAAAGCGCGCGTCGCGCGCGAGGGCAAGCACATCACCGTCGTGACCTGGGGGGCGACCGTGAACCGCGCCCTTCTCGCGGCGCAGAGGCTCGAGGAGGGCGGGACATCGGTCGAGGTCCTGGACATGCGCACCATCCTGCCTTTCGACATGGAGGCGATCGCGCGCTCGGTGAAGAAGACCTCACGGGTTCTGGTGCTCCACGAGGATGTGCTCACGGGCGGATGGGGCGGCGAGATCGCGGCCCGGATCGCGGAGGATCTCTTCGAATCGCTCGACGCTCCCGTGCGCCGGATCGGCGCGCTGGACACGCCCGTGGGTTACGCGCCCGCGCTCGAAGACGAGATCCTGCCGCAAGTGGACCGCATCGAGAAGGTGCTCCGGGAGCTGGCCGCGTACTAGCGGGCACGGCCGCCCAGCGCAACCCGACCGCCATCCCGGCGGACCTTCCCCTCTTCTTCCAGCTTGATCAAATGCGCCTCCAGTGTCCGCGCGGCGAGCGCGGCGGCGGCGCCCGGCGTGTCCTTGTAAACCTCCTCGCGCAGCGCCCCCTCGGTCATCGGCCCGCCCTCGAGCGCCCGCACGATCCGCTCCTCTCTCGCGCGGCGGTGCTCGATCAGGGCCTCGATCAAGTGATCCACCCCGCGGCTCGGCGGTCCGTGTCCCGGGATGAGCACCGAGGCGTTCAAGCCGCGGACACGCGCGAGCGATCGCATGTAGTCGCCCATGTTCCCGTCCGGCGGGTTGATGACGACGGTGCCGAGCGTCGAGACCAGGTCGCCGGCGATGAGCGTGCGCGAGCGTTCCTCGAGAAATGCGATGTGTGAGGCGGCGTGTCCCGGCGTCGCGATCGCGAGGAGACGCCGCGGGTGGGGGCCGTCGAGATCGATCCCTTCCCCGCCGGCCAGCTCCCGGTCGATGCGCGTCCGGTCCGCGATCGAGGCGTGGCCCCAGACGGGAGCCTTGTAGCGCTCGCGAACCCGATCGACGCCAAGCATGTGGTCCCGGTGCCGATGGGTGAGAAGGATCGCCTTCACGCTTCCGCCGTTCTCGATGGCCGCGTCCACGACTTCGTGGAGCGGGACCAGGTCGGCTGGATCGGCGGTCCCCGGATCGACGATGACGACCTCGCGGTCTCCGACCACGACCGCGTTCGTGTGGGTCGCGGGCGGGAGGGTCTCCGTGCGGAGCGGGACCATGACGATCCCGGGGTGCAGGATCACGTGCCGCGAAGGAACGCCGTTCGCCTCGGGTATGCCGCGGAGACGGGCCGCCAGATCCGCGGCGCCGCCCGCGAGCACCTGAAAGGTGTGGAGCGTGGGCATGGCGAGCGCCACGCGGTCTTCCTCCCAGAGGCGGAGTGCCTCCTCGGGCTCGATCCATTCCCCGGAATGAAGCTCTCCGGGCCAGACATCCGGCGCGGACGGGTGCTGAAGCTCCGCGACGAAGAACATCGTATTGAAGCGCATGCGGCTGAAGGGGGGCGTGATCCACCGGCCCGCGTTCTCGAACACGGGGCGATCGAGCGAAAGCCCGAGCCGCTCGATCGAGGGCCAGAACTCGACGTTTCCGTTCAGCACCTCTTCCCGGAGCAAGCGTTGCGCATCCAGAGCCGGCGCCGGCCCCTGGATTCCCACGAAGAGGCCCGTCTCCTCGAAGGTCTCGCGAACCGCGCAGCGGAGCATCGTCAGCTCCAGCGCACCTTCCTCCGTCGGCCCGTCCTCGCCGGCTACGCGGCCGCCGGGAAACGAATGGAAGCCTCCCAGGAAGGGATTCGCCTCCGCGCGCTGCACCCAGAGGACGCGAAGACGCGGATTCCGGGAAACCAGGATGAGGCTCGCGGCGGGACGGAGGGGCGGAATCGACGACAACGCTACTCGACCAGGACCGGCGGGAGCGCGAGCCTGAGCGCGCGAATGTGATCGGGGCCGGTGCCGCAGCAACCGCCGACGATCTGCGCTCCACGCGCGACCCATCCTGCCGCCGCCTCGGCGAAGCGCTCCGGCGTCCACGCCGCATCGAACCGCCAAGTTCCCTCGGCCATGTTCGGCTCGCCCGCGTTGGGATAGCATCCGAGCGGAAGGCGGGTCACGCGGGACATCTCGCCCAGGGAGTCGGCGGCCGTCTCGGGCGGGACGCAGTTCACGAGGATCGCGTCCGGCTTGAAGAGTTCGACCGCGCGGACCGCGTCTGCGAGAAGCTCGCCGTTCCAGATCTCGCGCGCGCTCTTGCAGATGAAGCTCACGAGAACGGGAACGCCCGCGGCCTTGGCACCCCTGAGCGCGGCCTTGGCTTCCGCGATCGAGTTCATGGTCTCGATCAGGATGAGATCCACGCCCAGACGTGCGAGCCGGACGGCCTGCTCGGCGTGCTCCCGCTCCGCCACGGCGGGCTCGGGCGCGAGATCGGGGCGATAGCAGTCCTCGAGCGGCGCCAGAGCGCCCGCGACCAGGACATCGCGCGCGCCGCGCACCCGCGTCGCCGCCTCGCGCGCGAGCGCGACCGCGCGCTCCACCATGCGCTCCGCCTCGCCGGCGCGCCCCGCCTTGGCCAGCGCCCGCGGCGTGGTTCGGAACGTGTCGGCGGTGATGACGTCGGCGCCCGCGCGCACGTAATCCTCGTGGATGGCGCGCACCGCGTCTGGCGCGTCCAGGAGCGCCTGAGCGCTCCAGAGCGGGAGGGGCGTCGGAATCCCGCGACGCTCAAGCTCGGTGCCCAGCGCCCCGTCGAGCAGGATCAGCTCGCCGCGGTTCAGGCGGCTCTTGAGCGGGTTGTGGATCATTCCGCGACCGAAGCCTCGTCGGATCCGCTCAGCCCATGGAACTGCATCAGCTCCTCGATGACGGCGCGGCGCCGCTTCAAGATCGAAGTCATGGACGTGTATCCATAACGCAGGATCTGCTCCCGCTCCGCGTAGCTCATGGTGGGATGCAGGAACATCATGACCTCGGCCGAGGAGGGCTCGATGCGGTAGATCTTCACTTGTGGGAACTCAGCCTGCGCGCGCCGGATCTCACCGTCCAGGCGTACCCGGGTCTCGATCCGCGAGGCCTGGTCGTGGATGAACGACATCCCCTTCTCCGCGATCCGGGCGCACTTGCCATCGCTCCCCGGAATGCAGACCGAGCTTCGGTCGTTCATGATGTTGAGCATCGGATTGATGATGAGGATCGTGTACGCCCCAGCCTTGATGGCCACGTCGATGTGGGCGACCCGCCCCGTGGAGCCGTCGATGTAGTCGCGGCCCTGGATACGCACCGGGCGGAAGAAAAGCGGGATGGCCGAGGACGCGGCCACCGCGGTGCTGATCGGCACCTGATCGCCGTCCGCGTTGGAGAAGATCCGCCGGGTCCCCAGATCCAGATCCGTCGCCGGGATGAACAGCTCACGATTCAGCCCGGCGAAGGAATCCGTCTTTCCGAGGGATTCCATGAGCTGGGAGAAGAAGCGCTGGTAGTTATCGAGGGCGAAGAGGCCCGGAGGCAGCCGCTCCTCGATGTGGTGCATGAATTCGAAAGGCGACGGCCGCTGTCCGGTCCGGATGCTCTTGATGAAGAAGCTGGGGATGGATCCAATGCAGCCCAGAACCGACTTCGCGATCGCCCAGCGGTTCGCCATGTAGAAATCGCCGCGCTTGAACTCCAGCGACGGATCGGAGCCGTGGAGCAGTCCCCAGTAGACCTTGCGCGCGGGGATTCCCTTGGCGAGGAGCGACGCGACCGAGGCGCCCGCACTCACCCCCATATAGATATGGAAGCCTGTGCTCGAGAAATCGAACCCGAGAAAGTCGTCGAGCGCGGCGAGGCATCCGACTTCGTAGAACGCTCCGGTCATCCCGCCGCCGGTCAAGCTGAGAGCGATTTTCCCGCCGTCCGTGGCGGAGGAGATCACGCTTCCCTCCCGGGATAGCGGAAGAGGCGGTTTAGGATTCGATCCGACAAACTCGGGTTGACGACGTTCAGGAGTGCCAGCCATCGGTTCCGGCGCGGTATGTAGATCTCGGGTCTGGGTCGCTCCACGGCCCCCACGATCGCACGCGCCACCTCATCGGGTGTAAGAACGGTTCCCGCCGGGCCCCTTCCGAGGGCCCGGCTGCGATCGAGCCGGGCCAGGAACTCGGTTTCGACGGCAGCCGGCAGAACCAGCGCCACCCGGATTCCATTTGGACCCAACTCCCTCCTCCACGCTTCCGTCATCCCGACGAGCGCGAACTTGGAGGCGTTGTAGAAAGAATAATACGGCACTCCCACCTTCCCCGCGAAGCTCGCGACGTTCACGATCACCGCGCCCGCGACCATGGCCGGGAGGGCTGCCCTGGTGACCCGGAACGTCCCGAGAACGTTCACCTCGAGGACCGCCTGCACTTCGCGGTCGGAGGCCTCGGCAAGCGAAGCGAGATAGCCGATACCGGCGTTGTTGACGACCGCATGGAGGCCGCCGAATCGGCGCACCGCTTCCGCCACCGCGCGCTCGGCGTCGGCGACGTTCCGAACGTCTCCGGGCACCGCGATGGCCTCGCCGCCTTGAGCTTCGATGGTGGAGCGCAGGGATTCGAGCGGCGCGGACCGGCGGGCGAAGAGGGTCACCTTCGCTCCGTTCCGCGCGAGAAGCAGGGCGGTGGCGCGGCCGATCCCCTCCGAGGCGCCGGTCAGGAGGACCGAGCGGCCGCTAAGCTTCACTCACGTTGCTTTCGCCATGGCCGGCTCCGACGCCGCGGCAGCGCGAGCCGGCTTCGCCCCGGGATGGGCCAGGTGCCTCACGAACCACTCGCGCAGAAAATGCAGGCGCGCGAGCCGGCGGGAAGGGGTTCCTCCTCTGGAAAGTCCATGGCTCTCGCCCGGGAAGAGGACCATCTCCACGTCCCGGCGCAGGAGCTGGAGCGACGTGTAGAGCTGCTCCGCCTCTTCCACCGGACAGCGATGATCCTCCAGGCTGTGCAGAATGAGCAGGGGCGTGCGGATATTTTCGACATAGGTGATGGGCGACATCCGCCGGTAGTCTGGGGAATCCCGCCAGGGCTGGTCGCCGAATTCTGGAACCGCGTCGTCGCTGAAATCACCCGCGAGGAGGAGCGTCTTCAGATCCACGACGCTCCGCTGGGTAGCCGCGGCCCGGAACCGGTCGGTATGCCCGACCATCCAGTTCGTCATGTAGCCGCCGTAGGAACCCCCCGTGACGCCGAGGCGCTCGGGGTCGATCTCCGGGTAGCGGCGGAGCGCCTCGTCCACGACCCGCATGAGATCTTCGTAGTCGGGGCCGCCCCAGTCGAACACGATCGCGCGCGTGAAAGCCTCCCCATACCCCTGAGCCCCGCGGGGATTGGAAAAGAGCACGTAGAATCCCGCGCTCGCCAGCACCTGGAACTCATGGAAGAAGCAGGTGCCGTACTGGACCCGCGGCCCCCCGTGGATCTCGAGAATCATCGGATGCTTCGTCGAACCCGACGCCTTCGGCGGCTTGAGCATCCAGCACTGGACACGGTGCCCTTCGGGCATGTCGACCCAGAATTCCTCCGGCTTCCCCACTGTCAGGGTATCGAAGAGGGTCTCGGTCGGGCGCGCGAGCGGTGTGATGGCGCCGGTGGATGGATCCAGGCGCGCCACAGTCCCCGCGTCGGTGTGATCGCACCGGATGACCGCCAGGTCTCGGGAGGCCTTCACACCGTCCACCGCGAGAAGAGCCAGGGCGCCCGTGGTGATCCGCCGCGGGCTTCCCCCCTTCACGGGAACCGAATAGAGATGCGTGGAGCCCTCGTCGCTCACAAGATAATGGATGGTCGCGCCGTCAGGAGACCAGACCGGCGGCGCCGCCTCGTGAAAATCGCGGAGGTCGGTCCCCATGAGATCGAGCGCGGTGCGGTCGAAATCCGGCGTCAGATTGCGGGCGGACCCGTCCGTGGGCGAGACCGTCCAGACGTGGATATTCTTCACCCCCCAGGCGTCGCCCTCGTCTTCGTTCGCCAGGAAGGCGATGGACGATCCGTCCGGAGACCACGCCGGCGCGAACGCGGCGCCGGGCTGAGGCGTCAGATTTTTCGGCTCGCCACCCGAGGAGGGGATGAGCCAGAGATCGCTGACCGTCGCGTGGTAGTCGGCGTCGGGCAGCCGATTGGCCGGGACCACCATCCACTTCCCGTCGGGCGACCACGCCGCGGTCCCGTGATCCCACTCGCCTGTCGTGAGCGCGCGAACATCTCCTGTGGCCACCTCGAGCACGTGGACGTGGAATCTTGCCTTGGGCAGGAACCCCTGGCCGTCTTCCTTGTAATGGAGCCGGGTCAGATGCAGGAACGTCGGCGGCTTCCGGTCCTTCTTCTCCGCCTTCGCGTCCACGGCATTCTTCGCCGCCGCCGAGCCGGGTAGATGCCCCGTCTCCGGCGGATCGCTGGGCCGGTACGAGAAGGAGATCCTCGACCCGTCCGGGGACCATGCCAGCCCCGAGATCCGGCCGTCGAGATCCGTCAGCCGCTGGGCTTCGCCGCCCTCGAGCGACATCCTATAGATTTGCGCCTTCTTGTCGCGCCGGTCGGAAACGAACGCGATCCACTTCCCGTCAGGGCTCCAGGCCGCGCTCCCGTTCCTGTGCTCGCCGAACGTCAGGCGGCGCTGATCGCCGCCCTGCATCGCAACCAGCCAGAGATGCGACTCGTAGCAGTCCTTCTCCGGATCGATCGAGCGAACCTGGTAGACCACACGGGTTCCGTCGGGCGAGAGGACGACTGCGTCCACGAACTGGAGCTGGAAGAGATCTTCGGGTGTGACCGGCCTTCGATCGGGCATGGATATCTCCGGTTTTACTTGGCGCCGCTCTTGAAGCGGCTGATCTGATCTTTCAGGTACTGATCGTTGGGAGCAAGAGCGAGCGCCTGGGTCTCCACCAGGATCGCTTTCGCCGCGTTGCCGCTACGGTAGTGGACCTCCGCGAGCGTGTCGAGTATCTCCGCGTTCTTCGGCTCCAGCGCCGCGGCCCGCTCGGCGGCCTGGCGGGCCTCCTCGAGATGGACGCCGTTCGTGGCGCACGTCCACGCGAGCCCGTTCAGCGTGGAGGCGTCGACATTCTTGCGGGCCAGGGCGTGCGCGAGGGATTCCGCCACGCGCTCGCGCTCGAGCAGGGCCAGCTCCTTCTTCCCGGCCTTTTCGTATAGTTCGGCGTACCGGATGTGCGCCTCGGCGAGGCGCTGGCCTTCGAGCAGCCGGTACACGCGGATCAGCTCGTTGATCGGATCCTTGTGGTCCTCGACGCGCAGGTCGACGTAGCGGGTCCGGTATTCGGGATATTGCTCGCTCGGACGGCCGACCACGATGGCCGCGGATTCCATGCCGCGCTTGTCGCCTCCCGCGGCCTGGCCCGCCACGAGCGCCGCGAGGAGCCGCTCCGCCAGCTCCCCCTTGGTTTCGAGATAGGCGCGCTCCATTCCCTTCACCACCGCCTCGCCCGCCAGAATGTTCCCCTGGATCGCGTATCCAGGCCCGGTGACGCCCCCCGCCCAGTCCGAGCAGAGCTTGCCTGTGAAATTCGCGCTCCGGCCGCGCGCGTCCACGACTCCGAGCTGCCGGTGCGCGCTTCCGGAGTCCGCGGCGAGCAGCGCGCGGAGGACTTCCGGAGCCGGCTTGCCACCGCGCAGAAGGCTCAGCCCCTCTGGACCAAAAGATTCGTTCGTCGCGGCCTGGGTGGCGATCCCGCCAACGCCGGCCTCCGCCCACGGAACCGCCATGCCGACGCTAAAGGCCCGAGACTGCACCGCGACCCCCAGCTCCTGCGTGACCGAATCGTAGGCCACGATCGAGAAGGTGGCGCGAGCATGCGGCGGGCGCCAGGCGAGGACGAGGCAAGCCGCCGCGGCGACGAGGGTGAAGCGGGCGGCGCTGCCTGCGGCGAGGCGAAACGCGGGCGTTTTCATGACGTGGGTGTCTTCATGACGGGCCGACGCTACCCCCTGCTCGCGCTTCGAAAGCGCGCGATCTGGTCCTTCAGGTACTGGCTCTTGGGATCGATGGTGGTCGCGCGCGACTCGACCTCGATCGCCTTTGTCGCGTTCCCTTGCCGGAAATAGATCTCCGCGAGCGTATCCAGGACGTCCACGTTGCGAGGCTCGATGGAGGCGGCTCGCTCCGCGGCCTTCGTCGCGTCCGCGAGATAGAGGTCGTGGGTCGCGCATGCCCACGCCAGCCCGTTCAGCATCGAGGCGTCACGATCGTTTCGCGCCAGCGCCCGGCGCAGGATCTCGGCGACCCGCTCGCGCTCCCGCGCGGCGAGTTCCGTCCGGCCCGCTGCCGCGTATTCCTCGGCATAGGTGAAATGATTATCCGCGCCGTGGAAGCCCTCCTGGATCTGGAGCAGACGGCGCAGCTCCCGGATCGGGGTCTTGTGGTCCTCCACCCGAAGATCGATGTAGCGCTGGGCGAACTGGGGGCGCTTGGCGCTCGGGCGGACGACCAGAAGCGCAGCCGACTGCATGCCGCGCTTGTCGCCCCCCGCCGCCTGCGCGGCGTCGAGCGCCGCCAGAAGGCGTTCGGCCATTTCCCCGTGAGTCTCGCGATAGGCCTTGGCCATCCCGGCGACCACGGCGGGACCGGCGAGGATGTTCCCCTGGCAGGCGAAGCCGGCGCTCTTTTCGCTCCCCGCCCAGTCGAGACACTTGCTGCCGGTCCAGCTCGCGACCCCGCCGCGCGCGTCCGCGATCCCGACCTGGCGCGAGTCCCAGACGGAATCCGTCGCGGCCAGGGCGCGCATTGTCTCGGAAGCCGAGAACCCGGTGCGCAACAGGGCAAGCGCCTTGGGCCCGAACGAGGGGTCCACGCGGGCCTGGGTCGCCACGGCGCCCACGCCCGCCTCCGCCCAGGGGACGTCGGAACCGACGCTGAAGTACTTGGACTGCACGGCGACCCCCAGCTCCTGGGTGACCGAGTCGTACGCCACGATCGAGAACGTGCCCCGTTCCGAGGAAGCCCACACCGGTGTCGTGGCGAGGGCGAGAGCCAGGCAACAGGCTGAAGCCAGGCGGCGAAGCGGGAACCGACTCATCATGCTCTCCTTGGCTGGGTTTCAGGGTCTCCGGGCGAGCAGGCGCGCAGGCGCCGACAGCACGCCGAGTCTCCCCGAATTCCCCCTTGCGGTCAACGCCGCTCCGGGCGGATTCTCGGGAATACACTTGCCGGGCCGGGCGTAGGAAAGGCACCATGCGTGCGCATCCCCTGAAACCCAGGCCCCACATCGATCCCCGGTATTACCAGATAGCCGTGCTGTCCGGGCTCCTGGTCTACGGCCTGGGCTGGCTTCATTTCGACATCACCCTGGGCCGGGCAGCACTTCTTCTCGGCACCGCGCTCCTCACGCAATACGCGTGCACCCGGCTCTGGGGCCTTCCTCGATTCGATCCCAAGAGCGCGCTCATCTCGGGACTCTCGCTCTGTCTTCTCCTGCGCACCAATTTCGCGCCGCTCGCGGTCCTCGGCAGCGTGATCACCGTCGGAAGCAAGTTCGTGGTTCGCTGGAGAGGAAAGCACCTCTTCAACCCGACCAATTTCGGGCTCGTGTTCCTGATGCTCGTGGGAGCGGCGGTCTGGGTCTCGCCGGGTCAGTGGGGCAACGTCGCCTATTTCGGATTCCTGATGGCCTGCCTGGGCGGATTGGTCGTGAACCGCGCCGCGCGGAGCGACGTGACGTGCGCCTTCCTGATTTCCTTCGCTGCGCTCCAGTTCGGCCGCGCCGCGTGGGCCATGCAGCGCTGGGCGGTTCCGCTCCATCGCCTGGAGAGCGGGGCGCTCCTCCTCTTCGCCTTCTTCATGATCTCCGATCCACGGACGACGCCCAACTCGCGCGCCGGCAGGATCCTCTTCGCTTGTCTCGTGACGTCGCTCGCCGGATTCGTCCAGTTCGGCCTCTATCGTACGAATGGAATCCTGTGGTCCCTGGCGATCCTGTCGGTGTCTGTGCCGCTCATCGACCGGCTCCTGCCCGGGCCACGTTACGAATGGACTCGTGTGCGAACGGAACCCCAACCCAAAGGAGTCCCCGATGAAGCGCCTTCTTCTCTCCGGGAGCCTGCTCTGGACCGCCCTCTTCTGGGCCAACCCAGCGCTTAGCTTCTGCGGCTTCTACGTCGCGCGCGGCGACGCGAAGCTCTTCAATCACGTGTCCAGGGTGGTGATGGTCCGCGACGGCGACCGCACCGTGCTCACGATGTCGAACGACTACAGCGGGGAGCCCGACGAGTTCGCGATGGTCGTTCCGGTGCCGACCCTCTTGCAGAAGAGCCAGATCCACGTCGGCGACCGGGCGGTCCTGGACCATCTGGACGCCTACTCCGCGCCGAGACTGGTGGAATACTTCGACGAGGATCCGTGCAGGCGGATGGTTGCGGAGGAGCGGATGATGATGAAGATGGCTCCCCAGGCCCTGGGGATGGCCGACCGCGCCAGCATCGCCCGCGCGAGGTCCCTCGGAGTCACCATCGAGGCGCGCTACACCGTGGGCGAGTACGACATCCTGATTCTATCGGCCAAGCAGAGCGGCGGCCTGGAGACGTGGCTCACCGAGAACGGGTACAGGGTTCCCCCCGGCGCGCGGCGCGTGCTCGCGAGCTACATGCGTCAGGGGATGAAGTTCTTCGTGGCGAAGGTGAACCTGGGCGAGCAGAAGCGGCTCGGCTTCGCCTACCTGCGTCCGCTCCAGATGGCCTACGAGTCGCCGAAGTTCATGCTCCCGCTCAGACTCGGCATGGTGAACGCGCAAGGAGCGCAGGAGCTGTTCGTCTATGCGATCACGAAGAACGGGCGCGTGGAGACCACGAACTACCGGACCGTGCGCCTTCCCGAGGGAATGGACATCCCCGAGTACGTGAAGGACGACTTCCCGCGCTTCTACCGCGCGCTCTTCTCCCGGCAGGTCGAGAACGAGAACCGCGAGGCGGTCTTCCTCGAGTACGCCTGGAACATGAGCTGGTGCGATCCCTGCGCGGCGGACCCGCTCACGGCGGACGAGCTGCGCAGCCTGGGCGTGTTCTGGCTCGGCTCGCCGGACGCGGGAGGGCCGCAAGGCTACGTCCCCGGAGGACCGCAGAACACCTTCATCACGCGCCTCCACGTGCGCTACGACGCCGCCCACTTCCCGGAGGATCTCGTCTTCCAGGAAACCGCGGATCAGACCAATTTCCAGGCGCGGTACGTCCTGCGGCACCCCTGGAAGGGCGACACCACCTGCGAGGCGTACCGCGAGTACCGGCGAAGCGTGAGGGAGCGCCGGGCGAAGGAGGCGGAGACCCTCGCCTCGCTCACCGGCTGGGACATCGGCACGATACGGAGAAAGATGGGCGGGGACTGGTCCGATACGGGGCCCGACAGGGGGCCGCAGTGGTGGGAACAGATGTGGCATAACTGATTCGGTGGCCGTCACAGCCGTTCCACCCGCTCGACCGTGAGCGCGCAGACCCCGAAGTCCTCCTCCACGCGGCCGGTGAGGAGAAAGGGACGGTGCGGGGCGAGCAGATGGCAGAAGCGCTCGTAGGCGTCGGGGAAAAACGTGGCGTCGTAGAGCGCGGTCGTGTCCTCGAAGCCGATGAACTCCATGAGCCGCTCGTCCCTGGAGTGCACGAGCTTCGACGTGACGTGCCAGCCCAGGACCGAGACGCGCGCGCCCACGTGGCGGTCGAGGTCCTTCGCGGCGATCACGCCGCGCCCGCGCATGGCGCGCTCGTAGGGGTCGAGCGGGTGCGCGCTCAGGAGAAACCCCAGCGTCTCCACCTCGTGCCGCAGCATCGTGTCGCGGTCGTAGGCTCTGGCCCGGGGTGCTGCGATGGGCTGCGGCGCGAAAAGATCGAGCGTGCCGGTTGCGCGGGGAGCCGCCAAGTCGAGGCGGAGCTGCCACAGGAGCTCGGCGCGCGTTCGCCCCCGCGCGATCGAATCGCATGCGCCTCCCTTCACGAGGAGCGCCGCATCGGAAGGATGAAGCGCCACCCGGCGCCTCAGATCCGCGAAGGAGGCGAACGCCCCGCCTCGCGCGCGCTCCTCCACGAGCGCTTGGGCCGCGTCCTCGTGGAGCCCCTTGAGCTGCATCAGCCCCACGCGCACGTCGCGCGCGCGGCCCGTGTACTCCCGCGTGCTCGTATTCACGTCGGGCGGCAGCACGGCGAGGCCCATGCGCCGCGACTCGGAAACGTACGCGAACGTGTCGTAGTAGCCGCCCTGATTCGAGATCACGGCCGCCATGAACTCGGCCGGGTGGTGCGCGCGGAGCCAGCCCGAGCGGAAGGAAACGAGCGCGTAGGACGCGCTGTGCGGCTTGCAGAAGGAGTAGCCCGCGAAGGAGAGGATCATGAGCCAGACCTTGTCGGCGGCCTCGCGCGTGACGCCCCGCGCCGCCGCGCCCGCGTGGAAGGCGCCCATGTACTCGCGCAGGAGCCTCATGGATCGCTTCTGGCCGAGCGCTTTCCGCATACCCTCGGCCTGCGCGAGCGAGAGCCCGGCCAGCTCCATCGCCACCTTCGTGATGTCCTCCTGGTAGCACATGATTCCGTAGGTCTCGTCCAGCGTGTGACGGAGCGCCGGGTGGAGCGGATCGTAGGCGCCTCCCCGGAGCCGCCTCACGTACTCGCGAATGTAGGAGTTCGCGGCCGGACGGATCATCGAGGAATGGATGACCAGGTGGTCGAAGTCTCCCTTCCCCGCTTTCCGCTGGAGCTGCCGCATCGAGGGCGATTCCGCGTAAAAGACCCCGATCGTGTCGCCCGTGGCCATCAGCCGCTGGGTCGCCGGGTCGTCGATCGGATTCCACGCGCGCTCGTCGATCTCCACCCCCGTGTTCCGCCTCACCGCCTGGATCGCGTCACGGATCACCGCGAGCGAGCGATTCCCGAGGAGATCCATCTTCACGAGGCCGAATTCCTCGACCTGGTCCTTCTCCCACTGGACGATCGGGACGCCCTTCGGCGCCATCTCCACAGGCACGTGGTCGGAGAGATCGCGGGGCACGAGCACGATGCCGCCGCTGTGCACGGAGAGGTGGCGCGGGTGCCCTTCCAGTGCCTCGGCCTGCGCCAGGATCTCGGGCCACGGAGGCTCGAAGTCCACGTCGCGGAAGCGCGGTCGCGCGCCCATGCCCTCGATGGGATCCTCGGCGCCCCAGTGCCCCTGCAGCCGCCTCGTGACGTTCCGGATCTCGTCCTCGGGAAGCCCGTACACCTTCGCGATCTCGTGGATCGCGGCCCGGGCGCGAAACCCGACGTGGTTCGCCACCATCGCGGCGCGCACGGGCGCGCCGTTCTCCGCGAGCACGTCGATCTGGATCTGGTCGCGCTCGTCCCAGGCGAAATCCACGTCGATGTCGGGCGGGTCTTTCCGCTCGGGCGAGAGGAAGCGCTCGAAGAAGAGGTTGTGCCGCACCGGATCCACGTGGGTGATGCCGAGCAAATAGGCCACGATGCTCGCGGCGCCCGAGCCGCGGCCGCAGATCCGCGGCGTGCGTGAGGTGATCGCCTCGACGATCAGGAAGTAGTCCGCGAACCCCTTGTCGCGGATGACGGCCAGCTCGCGCGTGAGCCGCGAGCGTACCTCAGGGTCCGGGGCCCGCCCGTAGCGGTGGAGGATCCCCGCCTCGCAGCGGGCGCGCAGGATCGAGAAGGCATCGCCACGCTCGAGGGGGTAGGACGGAAAGATCGCGCGGCCCATCGGCCAGTCGACCGCGCATTCCTCCGCGAGACGCGCCGCGTTCTCCAGCGCCTCGGGCGCGTGCGGGAAACGGGCTTCCATCTCCTCGGCGCTCAGGAAGACGCGCTCGGGCTCCGCCAGGTCCTCGCGCGGCACGCGATCGAGCGTCGTATTCCGCGCGATGGCGCGCAGCGTGTGATGAATGCGG
Source organism: Candidatus Eiseniibacteriota bacterium (assembly GCA_043779525.1). Classification (GTDB taxonomy): domain Bacteria; phylum Eisenbacteria; class RBG-16-71-46; order SZUA-252; family SZUA-252; genus WS-7. The sequence continues at coordinate 6,257 of JAYWED010000022.1, read as the reverse complement.
TGCCGCGCGCGGTGGACGAAGTGGACGTCGTTGGCCGCGACGGGCGCGATGCCTTCGTGCCGCGCCCAGTGAAGAAGCGGGCGATCGCCGCGCCCGGGAACCAGCTCGGCGTAGACGGGGAGCGTCTCGCGCAGGGCCGTGAGCAGCGCGCGCTGCCCGCTCAGGAGCACGAGCGAGGCCGCGTTCGCGCGCACGGCGCCCTCGAGGGAGAACAAGGGATCGAGGTGGCGCGCGGTGATGACATGGCAGAGCGAGCTGTAGCCTTCGCGCCCGCGGGCGAGGAGCACGGCCCGGGCCGGGGCGTCCCCTGCCTCCACCAGCTCCGCGCCGGCGATCGGGGTGAGCCCCCACTCCTCGCAGATCTGCCGGTAGAACACGAATCCGTAGAGCGCGTTCGTGTCGGTCAGGGCAAAGCGGTCCATCCCCCGCTCGCGGGCGGCCTGGGCCAGCGCCTCCAGCGGCTCCGTCCCCCGCATGAGCGAGTAGTGGCTATGGACGTGAAGATGCGCGAACGCTGAGGCCATGGAGCATCCACGTGGCCGGCACGAGCGCCTCGGCGCCGAAGCGCTGCCGCGCGCGATCGATCGCGGACTCGAGTGAGGAGCCGCGTGCCGCCGCGCCGACGCCCGCGGCCGCCGCGTCTCCGTCCCAGAGCGAAAGCTGCCGGCCCTCCGCGGCGATCCCCCACGCGGAGAGGCGTAAGCGCCTCACGCGCACGCGCCGCTTCACCGCGCGCGTCAGAAGCGCGGCGACGGCGGCCCCGACGGCCGCGCTTCCCCGGAGCGGCTCGCCGAAACTTTGCCGCGCTTGGTCCAGGTACCCGTCCGCGTACTCGACCCCGAGCGAGATCCCGCGCGCCCCTTCCCTGCGCGCGCGGAGCCCGGCCGAGAGCTCGACGGCGAGCCGCGCGGCGTGGGCCGAGAGAGCGCGCGCGTCGTTTGTCTCGCGGGCCAGCGTTTCCTCCGCGACCACGCGCGGTCGCGCGTCGGGCGCGCGCACGGGGGTCGGGTCCACGCCGCGCGACTCGCTCCAGAGCCTGGATCCCTCGCCACCCAGCGCGCGCGTCAGGTGCGCGAGGGAGAGCGCCTGGACGTCGCGCACGGTACGCACGCTGAGAAGATCGAGGAGCGCCGCGGTGTGCGGGCGACGCGCCGCGGGGAGCATGTCCACCGCGAGCGGCGCCAGAAAGCTGGCCTCGCTGCCCGTGGAAACGTCGAGGAGATCGCCGTCGGGCGCCACGACCCGGGCCGCGACCCGGCTCACGAGCTTGTTCCCCGCGACCCCGAGCGTCGGATGGAGGCGGAAGAACTCCTCGACGTCGCGTCCCGCGCGCACGGCGCGGTCCCGCGCCTCCGGGTGGCTGCGCGCGACGCCGGTCAGGTCGAGGAAGAAGCGGCCGCTTCCCGCGCCGGCGCCCGCGGCGCCTCCCGGCTCCACCACCGGCGCGAAGGGGCCCAGGCGCTGGAAGATGGACTCCCCGATGCCGCCGTAGAAATCGCGGTCGAACGGAAGCGCGACCAGGTCCGCGCAGAGGCGCCGCGCGTGAACCAGCGGCGTCCCCGGCATGACCCCCGCGTCTCGCGCCTCGCGCGAGGGCAGGATCACGCGTGGCCGGGGCGATCCCCCGGGAACAAGCGCGACCGGACGCCCCGCAAGCTTGGGGCAGCGCAGCCGCTCGGCCTGGATCGGAAAGGAATCGACGGCGAGGTGAAGGATGGTGCGTTCCATGGAGGCCCTCGGAGGATCTCAGGAGTAGCGACGCAACAGCCCGACCAGGATTCCCCGGATCTCGACCCGCGAGGCGGGCCACTGCGTGGAACGGAGCGCAGCGTTCGCGGGACGAAGCTCGATTCGCGCGCCGCGACGGAAGAAACGCTTCAGTGTCGCTTCCCCATCCACTACGGCGACCACCGTCTGCCCGTTCTCGGCCCGGGCCGCGCGACGGATCAGGACCAGGTCACCGTCCTGGATCCCGTCTTCGATCATCGACTCGCCTCGGACACGCAGGGCGTAGCGCTCGCCAGGGCCGAGCATGGACGCCGGCACCTCGATCGGCTCGGGATTCTCGATCGCCTCGATGGGACGTCCGGCGGCGATGAGCCCCAGGAGCGGCACCGTCGCGGGGGGGGCGACCGGCGACAGACTCCGCTTCGCGTTGAAGGGAGCCTCGGCGAGAGCGCCGCGGCGGCGGAGCTGCGTGATGAGCTTCGCGACCGCGTTGAGCGAGCGGACCCCCAGGTGCCGGCGAATCTCCTCGTAGGAGGGGGCGTACCCGCGGCGGTCGAGAAAACCGGCGATGAATTCGTAGGCCGTGTGTTGGCGCGGCGTGAGCATGAGTTCCCATGATAGGTGAATAAAAGGTGAATGTCAAGTGTGGTAACTCCGCGCGCGCGCCGTGCGTTACGATGCGCTCGATGGAGACGACCTCGTTCACCCATTACCGGTCTTTTCGTTCGACCCCAGCCGCTATCTGGCAATGCCTCACCATCGGAGAGCGAATGGCCGGGTGGCTCGGCACGGCGGATCTCGAGCTGACCCACGAAGGCGCCTTGAGCCTCGAGACCTGGAACGGGGACCGGTTCCGTGGGCGCGTCATCGCTGCGGTGCCGACGGCGCGTCTCGAGTTCGCGTGGCGGCCCTTCGAGTTCGACCCCGAGAGCCACGTCACGTGGCGGATCGCGGGGGACGGCCCGGGATCGAGACTGACGGTTGCCCACGACGGGTTGCGAAGCAAGGAGGAGCGCGACCACGCGCGGCTCTTCTGGCGGGATTCGCTGGACGCGCTCGCGCGATTCGTGGACGGCCAGAAGGCGTCTCCGGAGTGGGGCGGCACGCATCCCGTGACCATGCGCGCGCTCCTCCCGCGCACCGCCTCCGATCTGTGGCCTCTCATCTCCACGGGCTCGGGCCTCGCGAAGTGGGTGGCGACGGTGGAGCAGTTCGAAGCGCAGCAAGGGAGCGCGTTTCGTTTCCGGTCGCGAAATCGTGGGCAGGACGTCATCGAGCAGGGCGTCGTCCAGGAGGTGGTCCCGGAGTCGAGGCTGAAGCTGTCCTGGGAGTGGGTGGGTGAATCCTGGGCCGCGCCGACCGAGCTTCTCTTCGCGCTCGAGCCCGAGGCGGACGGAACGTCGCTCCTGATCTCGCACTCGGGATTCGAGCGAATCGCCGAGCAAGGAGGCGCCGCGGCCCGCCGCAACTACGCGGGCGCGTGGGCCGAGGTGCTCTCGGACTTGAAACGGCTCGTGGCGCCCGTTCCCGCGCGGTAGGTCGCTACACCCGAAGGACGATCTTCCCCACGTTTCGCCGTTCCTCGAGCAGGCTGTGCGCGGCGCCGGCTTCCGCGAGCGGCATGACCCGCCCAGGCTCGGGATGGATCTCGCCGGCCGCGGTCATCCGAAGCAGCTCCTCGAGGATCTTCCGCGTGAGGGCGGGATCGCGCAGGAGGGGTGCCAGATTCAGGCCGTAGAACCCGCGGCTCGATTGAAGGAGCCGGAGGGGATTCAGCCGCGGCGTCGTGAGCCAGAGCCCGACCGCCCCCAGAATGCCGCGCCCCGACAGGCGCGCGACGCCGCAGCTCACGAGACGGCCGCCGGGCCTGAGCGCGCGCATCCCTTCCGCGATCGAGCGTCCTCCGACCGAATCGATCACGATGTCGAAGCCGCCTTCCCTGCTGTAGAGAGCCTTCGCGACACGATCCACGTGCGCTTTCCTCGAATCCACGACGTGCTTCACGCCCTCGGCCTGGAGACGCTCGCGCTTGAAGTGCGAGCTTGCGGCGCCGACGACCTCCAGGCCCGCGCGGCGCGCGAGGTCGATCACCGCGAGCCCCACGCCGCCCGCGGCCGCGTGCAGGAACACCCGCATTCCCGGCTCGAGCGGGCCGGTGCGGTGGAGCGCGACGTAGGCCGTGCCGTAGTTGAGAGGCAGCACGACCGCGGATTGGGCGCCCAGCGTATCGGGGATCGCGAGCACGTTCGCGGCGGGTGCTACGACGCGCTCGGCATAGCCGCCGGAGGGATGGAACGCGAGCACGCGCTGGCCGATCCGAAACCCGTTCACGCCCTCGCCCAGCGCCAGCACTTCGCCGCTCGATTCGAAACCGGGAATGAAGGGGCCCTTGGGCGCGCCGGGATAGAGACCCTGGCGCGCGAGCACGTCGGCGAAATTCACGCCCGCCGCTTGGTTCTGGATGAGGATCTCGCCAGGCCGGGCCACCGGATCGGGCGCGTCTTCGACTCGCAGAGTTCGCGGGGATCCGGGACGACGAAGCAGAACGGCGCGCATGGTCAGGCCACTCCGGCGGACAGACGCGCCACGAGCGCCGCGACTCTCTCGCGGATCTCGTCGCGGATACGCCGCACGTCCTCCGGCCCTTTCTTCGAAGGGTCCTCGATCAACCAGTCCTCGACCTTCCGACCCGGATATTCACAGACGGCAGGATCGTCACAGCCCATCGAGATCACGTGGTCCGCGCGGTCGAGCATTGCCTTGTCCACGCGCTGCGGCGTTCGTCCCGCGAGATCGATCCCGGCCTCCTCCATCGCCTCGATCACGGAAGGATGCACGGCGGCCGCGGGCTCGGAGCCCGCCGATATCGCCTCGTGCCCGGGCGGCGCCATGCGCTCGAAAAAAGCCTGCGCCATCTGGCTCCGGCCGGCGTTCTGGCGACAGAGGAAGAGGATCGTCATGACGCGACTATACGCGAGGCGTCACGAGGCCGCCAGCGCGCGCGCCTTGTCGAATACGCCGCGCCACATGGCGGCCGTGAGCTTGCCCGTGCTCGTGTTCTGCTGGCTCGGATGGTAGGACGCGAGGAGAAATCCCCCTTCCGGCAGCGGCGTCGACGCGCCGTGCGCGAACTTGGGAAGCGGCCTCATCTCCGGCAGCCCCAGCTCCTGCCGCGCCTTCCAGAAGGCGTCGAAGGCGATCCGCCCGAGCACGAGCCGGACGCGCACGCCGCGAAGCGCCGACATCTCGCGGATCAGGTATTCGCGGCACCGGCCCAGCTCCTCGGTCCTCGGCTTGTTGTCCGGTGGTGCGCATCGCGCCGCGGCCGTGATGTACGCCCCCTCGAGCGTGAGCCCGTCGTCGAGAGCGACCGAGCGCGGCGCGCTCGCGAGGCCCTGGCGATGAAGCTCGCCGTAGAGCCATTCCCCCGAGCGGTCCCCGGTGAACATGCGCCCCGTGCGGTTGGAGCCGTGCGCTCCGGGGGCCAGGCCGACGATCAGGAGCCACGCATCCGGATCGCCGAACCCCGGGACGGGGCGCCCCCAGTACTCCTCGCCCATGTACGCCTTGCGCTTCGCTCGGGCGACCTCCGCGCAGTGGTCGCGGAGTCTCGGGCAGCGCCCGCACGCGACCACGTCCCGCGATACAACCCCTAGATCCCCGGGCACAGAGTCGCCCCCGCCGCGTATAATGTGAGGTTTACCGGTCCTCACACTCGCACTCCCGGAGGTATCGTGTCGAAACATCGCATCCTGTTTGCGATTCTCGCCGCGGCCCTTTTCGCCGCGCCGCCAGCACCGCCTGCCCGAGCCGAGCTCACCGCCGGCACGCCCGCGCCCGATTTCACGGGGGCCAAGACGTGGATCAACACTCCGCCCCTCTCGCTCCAGAAGGGGCTCAAGGGCAAGGTCGTCCTCGTGGATTTCTGGGAGTACACCTGCATCAACTGCATCCGCACGCTCCCCGCGCTCAAGCGCATCTACACGCGATACAAGCCCTACGGCTTCGAAATCGTAGGCGTTCACGCGCCGGAATTCGATTTCGCCTACAAGCCCGAGAACGTAGCCATCGGGACCAAGCGGCAGAGGATCACGTGGCCCGTCGTGGTGGACAGCGACTTCTCGATCTGGCGCGCCTACGACAGCAACTCCTGGCCGAACAAGTTTCTGATCGACGCACGCGGGACCATCGTACGCCAGCACGCGGGCGAAGGCTCCTACGCGGAGCTGGAGCGGACGATCCGCGACGAGATCTCGAAAGCGAACCCGAAGGTAACCTTCCCCGCGGCCTGGACCATTCCGCCCGACACCGACGACTTCAATCCGAGCCGCTGCGGCGCCACCTCTCAGGAGACCTACGTCGGAACGGCGCGCGGAGCGAGCTGGGGAGGGGCGATCGCGAACACGGAGGGTTTCCAGCCCAGGAAGACGGTGCTCTATTCGAGCATGGCCCATCAGGTGCCGCGCGGCTTCTCCGCGCACGGCCTCTGGAAGAACAACCCGGACGATTTCGAGCACCCCAGGCGCACC